>CAZGIZ010000311.1:0-1553 GCA_964526655.1 uncultured Desulfobacteraceae bacterium | reverse complement strand
CTGAACAACCTGGGGATCATTCATATTAAAAACAGGGATTATCTAATGGCTGAACGCGACCTTGAAAAGGCTGTTCGGCTGAAACCCCGGTACGCGGAGCCCTACTATAATCTTGCGTGTCTCCACTCCATAAGGGGTGACAAGAAACAGGGACTTGCCTATTTAAAGAAAGCAATATCGCTTAATAATGAGGTCAAGGCTTGGGCGGGGAATGATTCCGATCTTACGAATATAAGGGACTTGCCCGGTTTTGAAGAGATAATCGCTAAATAAAAAATTCAAAGGGGTTCCCATGAAGTCTATAATAAGAAGGCCCATACCCTCAGTCTTATTTCTGCTCGCAGTGATGTTCCTATCTGGGAGTCAAACCCAGGGTGCCCGTTTAGCCGGTGACCGGGAAGTGACTCCTGCTGCCCCAATAGTAGCGCCAAAAGAAAATGGGGCCCTTCCAGGGAAGCCCGCGAAGGAACCACGGGCACAATCACAACCCCTTCAAGTGGAAGAGAGGGCAACGGATGAGGAGGCCGGGAATGAAAATGGACCTCAAAAAGGCGCTGAAGGGGAACCGCGCTATGTGACCATCGATTTCGACAATGTCGATATCGCTCTCTTTATCAAGTTCATCAGCGAGCTGACAGGCAAAAATTTTGTCATTGATTCGAATGTCAAGGGCAAGGTAACCATAATCTCTCCCACCAAAATAACTGTTGAAGAGGCCTATAAGGTCTTTGAATCCGTGCTGGAGGTAAACGGATTTACCACGGTCCCGGCTGGAAGTATTATCAAGATCATGCCTGCTATTGAAGCCCGGTCCAAGGATATTGAAACAAAGCTTCGCCAGGAGGCCATATCGCCCGAAGACAGGGTTGTAACTCAAGTAATCCCTCTCAAGTATGCCGATCCCGATCAGTTGAGAAACACGCTCGGCCCTTTTATCTCCAAGAACAGCGTAATGGTCTCATATCCTCCCACGGGCATGCTTATCGTGACCGACGTGCTCTCCAATATAGGCCGTTTGCTCAAGATGATAGATGTCATGGATGTGGAAGGCACGGGTGAAGAGATATCCGTAGTCCCACTCGAATACGCCACAGCCTCAGTAATCGCAAAATCATTAAACAGTGTTTTCAAAAGAACGGTTCCAAAGGGAAAGAAAGGTGCGCAACCCGCACCGGATGTAACGATCGTGCCTGACGAACGGACAAACACACTCATTATATTCGCGTCCGAAGTCGATACATTTAAAGTAAGGCAATTGATAAAATTATTGGATAAGGAAACGCCTAAGGGTGAAGGTGATATCAGGGTCTATTATCTCCAGAACGCCAGCGCCGAGGATCTGACAAAGGTCCTGATGGCCATTCCGTCAAAACAGACGGAGGAAACCGAAAAAGGGAAGGCCCCGGTTGTATCCAAGGAAGTGCAAATCGTTGCCGATAAATCGACCAATTCCCTGATAATCACTGCGAAAAAAGAAGACTATCTTATCCTGGAGGAAGTCATACAGAAACTCGATATCCCGAGGCGAATGGTCTATATCGAGGCCCTTATAA
>CAZGIZ010000310.1:0-1744 GCA_964526655.1 uncultured Desulfobacteraceae bacterium | reverse complement strand
TTTTCTCCAGAACCTCAAGTGGAAACTGGAGCGACCTATAATCACTTTTCTTAATTTGTAGGGAAAATAAATGGAAAACGAAACCTATGATGTAGTGGTCCTTGGCGGGGGAGCCGGCGGCGTGCCGGCAGCGATCCGGGCGGCAGGTTTAGGGGGCCGGGTGGCCGTAATCGAGGACCGTGACCTGGGCGGTCTCTGCATGAACAGGGGATGCGTGCCCTTTCGTAACATGATGACTGCGTCCAGTATCTTAGGGGACCTGGTCCTGGGAAAGGAAATGGGGCTGAATTTCTCCTCCGTTTCTCCGGCATATGCGACTGTTCAAAAGCGGCAAAAGGGCCTCATCGGCCAGATGAGGCTCGGTGTGAAGGGCCTGCTTCAAAAAAGCCGGGTTAAAATCCTCAATGGAAGGGGCACGCTCGCTGGAAGGGGAAAGGTTGAAGTCAATGGAGTAGCCGTCCTGTACAGGAACCTTATCCTCGCCACTGGCGGGACCTGGGTAAGGCCCGACTTCCCTGGCGCCGATCTGGAGGGGGTCATGACAAGTGACGGGCTCCTTGAGACAAATGACCTTCCAGGGAGAGTCCTCCTGTTCGGCGAAAGCCGCTGGCTGATTGAGATAGGACAATTTCTCCGGAGGTTCGGCTCAGAAGTCACCCTGGCGACAAAAGCCAAAAGCCTCCTTAACGAAGAGGACAAGGCCATTCGATCACGACTTACAAAGGTCATGAAAGATCAGGGGATCCGGGTCTTAACAAGTGCCGAATTGATAGAACTTAAAAGGAATGGGGAAGATCTTCATGCCTCGCTCAGGGTGAAGGAGGAAGAGGAATCTATAATTGTGGATAGGCTGATAGTCCTGAACAGGAAAGCGGCCCTTGAGGGCCTGGGACTCAGCACGGTAGGCCTTGACGAAAACAGCGAATATCTCTCTACAAACGAGCGCATGGAGACGAAAGTGCCTAATATATATGCCATCGGGGACCTTACAGGGCCGGAGATGGGACACTACTCCCATACAGCCTCTACAGAAGGCATAATCGCTGCGGAAAACGCCATGGGCCTGGACAGTCGATTTAACCCCCGCTCGATTCCAAGGGTGCTTTTTACACAGCCCCAGGTTGCCTCTGTCGGTCTGACCGGCAGAGAGGCAAAGGATGCAGGGTATGATGTTGTTGTCGGGTCGGCCCCCCTGTCCATGAACACCTTTGGTATGATCATTTCCCAGGCCGAAGGGATCATCGAGGTCGTTGCCGAAAAGAAATACGGGGAGATCCTCGGCATACATATCCTGGGTGAACATGCAGGCGAAATGGTGGGCCAGGGGGTCCTTGCAATCCAGTTGGAGGCTACCCTGGAGGACCTGTCCAGGAGCAGTTTCCCCCACCCCACCTTGAGCGAATTTCTGGCAGAGGCCGCGAGAGATGCCCTGGGCCGGAAGATCTATATTCCATAAAGGTTTAGGGTTCACGGTTTCACCGAATCAATTTGTTTTTCCTTATACCTTACACCCTATACCTTGTACCCGTTTTTAAATTCTTTTATTCAGGAGGTGAGCAATGAAATATAACAGGAGGCACGCCGCCGCGGGTTGGGGCACTATGGCTACTGACTGGGAAGCCGGGGTCAATTTCCAGCGTCTCAGGGAAGAGCGGCTTAAAAAGGCCCAATCCGCAGTAAAGGCAAGAGGGCTTGGCGCGGTTTTGTGTTTTGACTTTGACAATATTCGCTACATCACGGGGAC
>CAZGIZ010000309.1:0-1785 GCA_964526655.1 uncultured Desulfobacteraceae bacterium | reverse complement strand
TGGTTGCAAATTGCGACCGGCTCGGCTTTTTCGAGATCTCGAATAACCTTATCTTCCGCCTTCTGTCTCTTGCCTTTTCATTATTAATTGACAATTGCTAATTGACAATTGTTAACTATCCTCCTTGGTGTGACGAAGCCCCTGGCAAAGTCAGCTGTCGTCTGTTTTTTCATTGACCCTTGACCTTCGAATCCCTTAGATTCTCTGCGCGCTCTGCGAGAGACAGAATTATTCGTCTTCTCGCCAGTTCCAGTCCTTGCCGCCCTTGAAGACGCCAGCGTTCATTACATTGCTGATAAAGAGATTGGCATCCGGGAAACGCTGGACCATGGCGTAATAGAAATTGCCCTCATCATTGGTCCTGGCTATCTCCTCTTCAGTGGCGGCCAGATAGTCCTTGGTGAAGGTGTATGAAGATGTGTCAAAGGGCATGCCCGGTCTCTGATGGCCGGGAATGATCACCTCCGCGTTCATCTTTTCCAGCCCCTCAATATCCCGAATCCACTGCTGCCGTTCCTCCGCCGTGACCTCGCAGGTAAAGGGGTGGGCCTGGTTAAAGAGGACGTCGCTCCCGTAGATGGTGCTTATGGAAGGTACCCAGACCGCTGTATTGTATTTCAGGTCGCCTATGAGATCAGGAATGATCTCAATCCGTTCCCCTTCCAGCTCGAAGTGGTTCTCGCTCAGGGGCTCGATATTGACGGTCTTCCTGCAGACGTTGGTGGGGCCGATAACATTTTCCCAATGATCGAGCTTTCCAAAAAATTGGCGGTTGATCATGCCGGCCACTGCCGGGAGCGCCACGCACCTGGCCGACGGGAAGGCTTCTGCTATGACCCCCAGCCCAAAATAATGATCAGGATGGGCATGGGTCACGTAAATGGTCTTCAGCTCCTTGCCGGTCTCCGCTATCTCAGCGATGACCCGGTGGGCGTTGGACAGGGTCCACTGGGCGTCAATGAGGACGGCATCGGTCTTTCCCATTACGATCAAGGAAGCGACCTCAAAACCCTTTTCATCGCTGAAAAAGGTCTTCACTGATAGGGAGTTGGGCCCAAAGGTATTTAATCTGACTTCCATAGATTGATCCTCCAATGTTTAAAATTTGTTTTCGCTCAAAATACAACTTTATCCACAAAATGTATATGTAAAAGGGGGATCTCCACAAGAAGTCCCCAAGGTTTCGACTGATCATTAACAATCTCATCCATATTCTTTGCAGATCCTTTTAAAGAGAATAACACCCGGGATCATAGCCCAAGACAGGAGGGGCGTCATTGATTAATCCGCGTAGGTGGTCTTGTGTTCGCCTGAGAGACCGATTATAAAGGAGGCGTAGGGCCTGTCGACCCACCTGGTAATTACAGGGTTATGCTGTATCCCTGCCGGGCATATCACGGCGGTCGGTTTATCAAAGACATATCTTTCATGCTCTTCACCCATGTCTATGGAGATTTCCGCCCCAAGGTAATCAATATCACTCGGATCCGTGCCGGCGAAAACCAGGACTTCATCCGAGGGATGGAGTTGCGCCCCGTCCGACGTCCCCGGTCCGCGGTGCCAGATGCCGGGGCTGTTGTAGAATCCCCAGGTAAAATTCACTTCCAGGCCTTCCAGCTCCGTGCCCTGCATCCATACCAGGCTGTCCGTATTTCCCGGCCCGCGCTTCATGCCGCTTTCCTCAGTCCCTTCAGGAAAAACCGTCATGGGTTTCAAAGGCTTCACCAGATGGTCGTATTTATGTCCATAGGTCAACGTCTCCTCGCTGACGTTTATCCTTTTATC
>CAZGIZ010000308.1:0-1844 GCA_964526655.1 uncultured Desulfobacteraceae bacterium | reverse complement strand
CGCCCATAGCCTTGATGGTAACCCGCCTTTAAATAGGCAGCCTCTTGAGGAGCACAGGGGAAAAATGTCGGGATAGGCAAAATATCGGAAATACCAATTTTGGTATTTCCGATAAATTCCGATCCAATAATAGATTTAATACTTATCAGATTCCTGAAAACAGGCAATTCAAGACTTGATTCTTGATCTCGTGTTCTTTTTTGGAGGACTACATGGGAGAGCATCTTGTACTGGAACGCTATTACTGGTTCGACAGCCAGGTACGCGAAAACCTTTTTCCAAATGCCAAGAATCTCGCGGAATATTTTGAAATCTCATCAAAGACGGCCCAGCGGAATATTGATTTCATGCGTGACAGGCTGAAGGCGCCCCTGGAATACAATCCTGGTAAAAAAGGATATTTGTACACGGATGACAGTTTTTCACTCCCCCCTCTTCATGTCTCCCAGGAAGAGCTGGTCTCGATTCTGATCGCCAGGGATCTATTATCCAACAGCGCCGAAGGTTTTATCAGCCGGACTATACAATCCTTTGGCCGGAAATTGTTCTCTGCCATGGGTGGTATAGGGTTCTCAGGTGACAAACTCCGGCATGCCTTTTCCGCAATCTGGAACGGGCACTCGCCGGCCCAGGCCGACATTTTTAAGACTGTTGTGGAAGCCCTTCTTGGAAACAGGCTACTCGCTTGCAGTTACAGGTCTCCGGGGACCGGACAGACAACGGACCGAAAGATAGAGCCCTATCATCTTCAACACTATATGGGAAGCTGGGTCCTGATCGGATGGTGCCACTTGAGGTGGAATTGGCGCAAGTTTTTCCTCTCCCGAATGTCTGAAACCTTTCTAACCGATGAAACCTTTGAACCACGCTCAAAGGAGGACTGGGAGCCTTTGATCCATTCGAGCTTTGGAATATTCCAGGGAGGAAAGGAAATACCCATCACGCTCCGGTTTAATCCATTCCGGGCCCGCTGGATAAAAGAACAGATGTGGCATCCTTCACAGGTCATGACAGAACTGTCTGACGGCTGCCTGGATTTGTCGTTTCCCGTAGCGGATTTCCGGGAGGTCAAACTCAAGATCCTACAGTTCGGGGCGGATGTGGAGGTAATTGAGCCGGAAGAATTGCGGGAAGAAGTGAAAAACGAAATAAAAAAAATGGCCAAAATCTATAAAACCGGCTGATTTTTTTATGGTGTAGGACACTATTTGACCTACACGCGATAGTATAATGAACTTTTTATGAGGAAGTCGGCTTGTGTAAAATCAGACCGGGGATCTTTTCAAAGTGGGGGTCTATAGTGAAAATTTCATATCCTTCAATGATGGCGGCGGATGCAATGATGATATCCGAAAGCGGGATAGTAAGCCCCTTTTTGCGAAGGGTGGCTGAAATTTCCCCCGCATGTTGCCAGATTTTTCTCTGGGCCTCTACAAAGGAAAGGGATTGCAGATTGCTCCTGACAAGCCGTGCCTCCTGCGGGGACTTAATGCCCTGGAGTATTTCGGCGAGGACCATGCCCGTCAGGGCGACCTGCCCGGATCGTAATAACTGCTTCAGGTAGTCCGAGACAGGCGTATCCGCATTCCGGAAGAATTCAATCCATACCGAGGTGTCAGCAATGATCTTTGTACTCATCCAGTTCCGCCTCTTCATCTTTCCGCCAGTCGGGATCTATATGGATCTTCCCGCTCAGAGAGATAAGATCCTCGATCGCCTTTTTGTCCAGGTATTCCCTGATGGCCGTCTCGATCGCCTGAGTTTTTGTGCGGGATTTTGTGCGCTCAAGAAGCGCATTCATAAGCTCATCACTGACATTAACAGTGGTTCTCATTGTATGCTCC
>CAZGIZ010000307.1:0-1865 GCA_964526655.1 uncultured Desulfobacteraceae bacterium | reverse complement strand
CTATGGCGGAATTCCGCTTGATACCCCACCGCTTGCGGTGGGGAGCTTCATTATCAGCAGAGGAGGAGAGTCATGAAGTGCCCTGGACAGGACAGCAGGTATTGGAAGCCCGGCGCGATTTTTGAGGCAAAGTGCCCTGAATGCGGGGCGGATGTGGAATTCTTTCAGGATGATTCGGCCAGGCGCTGTAAAAATTGCGGTTATAAATTTCTCAATCCAAACATGGACTTTGGTTGCGCGTCCTATTGCAAATTCGCGGAACAGTGCATCGGGGATCTCCCACCGGAGCTAATCGCCCAGAGGGAGGACCTGCTCAAGGACCGGGTCGCCATTGAGATGAAGCGCTATTTCAAACAGGACTTCAAAAGGATCGGCCACGCGAGCCGGGTCGCAAGGTACGCTGAGAGGATCGGGAAGGAGGAAGGGGGCAATATGGCGGTTATCCTGGCAGCCGCCTATCTCCATGACATAGGCATTAAGGAGGCGGAAAGGAAACACAAGAGCACTGCCGCGGTCTATCAGGAAGAGGAGGGGCCCCCTGTGGCCAGGGAGATCCTGGAAGGCCTCGGCGCGAGGGGGGAGCTGATAGAGGAGGTGTGCGACATTATCGGGCATCACCATCATCCGAGGGATGAAGAGACGATCAATTTCAAGGTCCTTTATGATTCCGACCTGATCACGAACATGGAGGAGAACCTGAAGCAGGGGCCAGTGGACAGGGAAAGGCTGGCAGGGACCATCGGGAAGGCCTTTTTGACAGAGGCTGGAAGACTGTTGGCGGAAGAGGTTCTTTTAAGAGAGAATAATGCGAGCTGATAAAGAAAGTATCCGGTAATGTATTTCTCTTCAAGGGGATATCTACCTGATTGGAAGCTAATGGCCGAATATTCAGAGTTTGCTGAGCAAGAAGCAGATTCCCAAGAAATCGCCGGAATAAACTCTGAATATTCGGCCATTGCAATGCCAGGTGGAATATCAAAAAGATATCCCCTTGAAGAGAAATACATTACCTGCTCCCCGAAGTAAGCCTCTCTTGAGGAGAATAATAAGAGAATTTATGGTCTTTTACGACTTTTGAAATAGACAAAAAGGAGAACGAATAATGAAAGTTAATCGAAAGATAATAGAGATCGATGAGGAACTCTGTGACGGGTGCGGGCAGTGTGTTCCCTCCTGCGCGGAAGGGGCCCTGAAGGTCATTGACGGCAAGGCAAGACTGATGGCGGAAGTGTATTGCGACGGGCTCGGGGCCTGTCTCGGGGAATGCCCGACCGGCGCGCTCAGGGTGATAGAGCGCGAGGCGGATGAGTTTGACGAGGAGGCCGTGGAAGAGTACCTGAATTCAAAGGCCGAAGAGGAGAGCCCCGAGGAGGAGAAGATGGCCTGCGAGTGTCCTTCCAGTCTGATACAGTCCTTTGGGACATTGAAATCCTGCGAGGAGGCCAATAGGCCGAGGGTCCATGAGAGTATGGCCTCGGAGCTCTCGCACTGGCCCGTACAGATAAGGCTTGTGCCGCCAAACGCGCCCTTTTTAAAGGGGGCCGATCTCCTGGTGGCGGCCGACTGCACGGCCGTGGCCTATCCGGATTTCCACCGGGATTTTATCAAAGGGAGGGCGGTCATGGTTGGATGCCCGAAATTCGATAATGCCCAGGAGTATATCAAGAAGTTCGGAGATATATTCAGGAGCGCTGGAATTAAGAGCGTAAAGGTCGTTGTGATGGATGTCCCCTGCTGTCAGGGCCTGCCTGCAATTATTGAAAAGGGCATGGAGATAGCCGGCAAGAAGATCCCACTGGAGAAGGTCGTGATCAGCGCGAGAGGCGAAATATTGGGCAGGGAAAAGCTTGCCGCTTAAGGCCCCG
>CAZGIZ010000306.1:0-1887 GCA_964526655.1 uncultured Desulfobacteraceae bacterium | reverse complement strand
CCCTGATTCACCATCAAAAAGACAAAAAAACCTCGTTGCGCTTGATAAATCAAGCAGATAGAATGACTTTAGGAAAGAGAATCTATCATCAACGAGGTGAAAGAGATTATGACACAAGGCGTTCTCCCATTCAAGTACGAAAATGATAAACAGCAGAGTGAAATGACAGGATTTGGAGGGCTGCCGGTATATCTGGATATGGCCCAGGCTGCCGGGCTATCAAAATCGATAGATCGAAATTTAAAAGCGAGTTCGGATAGCCAAGGCTGGACAGACAGCCAGGTTGTAATGTCTTTGATAATGTTAAACTTAAGCGGAGGGGATTGTGTTGATGATGTGAATCGTCTGGAAAGCGATGAAGGGCTGTGCCGGATAATAAAGAGAGTACAGAAGCATGGCATGACCAGGAGGCAAAGGCGAGCCTTTTCACGTCGCTGGCGCAAGGGCCAACAAAGGACGATTCCTTCTCCTTCTGCTGTTTTCAGATATCTGTCATCGTTTCACGATTATGAGCAGGATAAATTGAGGGAATCAGGCAAGGCCTTTATCCCGGCAATGAATGAGCATTTAGGGGGATTTGCCAGAGCGAACGGAGATTTTTTATCCTTTGTTCAAAGGCAGAATAGGCAAAGGACTGCCACCCTGGATATGGACGCAACGCTTGTAGAGACGAGCAAGTCTGAAGCTCTTTATTGTTATAAAGGATTCAAGTCCTATCAACCGCTGAACACATGGTGGTGGGAGCAGGAGTTGGTGGTGCATACGGAATTTCGTGATGGTAATGTCCCTGCGGGATTTAATCAATTGAGGGTATTTAAGGAGGCCCTTAGATGTTTACCCGAAGGCATAAAGAAAGTGAGAGTACGATCTGATACAGCGGGGTATCAGCATGATCTTCTTAAGTATTGCGATATGGGTAAGAATAAACGGTTTGGCAAGATAGAGTTTGCGATTGGCTGTGATGTTACGCCGGAGTTTAAGAAGGCAGTATCTGAGGTTCCTGAATCTGATTGGACATCCCTTAGGAGGGAGGTAAATGGTGAAGAGATAAAGACAGGGAGGGAATGGGCTGAGGTCTGTTTTGTTCCCAACGCTATCGGCCACAGTAAGAAGGGACCTGCATATAGGTATATAGCCACACGGGAAGGAATGGCCGAGCAACTGGTTATTCCTGGGACGATTGAGGATAGAGAAGATCCTTTTCCTACCATGTCAATAGAATCAAAGAAGTATAAGGTTTTTGGAATGGTCACCAATATGGACTGGGATGGTCAGGAGCTTATACCCTGGTTTTATAAGCGATGCGGCAAGAGTGAAGAAGCCCACAGTATAATGAAAGAGGACCTTGCCGGAGGAAAGCTGCCGTCCGATGACTTTGGTGTGAATGCCGCATGGTGGTGGATAATGATTATGGCGTTAAATCTGAATAATGCCATGAAGAGACTGGTGCTTGGGAAGTCATGGATCTCTAAACGGATGAAGGCGATCCGTTTCCATTTGATAAATTTGCCTGCACGTGTAATGGAACGGTCCCGGGGACTGTTCGTGAGATTACCAAAGAATCTGGATCTTGACTGGTTGCTTGGTATCCGCGCGAGGATTGCATTGCTTGCCCAGGCATCACCAGGTTGAAAGCCCACTTTGTCGAATGTATTTTGCCCCATGATGACAGGGAGTTAGAAAAAATGGACCTCCCGCATGAAATAACTATGACTTAATTAGGCTCAAAGGATCTAAATATTTATAGGGGCCTTAATTTTTTAATTTGCCCTGTCATCATGGTGCAAAATACAACTGAAAAACAGCCCCATTTATTGTAGTGGGTTCAAAAATATCTTCTCAAGTCGACCACCACAACTGTACATCAAATTTGATGGTGGATTTGGG
>CAZGIZ010000305.1:0-1892 GCA_964526655.1 uncultured Desulfobacteraceae bacterium | reverse complement strand
CAGCCTCGTCTTAATACTCTTAAAAGTTATTCCCATTTCCATTAACCTCCCCTTTCAGTGATCCTTTAAAATATCCTAATCTCTCTTATCCCATAGTCAATGTCTATTAATCACCATTCCGGTCAGGGGCTTTCAGGTCCAGGACCTTGCCGTCCCTCAAGATCCGAAACACTAACTCACCCTTTTTTTCCATCTTCCCCATATTCTCCCTTATCTCGCATGTCTCCTTTATATCCGGTGAGATGGCTATGCCCTGAACCGCAAGCAGTATGTCCCCCCCGATAAGGAGATCACTGTCGCCGATCTTGACGGGTATCTTGCCCGGCCTGATTCCCAGCTTATGGGCTATTGAGCCGATCGCCACATGCTGGACCAGGAGGCCCGCTTCCTGGGGCACATTTAATGCATTTGCCAGGTCTCCGGCCACCAGATAGGCCTCCAGGCCTGTCCAGAAGGTGTCTTGATCTATAAGCAGCGCCCTCGCAGTATTAATGCTCACGGCGAATCCCAGGCCCTCGGAGCCCCCGGATTGGGAAAGGATATGGCTCACGATTCCAATCAACTTGCCATCAATATCAAAGAGCGGGCCTCCGGAGTTGCCGACGTTGATATCCGCGTCCGTCTGTAGGAGTTCAATGGGTGTCAATTGATCGCATATGCCGACAGTCCGTCTCCGGCCGCTGAGATGCCCAACGGTCAGTGTGTGATCAATACCGTAGGGCGCGCCCACGACAAATACCTCGTCACCGATGCTGGCGAGATCCGAATTACCGAACTCCACGGCCTGGAGGCCATCCGGGACTTCCTCGAGCCTGAGCAGGGCAACGTCCGCCTGCTGGGCGGAGCTTACCACCTTTGCCGGGACACGGCCTCCGCTTAAAAAAAAGACAGACACTTCATCGGCAACATTGACGACATGCGCGGCAGTCATTACAAGGCCGTCTCCGGAGACGACTATTCCTGAACCCAGGCGTCCCCCTATGATCGGGAAATTGGGCATTGATCGTGTGTAACCACCTTCTCTTGTCACAATGACAACCACTGCGGGATTGACCTTTTTAAACACATCTTTTAATGACCCCGCTTCGGCCTCGGAAATAATACCGTGTCTCATGGTAACACCGCACACATTAAAGATGAGCAGTGAGCAGAACGACAGGAAAAAGACGGCTCTTTTGGACATTTGAATTTTCTCCATATATTTTTGGATCATCTCCAAATTAGTTGATCGATGATCAGGATTCAAGGGTTCGAGGGGTCAAGGATTCGAGTGAAATATTTGATAATTACAAGACTATGAATTAAAGACAACACTATATCATACCAAGGCTCTATATATAACCTATAGATGAAAATATCAGGCCGGAAAAGTAAATAATGTTATATAGGGACCTTGTATTACCTGAAGGCGCCATGCTTGTGTATATCAAGCACGATTAGTGATTGTACTTAAAGAACCTTAACTTACTGATAAAATCATTAGAAAACAAACACTTGAATCCTTGAACCCTCGAATCCTTGGCCACTTTCTCCCAACTAATTGGGAGAAGAACCATATTTTTTAGGTTCCTTACCCTTCCGTAACCTTAATAATACTTAAATTCTACTCTATTTTGATCCGGAAGACCAAGGCTTTTCGGAACCCTGATTCACCATCAAGATGTCATCTGCTGCGTTGCCTTCGATCGCTCCGACCTGCGGCGTATTACTTATACGCCTCAGTCGTCGCTCCTCTGCGCCTTGCATCTAACACCTTCTGGCGCCCAGGGTTAATTAAAATCCACCACAGTTACTATCGAAATGGGAATTTGATGGTGGATTTTGGGGAAGGCAGGGAATCAGGCCAATCCCTTAAAGGCGGTCAGGGGCTCATGGATAAGGTCTCCCTCCCG
>CAZGIZ010000304.1:0-2050 GCA_964526655.1 uncultured Desulfobacteraceae bacterium | reverse complement strand
GACTTCGACGCGACGCGCGCCAAGGTGGTTCGCTCCGCCATGGGCACCAACAACATACCATTATCCATAACAGACGTTACAACCGCCCTGAGCACGAAAATGATCGACACGATCTATGCCCCTCCCCTGGGGGCCCTCGCCCTCCAGTGGCAGTCCTACATCAAGTATATGACATCCCTGCCCATAGCCCACGCCACGGCGGTGGTGCTAATTTCATCGGATTATTTTAGTAAAATTCCCGAAGACTTAGCCAGATTACTTAAAGATGAAACTCGCCTTACAATGAATGAACTCAACTCCGAGTTGATCAGTCAGTCCAGAGAGGCCGTAGACCTGATAGAGAAGAGCGGGGTGATTATCACGCCCATGCCCGAGAAATCAGATCTGGAGGAGTTCTACAGGGTCGGTGAAAGGGTGGCGCAGGAGCTGTCCGGCGAAGTCTATCCCAGGGACCTGCTGGACAGGGTATATAAAATATTAGACCGCGTTCGCAAGGGCCCATGAAATTCCTGAAATCCATTGACAGGGCCGCTGAAAAGGCGGAACGTCTCCTTGTTATCGCCTCCCTTGCCCTGATGGTGTTATTGACCTTCCTTAATGTAATACTGAGAACCCTCTATGCCCACGGCCATCTCCAGTGGGCCAATAACGTCCTCGGCCAGGTGGACTGGACAGAACCCTTTGTAAGGCTCCTCGTGCTATGGATAACCTTCCTTGGGGCTTCCCTGATCACCGGTGAAAACAGGCATATCCGGATCGATGTCGTGGGGGCCTTTATTTCATCCAGATGGTCGCCCTATCGTGAAATAGTCATAGACATCGCGTGCCTGATAATCTGCGCCCTTATGCTTAAGGCCTCCATTAAATACATCGGAATTGAGATGGACTTCGGGTCTTACCTTTTCCTCCGGATACCCTCCTGGATATGCCAGTTGATCATTCCCGCAGGTTTTGCAATGATGCTCTTTCGTTTTTTCATCAGGGCCATGGAACAGGCCCTTGAAATACTGAGGAGACCCGGATCATGATCATCCTGATGATCTTCCTGCTTATCTTTCTCATCCTTCTGGGTCTTCCCATCTTTGCTGGTATCCTCGCTGCGGCCATGATAGGGCTGCACGTGAGCGGAGTGGAAATGTCGGCCATACTCATAGAGATGTTTCGCCTTGCCAGCTCCCCCGTGCTCCTTGCCATCCCCCTCTTTACCTTTGCCGGTTATCTGCTCAGCGAAGGGGGAACCTCGGCCAGGCTGGTGAGGTTTTCAAAGAGCCTCTTTGGCTGGGTTCCCGGCGGCCTTGGTGTGGTTGCGCTCATCTCATGCTCCTTTTTCACTGCCATAACCGGGGCTACAGGGATAACGATCATAGCCCTGGGCGGGCTGCTTCTGCCCGCGTTGATCTCTGAGGGTTATAAAGAGAACTTCTCGCTGGGCCTGATGACCACGTCCGGCAGCCTGGGGCTCCACTTTCCACCGAGCCTTCCCATTATTCTCTATGGATTCGTGTCCGGAGTCAGCATTGAGAAGCTCTTTTTAGCCGGACTCCTCCCAGGGATCCTGATGGTTGGAATCCTGTGCCTCTTCTCCGTGTTTATGGGCAAGAAGTGGAGATTGCCGAGGCCTTCTTTCTCTTTCCCGGAATTTCTGTCCGCCTCAAGGGAGGCTGCGTGGGAATTGCCGATCCCTTTTCTCATAATATTAGGCTTATACTCGGGATTTTGCACGGCCACGGAAGCCGCGGCCCTCACGGTAGTCTATGTCTTTATCATAAAGACCTTGATATTAAAGGAATTGAAGATAGGAAGTGACATACCCGGGATCATGGTCGAGAGTGTAAAGATGGTCGGAGGGATCATGATTATTCTGGGCGCCTCCCTGGGTCTCACCAATTATCTGGTCGATGCCTTTGTTCCCATGAAGATATTACAGACCATGGAAGTATTTGTGGGCGGCCGGATCGGGCTCCTGTTGCTGATGAACCTGTTTTTGATCGTTGTGGGCTGCATGATGGATATATTCAGTGCGATTCTTATCGTTGTGCCGCTCATTATG
>CAZGIZ010000303.1:0-2110 GCA_964526655.1 uncultured Desulfobacteraceae bacterium | reverse complement strand
CCGTGGTGGACCTCAGGCTGAAGTTCGGGATGACGAAGACCGAGAGCACCGTGGATTCCCGGATAGTGGTTATGGAGCTTTCCCTTGATGGAGATCAGACAATACTTGGCGCCATGGCCGATTCCGTGCACGAGGTGATGGACCTTGAACCGGAACAGGTTGAGGAACCCCCAAGCATCGGAAGCCAGTGGAAGACCGAGTTCATCAAGGGGATAGGAAAGCGTAACGATGAATTTATCATCATCCTCGATATTGACAGGATCTTTAACACTGACGAACTGACGGTAGTTCAGGAGACCGCCGGTTCCGGATATGCCGAAGAGGCGCCGAAGGAAGCGGCTGTTGGGGCCTGAGAAATAAGTTAATGGTGAATGATTAAGGATTAGGAGGAATTGTACACAAAATGAATTATAGTGATTCTCAAGGGACTCTATATCCTAAAGGAATGTCTGAAAGGACTTTTCTCAAATTCAGTTCCTTTGTCCATTCCGAATTGGGAATCAAGATGCCTACAGGGAAAAAGACCATGCTCCAGGCCCGTCTCTCAAAGAGGCTGCGAAAGCTGGGGATAATGTCTTTTGATGAATACTATGATTTTGTGTTTAGTGGAGAGGGCAGGGCCGAAGAACTGCAAAACATGATCGATGTGATCACCACCAACAAGACCGATTTTTTCAGGGAACCAAGACACTTTGATTACATTGTTCAAACGGCCCTGCCGGAATTGATACACAATGGCGCAATCAAAAATGGAAGAAAGGTCCTGGTATGGAGCGCCGGTTGTTCCACGGGAGAAGAGCCCTATACAATCGCCATTGTCTTGAGCGAATTTGCGGAGAGATGCCCAGGATTTCAGTTTTCGATCCTTGCAACCGATTTATCCACAAAGGTCCTTAAGGAAGCGGCCCTTGGGATTTACAGTGAGGAGGATGTGGAGACAATTCCCCTCGGATTGAAGAAAAAGTATCTTTTAAAAAGCAGGGATAGAAAAAAAAGAATGGTACGGATAGTGCCGGAATTAAGATCCGGAATCGATTTTCGCAGCCTCAATTTTATGGAAGATGACTACGGCATACGCAGGGCCAGGGATGTTATTTTTTGTCGCAATGTCCTGATATATTTTGATAGACCAACCCAGGAGATTGTCCTCAAGCGCATTTGCCGGCACCTGCGTCCAGGAGGCTACATGTTCATGGGGCACTCCGAGACGCTGAACGGGTTGAGTGTTCCTCTTTCTCAGGCAGCGCCTACGATTTACAGAAAGGGTTCATAGGACAGGACCATAACAAGATGGGAAACAGTGCGGTCAAAAAGAATCAAAAAATAAGGGTGCTTATTGTGGATGACTCGGCCGTTGTCCGCCAGACCCTTGTCTCGATTCTGGGATCAGACCCAGATATTGAGGTTATGGGAACAGCGGCTGACCCCTTCTTTGCCGCGGAAAAGATTCATAAAGAGATACCGGATGTAATAACACTTGACGTTGAGATGCCGCGCATGGACGGGATCACCTTTCTTCAGAAGGTCATGAGCCAGCATCCTATCCCGGTTGTCATATGCTCCAGCCTTACTGAAAAGAGGTCGGAGACCGCCCTAAAGGCACTGGAATACGGGGCCGTTGAGATCATCGAGAAACCGAGGGTCGGGACGAAAAAATTTCTCGAGGAATCCAGGATACAGATCTGTGACGCCGTGAAGGCGGCCTCCCTTGTCAGGAAGAAGCCTATCCCGAAACCCAAAAAAATCGAGCCCAAACTGACGGCTGACGCCGTCATCTCAAAGGCACCCTCCAAGGCGATGATACGGACAACTGAAAAGGTGGTGGTTGTCGGCGCTTCCACCGGAGGAACCGAGGCATTGCGCGTCTTTCTTGAGTCGCTGCCCCTGGACAGTCCGGGTATTGTCATTGTGCAGCATATGCCGGAGCACTTTACCGCAGGTTTCGCCACTCGTCTGGACAGCATATGTAATGTATCCGTCAAGGAGGCTGAGGATAATGATACCGTGATTGGAGGCAGGGCCCTCATCGCCCCCGGGAATCGGCACACCCTCCTTAAAAGGAGCGGCGCCAGGTACTATGTGGAGGTAAAAGAGGGCCCCCTTGTCTCCA
>CAZGIZ010000302.1:0-2118 GCA_964526655.1 uncultured Desulfobacteraceae bacterium | reverse complement strand
CATTTAAAAATTCTTTCTTGGTCGTTTAATTGTTGATCCTTTGTTATCGTCGCAACGCTGTGGCTCACCTGCCGGGATGGAGCGCAGCGGAATTCCGGTCAGGTGCAACCACTTGTTCGGCAATTTGTTTTCTTTCTCGACGAACAAGCCTTTTTCCCAGAGTCTTTTGCCGC
Source organism: uncultured Desulfobacteraceae bacterium (assembly GCA_964526655.1). Lineage (GTDB taxonomy): Bacteria > Desulfobacterota > DSM-4660 > Desulfatiglandales > HGW-15 > CAZGIZ01. The sequence goes on along the minus strand of CAZGIZ010000302.1, from coordinate 1,945 downwards.
TTACGCAGCTCTTCAAAAATGGCTCCTACATCAAAGTTATGCTTTTCCGCCAGACGTTCCCTTGTCTTTCTAACTTCGTCTACTATTGGATCATCGTACATAGCGTTATACCCCCATTAATTCTTCCGGAGTGCAGATCACCGGCATGCTATATCCTCGTGTGTTGCATATTACTGATACTCTACGGATGATTTGTGCATTTGCCAAGTGCCTGCAGTTCCATGTCAAAAGATAGTCGATATCATTCACTGCGGCAATAGCTATATGAGCAGCATCACGGACAGCTCTCTTAGGAATGGCTCCGCCCTCAATGATCGCCTCGGTCAACCGCTCCGCTTCGATAGTGGCCTCCAAGACAGCAAAATCCCCTATTTCTTTCATTCTTTCCTCTGCCGCATCACGGTCACCGGCCTGTATCTCATCAATTACAATCTGAGAAATGAAGCACTCAAATTCCTGGCGTCGTGAATTCCACCATTCGTCCGTTGACTGCTTATGGGCTGCGACCAGAATATCGCGGCTAGGACGAGAGACCAAATAGCTGACAACAGTTGTCTCAATGTAGACAGATTCCATCATATCATCCTTTGTCCCATGTCATCATTGCTCGTCATTCTTTTCATGGCCGAACACATATATTATGATGTTGCAGGTTTTTGACAAGACGGATGAAAATTCCCATATTCTGATTATTTAACAGAAAATTTCTAATATGTCAATAATTATAATTATATCAAGTAATTACATATTGATTGTCTTTAAGGGAAAAAGCAAAGGGGGAGGCGGTCGGCCACGAGGAATCCCTTTCTTGTGGGAATGATATGGCCGTTGCTGAAGAGGATATGTCCGGAATCACGAAGCCGGGAGATTGCCTCCTTTATCTCCGGTCCATGATCGATCTCCTTGAGATTGAATCCCTCCCGGGTCCGCAGGCCAAGGGATACGGATTCGAGCCTCCGCTGCTCATCGGTCAATTCCTCATCTCCCTCGATGGGCGCCTGTCCCTGTTCAAGGGCATCGCAATATCGCCTGATTGATCTGTGATTCCACCACCTTCTGTTGCCCTTAAATGAGTGGGCCGAAGGCCCGAGACCAAGATAGGGGACATGACTCCAGTACTTGCAGTTGTGATGTGAATAAAAGGCCCTGTCCCTGGCGAAATTGGAGATCTCGTAATGTATGTAACCGTTGTCTTCGAGGAACTCTGATGTGAGCTCGAAAAATGCCCTTTCCATCTCCTCCTCCAGTGGCTGTATCTCACCTTTTTCCAGCATCTTCCAGAAGACCGTCCCCTCCTCGACGCTCAATTGATAGCAGGAAAGATGCTCTGGTCTATGGACAAGGGCCTTCTCCAGGGTCTCCCGCCACCTCTCCAGGGGTTGCCCGTCCATCCCGTAGATGAGATCCATCCCGATATTATCGAATCCTGATGTCCTGAGGGCCCTTAATGCCTTTTCAGCCTCGTACGCGCTGTGTCTCCTGCCCAGAAAGGCGAGGTCCCGGTCATTAAAGGACTGGACACCTAAATTTATCCGATTGAATCCCAGAGATCTCAATCCCGCGATCTTCTCACCTGTCATATCGCATGGGTTTGCCTCAATGGTGATCTCCGCATCATCGGCGATTTCGAAGTTATCAAAAAGGCAATCCAGTATGTCCTGGAGTTCCTTGATACTCAGCAGGGTGGGCGTGCCGCCCCCAAGATACAGGCTGTCAAAACACTTAAACATACCCCTGTAATAGATGACCTCTTTTTTCAAGGCATTCAGCCACCTCGGGACGAGAGAAGACGAGGCCAGGGAATAAAAGCCGCAGTAGGGGCATTTTGTCCTGCAGAAGGGGATGTGGATGTAGAGACCGGAATCGGACATGGTAGTTTCAAAAGGTTTTCATAATACAATAAATGGTTATGTGCTTCTAATAATCCGGCTCAGGGCGCAGGGCA
>CAZGIZ010000301.1:0-2165 GCA_964526655.1 uncultured Desulfobacteraceae bacterium | reverse complement strand
CCGGATTTTTCAATGTTTACTAAATGATAATAACATCAGGATCTTGCGTCACAGTCCCCTGTCCAATGATCTCGATTTTATCGGAACAGGAGGCACACAAGGGGTAGATCCTTAGAGTATCCTCTTCCAGGTCCAGGCATTCGCTCACACGCCTTTTCAGCCTTTCCAACTGTTCCGGATCAAGATTGGCCTCGAACACGGAAAACTGGACCCTTTCCCCAAAATCCTTTAGGGCCTTGGCGATACGGGAACGCCGCGAGTCATCCTTGATATCATAGCAGATAGAATAGAACATCGTTTTTTACCATATAAACCTATAGGGATAATATGGCCCGCTATCAGTGATGCTCTGTTTCAGCCTCTCAGCCTGTCTCCGAAAGAGTTTCCGGAAGTCCGTCTCCTTTTTTTCCTCAAGGGATGGCATAGGCCGCTCAATGAACCGCTCATATTCTGCAAAGTATCGCTTTCTGGATTCATCTTTTAAATAGACACCTTTGGAGGCGGCGTGGAAGAAAAAATCCTCCTCTTTGAAGATCCTGTTATTGATCAGGTAGAGGGTGAAGCGGTCCGCCAGGGGGGCGCGAAACTCCTCCATCAGGTCGGAGGCAAGTGTTGCATGACCATAATGGGGCTGATGATAAAAGCCGAGATATGGATCGAATCCAAGCCCGTCCAGGAGAGAGGATATCTCGTTATAAATCATAGTATAACCCAGTGAAAGGAGTGCATTAACCGGGTCCGGAGCTGGACGTTTTCTCCTCCCCTGGAACTGGAATGAATGGCGGATCATCTTTGCATAGGCGTTGAAATAGGCATGGGCGGAGCTGCCTTCCATTCCAAGCAATGAAGAAATGTCAGGCTGAGAATCCACAAGACGACTCAATTCATTGATCTCGGATATCTCTTCGCCCACATCCGCATCAGGGTGATTGTGGGCGAATTCCCTGATAAATTCCAGGCTGTTGGCCACCTTGGCTGAGACAATGGTCCTGGCCAGGGAAAGGACAAAATCGGGATCTCCATGCCTGGCATACTGGGCCTGCCGCAGGGTGATGTTCTTGGTGAATGGTGATGTAAGCTGCCCAAGGAGCTTTCCCCTGCGAGAAAAAAGCGCCATTTCGATGCCCTGCTCAAAAAGGAGACGAACGGCCTGAGTCGTGAACTGGACGTTCCCGAAGATGAGCACACCCTCGATTTTTGATGCAGGCGTGTCCAGCAGGACCTCGTCGTCTTTCTCAACAATCAGGCGCTCACTCGCCTTCTTTAGAACGGCGCCCTGTTCAGTGATATAGAGAAATGCCATGTTTCACCCTTACTGCCATTGGCGTTTGCCCGCCAGATAACCCTTTAGGTCAAAGGGAGGGGGCATATAGAGGACCTTCCTCTCCCTCGGGGGCCTGTCAAAGGGGGCCAGGATAGAGTCGCCAAGGAAAATGAGCCCAAGAAATTTGAAACCCTTGCTGAATTCAGTGACTCGTGTGTCCTCGTCGTCAAGGTAGAGCTTCAGGCGCTCAAGGGTCTCTTCCGTAAGCTCAAGGGCCTTTTCGGCCTGGTCGCAGGTCTTTGAGAGCACGATAAAGTCATCGGAATACCGGACCAGTTGGCAGCCATGTGAAATAAGGGTTTCGTCAAATTCGTCTAAAAAAAGGTTGGCAAGCACAGGCGAGATCACAGAACCCTGGGGGATGCCTTTCTCATTATAATAGACCTTTTCCCCGTCATATATCTCGGCGCGAACCCACATTTGAATGAGGTAAAGGACATCCTGATCGGGCACAAGGCGCTGGACCTTTGACATGAGCAGATTGTGATCAATGCTGTCAAAATAGGAGTCGATATCCGTCTCTACGACATACCGGTATCCCTTTTCCCTCAGTTCCCTGATGCGGAAGGCCGCTTTCTTGACCGACCTGCCCCTCCTGTAGGCAAAGCTCACGTCCTCAAATTCGGCCTCAAAAACCGGCTCAATAACGTTCAGGACCGTTGCCTGGGCCACGCGATCACGCACGCAGGGAACTGTAAGTACCCGTGGAGTCCCGTCCCCCTTGTCAACCAGAAAACGAAGCAGGGGCAGGGGGCGATAACGCCTCTCCTCAAGCTCGTAAGCGAGAGCCTGAACGTTCATATCAAGCTCGCTTCCGAATTCTCGAATCGTAACCCCATCC
>CAZGIZ010000300.1:0-2345 GCA_964526655.1 uncultured Desulfobacteraceae bacterium | reverse complement strand
CGCAAGCCTTTGGGGTGAGATCCGGAGAAGGCAGCCGCTTAGGATGAGAAGATTGATCAATGTGGTGCGGAGGGGCCCCAGGGTCCGCCACCTGCGGCCGGATGTGACCGCACAGGCCGGCGCAATCCTGATGCGGCCCAGCCTCTTGAGAAGACGAATCAGAAAGAGGTCTTCGGCAATGGGGACCTCCGGAAAACCCCCGAGGGATGTAAAAACTGGCTTCCGGACAAAGATCGCCTGGTCCCCATAGGGCAGACTCAGATATCTCGACCGGAGGTTCACCGAGGCCTCGATTATCTTCATAAAGGGGTGGTCGAGGTCGGTCCTGAAGCGGAATCCGCCGGCAACAACGGCCGGATCCATCAGTTCCTCAAAGATGAGTTTGACATAGCCATTGGGCAGCAGGGTGTCGCCGTGGAGGAAAAGAAGGACCCTGCCGCGGGCGCAGGAGGCGCCTAAATTTTGCTGTAGGGCCCTTCCCTGCGGGCTCTTCAGGATCCTGGCCCCGGAATTTATCGCCCTTTGCGCGGTTCTGTCCCTGCTCCCTCCGTCCACAAGGATGACCTCAGCGTCCCTGTCGCGCGCCAGGCCGATACTTTTCTCGATATTTTTCTCCTCGTTGAGGGCCGGGATAATGACCGAGATGTATGGAGCCTGAAAGGCCTCCCGGGAACGCCACTCCAGGAGGTCTTCGATGGTATCTATGTCGTTCAGGGTCTCGAGGAGGTGCAGGCTCAACTCCTTCCCCCTTGCCAGGGCCATGGTCTGATCAAGGACCGTTCTCCCGCCCCAGTTGACGCCCCGGAACAGATCCACGGGCTGTTTCATTCCAATCAGCCAGTAACCGCCGTCCCTGCTGGGCCCGAGGACAAGGTCCCGGTTATTCAGGGCCTCAAAGGCCTTATCTAAATGGGATGCCGATAATTCAGGGATATCCGTCCCGATGAGGAGGACTCTGCGGCACCCGCTCCCGAATGCCTTCAGAAAAGAATCATGCATCCGCTGGCCAAGATCCCCCTGACCCTGTTTCGAATAGATCAGCCCTGGTCCGAGCCATCTGTTTAACTGTCGCCTGCCGCCCCCCTCAAGGCGCACTTCCACCCCCATTGTGCGGCCCTGCATGGCCGAACCTATTGTGTCAAGGGTTTTTTCAGTTAGCCTGCGATGGAGGTCGGCCGCGCCAGCGGGACCAAGGTGGGGGATAAGGCGGGTCTTTGTCTTGCCGGGTACTGGGTATCGGCTGAACAGAATCAGCCTGTCAGGCTGGTTTTTCCTGAAGAGATCATGGAGCGTCATGCGCCCTGCGGCTCTTTGTTGATCTCCGGGGCCCTGAAGGATTGCCGGATTTTTCTGAAATCAGGGGTGTTGTCGCTCATTTAAATGTCATGGCACGAGCCAGACAGCGAAATCGGATGCGTTGGTGAGGATATACCTGGAGACACTTCCCATAAAAAAGGAGTTATTGACGCCCCTCCTGCCAACAACAAGGGTGCCGAAATCACCTGTTTTGGCCTCATTTACGATCGTTTTTCCAATATTCAGGGTACTCTTTACCTGATTGATCTCAAGCTGGCTCCTCTTAATACCGGCCTCTTTGAATCTCTCTTCCGCGTGGGTATAAAAGGTATCAATACAGCGTTTGTCGCCCTGGGCGATGATCTCGCTCATGGGAACACCATCATCTTCAAAATCGATGGTGCAGTAGTCTCTGAGTCTTGGGGTGATGTGCAGCAGGGTGATCTGGACCTCCGGGTTCTCGCCCAGCATGAAGCTTACATGATCAACAGCGTTTAGGGCGCTTTCGGAGCCGTCAACGGCTATCATGATCTTTGAAGACTTGACTTCCCCTCCGACCGCCCAAACGGGCGTTGTGCTCGTGTGCTCGAGCACGCTGTTGCTCACGCTGCCCATAAAAGATTCGGCAAGCCGGGAGATCCCGGCCCGCCCCAGGACAATCGCGTCGCAGAGGGCCTGTTTGGCGTAATCCAGGATTCCCTTGGCGACCCCCATGACCACGGGCTGGGTGACGGTCTCGATTTTTGTTTCTTCAACACCCAGTTTGATTATGAGATCCTTTGCCTCGTTGAGGATCCTCATCGAGTCTTCCTGATTTTTATCAATAACCGCCTTTAATCCCGCTCTCGCCTTACTGTCCATCCGGGCGTCTTCAATGAGAAATTCAGATATCTTGGGCTGTATATTAATCAGGTTATAATGGATGTCCTTTATGAAGGATTCCATTTTGACGGTATATTCAATGGCCCTCCTTGAATTGATGGAACCATCAACGGCGATTAATATCTTTTTTTCCACGCGATACCTCCTTTTGCGAACAATTTGAGATA
>CAZGIZ010000299.1:0-2351 GCA_964526655.1 uncultured Desulfobacteraceae bacterium | reverse complement strand
AACCTTTTCATTTCTCACCAGTTGAAATGGCGGAAAAAGAAAGATTTGGCCGATTTGGCAATACTGCCATTTCGGCCAAATGATTGAAGGATCATGGTTCCACTATCCCCAGCCTTTGAAGGAGGTCCCTGGGCAGGGAGGGATCTCTCTGCTCCCAAATATTTTCAAAGCGGGTTTTTATGGGTTCCCTGAAATCGGGGTGGGGAAGGATATAGAACTTTTCATTTGATATGGCATCAAAGACCTGATCAGCCATCTCCCCGGCGGTCTCCCCTTCAACCCTTATCCCATGATGCCCTTTCTGCATGGATTCCGGGAGGGTGGCTTTGTGATCAGGGGGATTTCTCAGTTCGGGAGGACGGTTCCGTTCGGCATCCTTCATCCTTGTCTTTACTATTGCCGGACATAGGACCGAGACCTTTATCTTTGATTGATTCATGGCTAATTCCGTAAAGAGCACCTCGGAAATAGCGACCACGGCGTGCTTTGAGCCCGCGTAGATCCCGTTGTAGGGTGGTGAAAAGAGGCCGCCCATGGAGGCAGTGTTGACGATGTGACCTTCAGTGTCCTGCTCGAGCATGGCGGGTACAAAAAAATGTATACCGTGGATGAGCCCCCACAGGTTAACTCCCAGTATCCATTCCCAGTCGGCCAGGCTATATTCCCATATTCTGCCAAAGGAGGCCACGCCCGCGTTGTTGCAGAGCAGGTGCACGGCCCCGAAATGAGCAAAGGTCCTCTGCGCGAGGGTCTCCACATCACCGGCCTTTGATACATCGGTGAGGACGGCCATAAGAGTCGCGCCCTTTGCCTTCATCTCATCCGCGGTCCTAATAAGTGCCTCCTCCTCAACATCTGCCAGGACGACCTTCATGCCTTCCCTTGCGCATCGTTGGGCAATGGCCTTTCCTATACCGCTTGCGGCACCCGTGATGACCGCAATCTTGTCCTTAAATTCCTTCATGGTCTGCTCCGGGACAATTGAAAAAGTGGAAATATATAATAAAGTGGGACGTAGGGTCCAAAACGACTTATGATATTGTAATCAATAATATCCAAGGCAACGTCCGTGAAGAACATGCTTTAAAAATCCAATAATATAAAGGGGTCAAGGAATAGATTTTTCATATGTTTGACCCCTATCTTTTAGTCATGAAAAACATTAGAGATGATAAGTCGCCCCAGCTCTGAGCACCTGGGTCTCGGACTTGAGCTCATTCTTAAAGCGATCTATTGCATGATCGCAAGTATCATGTGCGGAAAGAAAAACACGCTTGGGGTTTATGGCATTCAGATTATCAATAGTGCGCGTTAAATCCCTGTCTGTGAGCCGTTTCCAGGGAGGCTTGCCTGTGCCCCAGATCATTTGTACCTTGATACCCGGTTTACGAAGGTGACTGTCCGTAATGGGAAAGTGGAGACCGCCGCCAACGGCGTATATGGGCTCGTCAGAGAGGCGCTTCACAACCTGAATGATATTTTCAATGGTTGGATGGCCGCATCCGGTGAATACAACCAGGCCCTTATCTTTTAGACGGGCTATTACGGCCTGCTCTTCAGTCCATCCCATGATAAAAAGGCTCCTCGTCAATGGACCGGTTGAGGCTATTCCTGCGGCCAGCATCCGGGGCCCCTCAACCACTTCTGCCCGGAAACCCTCTGCATTGGCCTGGGCGGGCAAAAAGCAAGGGAGACCTCCATTGCCCCCGATCTCTGGTGGCGCCGTAACCTGTTTATCCTTGACAGCCCTTAAACCGCCCATATGGTCAGGATGGAGGTGAGATATCACCAAGGCGTCTACTTGATCCATCTTGAAGCCTAATTTCTTTGAATTATGGGCCAAAGCCGGCAATTCCGGACCGAATCCTATATCGAAAAGCAAAGATCCCATATCGGTTTTCATCAGGTAGGATACACCCGGTGATCCCAGAAAGCCTTGTTCAACTTTTTGCTCAACAAGGACTGTCAGGTCAAGATGTTCAAGTTGAGGCATTTCAAGAGGTTCGGCACGCTCCATACGTTCCCTGTTAACCTCCCGTGACCTACGAATGTTCCGCTTGAATCGGCGGTTTTTTATCAAAAGCACGGGAAAGAGAACAGGTGAAGATAAAGTCAATACGGGCCACCACAAGGGGGAAATACGATAACTCATTTTTCAGCCTCCGAGATCTGAATTGGCCGATTTAGAAAATGGCCCCGTCTTAGCATCAGCTTTTATACGAACATAATCTTGTCCCTGAAATTCATCTGCATCTTTCCGTCCAGGATTATGAAGGTTTCATCAGTCTTGTCGGGGCCTGTTCGAGACTACACGGCATTTGCCGATCTATCGATCAAGATGGCTCTGGCGG
>CAZGIZ010000298.1:0-2351 GCA_964526655.1 uncultured Desulfobacteraceae bacterium | reverse complement strand
CATAACTATTACCTCCATGTGGGGAGGCTGGTGGCCCGACTGCGTGACGCCAAGTCCACGGATATCCTCTATACCTTCCTGCCCCTATTTCATGTCAATGCACAGCTCATGACCACCCTGGCATCCCAGGTATCCGACGCGCAGATGGTATTGAGCGATAAGTTCAGCGCCTCAAGATTCTGGGACGATATCAAAAAGTACGGGGCCACGCAATTCAACTATCTTGGGGCGGTAATGACAATACTTTCCAAACAGGAGCCGAAGCCCGATGACATCGATAATCCGGTCAGAATCGCCTTCGGCGCCGCCTGCCCGCCTGATGTCATGGAGCACCTGGAAAAACGTTTCGGTTTTATCTGCCTCGAGGGTTTTGGAATGACCGAGATAGGCCTGGCAATACATGACGCCATTGAATACAGGAAGACCGGCTCCTGCGGCAGGGTCCTCCATGACGACTGGGAGGTAAAATTGGTGGATGATGATGACCTGGAGGTCCCCCTGGGAGAGATAGGTGAAATTATAGTCCGGCCTAAAAAACCCTATATAATGATGACGGAATACTACAATATGCCGGAGAAGACCCTTGAGGCCTATCGCAACCTCTGGTTTCATACGGGCGATTACGCTAAAAAGGGCGATGAGGAATTCTACTATTTTGTGGACCGCAAGAAGGACGCACTTCGTCGCAGGGGTGAAAACATCTCCTCCTTTGAGGTGGAAAAGGTCATAAACACTCACCCCAAGGTGCTGGAGTCGGCGGTCTTTGCCGTTCCCTCCGAGCTTGGGGAGGATGAGGTAAAGGCCAATGTAGTCCTGAAGCCTGGCGAGACATTGGCCCCCGAGGAACTGATCAAGTTTTGCGACAAGAGGATGGCCTATTTCGCCGTTCCCAGGTTCCTGGAATTCGTGCCTGAGCTTCCCAAGACCCCGACAAACAGGATAGAGAAGTACCGCCTGAGGGAGGCCGGAGTCACAGAAAATACCTGGGACAGGGAAAAGGCGGGGATTAAGGTGAGTCGATAATTCCATTTTTTTCTGCCTTGGTCGGAGCAAATCATCTAAAACTTATATAGAGATCCGGTCCTGTGTTTCTCTTCAAAGGTATATCTACCTGCTTCGTAGCAAATGAACAAATATTTGGTGTTTGATATTTATTAAGGAATAAGTATGAAAAAGAAGATCATTATTATCGGCACCCTTGACACAAAGGGCGAGCAGCTCCTTTTTCTAAAGGAGACAATCGAATCCATGGGACACGATGCAATCCTGATGGATATCAGCATGGGGGGGCGTCCGGCACACAAAGCGGAGATAACTCCCCAGGAGATCGCGTCTCTGGGAGGAAAAAACCTTGAGGATCTTGTTAACTCAAAGGATAGATCCACCGCTGTCAATACTATGACCAGGGGTGCTCAGCAAAAGGCCTTGGACCTGCTTTCCAGGGGGGAGCTACATGGGGTTGTCGCCATGGGAGGCGCCACTATTGCCCTTGCAGGCACAAGGGTGATGGAGAAGCTGCCCTTTGGCATTCCAAAGGTGATCGGGACCCCGGCCGCGATGCCTGCATACATCAGCATGTGGTTCGGCGCCAATGACATGGCGGTCATCCAGATGATCATGGAAGTGGCGGGGATGAATGATCTCGTGAAAAACGCCATCGCCCAGGTCGGGGGAGCGATATCGGGCATGGTGGAAAAGGCCTTTGACCATTCCGCGTTACGCCTCCCGTACCCTTCCATAGCCGTAACCCAGTTGGGATTCTCGGATCAGTGCGCCAAGAACGTTGAAGGGCTCCTCGAAGAGAAGGGCTATAACGTCTTTCCCTTCCATGCCCAGGGAATAAGCGACCGGGCCATGGACCGGCTTATATCCCAGGGTTTTTTTGACGGTGTCATAGAGATCGTGCCCGCGGGTCTTGTGGAGGAAAAATATAAAGGAAACAGGGCCGCTGGAATGGAAAGGCTGGATGCCGGGCTTGAGAGGGGTATCCCCCAGGTATGGGCGCCTTGCTGTCTTAACATAACGGGCGCGGGAATTACCAGGACAAACCGGGCGAAGTATCTTGCAAGCGGGAAGGTCTACGAGATTGACGAGATACGCGCCATGGCCCGGTTCCCAAGGGACGAATTGCTTGAAGGGGCCAGACTATATGCCGAGAAGATAAACAGGGCGAAGGGGCCCCTTAAGCTTGTGATCCCTCTCAGGGGCTGGTCCTCGCTCGACAGGGAGGGGAGCGTCCTCTATGATCCGGAAGAAGATAAATTGTTTATTGAAGAGTTAAAGAGGCATCTCAGACCGGGTATTATAGAGTTTGAGGAAGTTGATTGTAACCTGGAAGACATGGGGACGGC
>CAZGIZ010000297.1:0-2539 GCA_964526655.1 uncultured Desulfobacteraceae bacterium | reverse complement strand
CGGAACAGCTCGGAGACAAACATCAACACAAAGGTCCCCACTATGGGTCCGGCAAAGCTCTTTATGCCGCCTATGAGGACGTACATAACGAGCCAGAGAGTCGCCAGGAAGTTAAAGGTTGAGGTTGACACTACCATATTATAATGGGCGTAACCGGCGCCGGCCAGGCCGGCGAAGAAACATCCCACGCCCACGACCAGGACCCTGTAGCGGACCTCATTGATGCCCACGCTGGAGGCAACCATATGGGATTGGTCGATCGCCTTCAGGTTGATACCGATGCGTGAGAACTCAAATCGATAAAGGGCAATAACGCTTGCAAGTCCCAGGGCCAGAAAAAAATAGTAATAGGGCGTCTTGGAGGCTAAAAACATGGGGTGGATACCCGTCAATCCGGGATAACCCCCTGTAATCTTCCCGCCCGCGTATATGACGTTAAGCACCCCTATCCCAAGGAACAGGCTGCCCATGGCATAGTAAAGGGCCCTCAGCCTGGCAAAGGGATATCCCGTCAGCATCCCGATACCTGCCGTGGCCAGGGAGGCCGACGGAATAGTGATCCATGCAGGCCAGTTGAGCCATCTCGAGGCCATGGCCGCCAGGTAGGCACCGATGCCCATAAACGCGGCGTGGGCAAGGGGAAACTGTCCTGAAATGGTTATGGTGCGCAGGCTGACCGAAGCAATGGTGTAAATAAAGATCAGGATAAAGACATGCAGCATGTAGTAGCCGAGAAACAGGGGCAGGAGGCAGAGAATACCCACCAGCGCCGCTAACATGGCCAGCCTGATACCCTTTGATGGAGGCTTATACATATAATCCAGCATCCTTTTCAATATGACAACAGATCTCTCATAGTTCGTGGCCGAAAAAACCCTGGGGCCTTATGAGGAGAAGGAGGACAACCACACCGACGGCTATGGCGTCGCTCACTGCGCCGTTCAAGAGGACCGGAAGTATGCCGTCCAGGATACCCAGTGCGAATCCGGCAATGAATATACCCGTTATGCTGCCTGCCCCGGCCAGGAATACGACCATGAGGATCTTTACCAGCATGTAATCGCCCATAAAGGGGCCGAGGCTCAAATAGGCCCCTATCAGGCATCCGGCCACGGCCGCCAGGCCGCACCCCACGGCGCAGGCTATGCCGGATATGCGGTGGACATTTATTCCCTGCAGGGCCGCCCCTTCTATATTCTGGCTGACCGCCTGTAGCTGGTGCCCCCATCTCGTGGAATTCACGAACCAGGTTATCAGGAGCAGGAGGCCAAGTCCCACGGACAGGGTCACTATCCTTTCATAGCTGACCAGCAGGGGCCCTAACTTAAAGACGCCCTTGGCGAATGGGGGTAATGACAGGATCTCCGCCCCTGCGATGATATTTACGCCAGTCTGGAGGGCTATGGTGATGACCACGCATATGGTTACCGTCCGGTTGAAATCCCCGACAAAGGGGCGAAAGCAGAATTTCTCAAGGAACACGCCGAAGCCGGCAATTATTATTGTGGCCAATAACAGGGCGATCCACTCATCAATGCCAAGTCCCCTTATTAATGCCAGGCAGAGATACCCCCCGATCATGTAAATCGCGCCATGGGCCAGGTTAAGGATTCCCAGCATGTTAAAAAGGAACGCAAAACCCAGCGCTACGAGGATATACATGGACGACAATACCAGGGTATTGGTCACGGTGGTCACTAATTGTTCCATGATGCGCCCTGTAAAAGAAATGGCAGCTTCAGCTGAACCATCCAATGGAGTTACCAGGGGCGATTGTCGCCCCCGGATTAAATCTCATAGAAGTCTTAAGGTATTACGCCCAGGTCTATCCACCCCGCGGCAGCCTCTCCTCCATTCTTAAATATCTGGATCGGCTGCGGTGTAGCCACCACATGGTGTTTTATTCCGAAGGATTTATCTCCGGATATACTGGCTTTTCCGAAAATGGTCTCCACCTCGTTCATACTTTCAAATTTCTTTTTCACCTCAACGGGATCCAGGCTCTGGGCGGCCTCAATGACCTGCTTCAGGATCCAAAGGCAATTGGGCGCTGACAGCTCCAACTGATAGCCTTCCCCGTACTTGGCTATGGTCTTCTCAACCACCTCTTTCCCCAGGGGCGCCATCTGGGGGTCACCGGGGGTAAAGGCGACCGTGAATACGTCTTTCATATTTTCCGCGCCCGCGATATTCATGACCTGACTTATGCGGGCTGGCAGGCCCCCGGCATAGGGCTTTTTGTTGCCCAGTTCACGGAGCCCCTTGACAATTCCGCCCATATGGGGGACAAGGCCGTTTTGCATGAATATGGCGTCCGCATCCTTGATCGCGTTCAGTTTTGCCGCAATAGGGTTCATGTCCTGCGATGTATTGGAATAGGCAACGATGTCTCCCACCCTGGAAATGCCTTCCTCCCCTAACATCCAGCTGAGGATCGGCTTTAAATAGGGGATCGCTCCATCATCCGGCATGACAACAGCCACTTTCTTAACATCGGGATAGGCCTTATGGAGATACTTCGCCGCCGCAGTGCCGTTCA
>CAZGIZ010000296.1:0-2543 GCA_964526655.1 uncultured Desulfobacteraceae bacterium | reverse complement strand
TTATCATTCAAAACTTTATTTAAGACTGAATAATAAGTAGACTTAGGTCTATCTTTTTTATCAAGGAGGAGCGAATGAAGATCAAAAATGGGGCATTGACAATAGCTATTATAGCTCTTGCGGGATTCCTTTTTCTCGCCGTGGACGCAATGACAGCTACGGAAGCGCCGGATGAGATCACCATTGATAATTCAGGTTATAAAAAGAAAAGGCAGGGTCCTGTAAAATTCAGCCATGGAAAACACTCAAAAGACAAAGCGTATGGGGCTAAATGCACGGACTGCCACCATGATTATAAGGACGGAAAAAACGTCTGGAAGGAAGGCGATCCAGTAAAGAAGTGCGCGGAATGTCACGACCCCAACGGGAAAAGCAAAGATAAGCCCGAGGGCCTGAGATACGCCTATCATGACAACTGCGAGGACTGCCACGAGAAGGCCCAGAAGGAAGGAAATAAGGTTGCACCCAAGAAGACGAAATGCAGGGATTGCCACGAAAAATAGATCAAAAACTGCTTGATCACCCTCTGTTAAATAAAAAGCCGCTCAATAACGAGCGGCTTTTTATTTGATCTCAAAAAAGAAACCGCCCCTACATTGGGGCGGTCTTTGGTCGTTGATAAAGGGTCCTCTAAGTCTCGGTGATCGTTATGGCCTCCTGGTCACAGACCTCCACGCAGCTTTCACAGCCTAGACATTCCTCGGCATTGACCGGAACGGACTTGCCGTCTTCCATTTCATAGACATCCACAGGGCATACCTCGACGCACTCCTCGCAACCCTCGCATTTATCATGGTCTACAACTACTTGATAACCCATTTCATCTATCCTCCTATATAATTATTTTTTTAATAATTCCAAAAGAATACAACTCTTGAGGCATTATTGAATACTCCTGTCCCCCTGTCAGGACGTGAATTCATTAACAGAGTAAAAAATGGGTGTCAAGCTTTTTTGTGCAATATTTTGGAACCCCGGTCCGTCTCCGCGGAGACACCTTTTTCTACCTGTCCCGGGCCCTGATTAACCCCGGCCAGTTGGGCGAAAAATCAGGCCGCCACCTCTTCTTTGACGGATGAGGCCACCTTGTAGAGTACTGTGATAACAAAAAATCCAAGGGCCCATACACCAACTGAGATGAAGACCTCGGGCATGGTGGGCCAGTACTCGAACACCCTTTCAAAGGGGTTGGGCACAAAACCCCCCACGATCAGGCCGAAGCCCTTGTCTATCCATGTGGCGATGATTACGGATCCGCAGGCTACAGCAAGGAATCTCTCCTTCCTTCGCAGCCCGGGTATTATAAGAATGACCAGGGAAATAAAGGCAAAGACAACGGCGGTCCACATCATGGGCACCAGCCTTGCGTGGCCCTCGAGGCCGACAAAGAGGTATTTGATAGTCTGCATATGGTAGGGAATCTGGCTGTAGAAGGCCGTGAATAGCTCCAGTAGCATGAAAAACACATTAAGTATCATGGCGTAGGCCACGATCCCGCCAAGGGTGCGGATCTGCTCCCTGCCCGGGTCAAAGTTTGTCACCTTTCTCACTATAAGGCACAGTATGATGAGGAGGGCGGGACCCGAACAAAAGGCCGATGAGAGAAAGCGGGCAGCCATTATGGCGGTCAGCCAGTAGTGTCTTCCGGGGAGACCCGAGTAGAGGAAGGCCGTCACGGTATGGATGCTGAAGGCCCAGGGGATGGAGATGTAGATCAGTACCTTGACCCAATTCCGGTAGCTTATCCCCTTCTGCTCCGCGCTCAGGACGTTCCAGCCGATAACGATATTCAGGAGCATGTATACATTAAGGACGAGGAAGTCCCAGAAAAGGATGGAGGTAGGGTTCGGATGTATCATGAGATTCAACATCCTGGTAACCTTACCAAGGTCCACCATGACAAAGAGGCCGCACATGACAATCGCTCCGACGGCAAGGAATTCCCCTAAAATGGTTATCCTGCCGAAGGCCTTGTAGTCGTGGAGGTAATAGGGGAGCACCACCATGACCCCGCTGGCCGCGACACCCACAAAATAGGTAAGCTGGCCTATATAGAAGCCCCAGGAGACGTCACGGCTCATGCCCGTTATCCTCAGGCCTTCGGAAAACTGGTAGAGATAACAGCCGAAGCCCACCCCTATGAGGACAAAAAGAAATATCAGCCATCCCCAGTACTTCTCACTTCCCTTTATCGCCTTGTCAAGCATATTCACCTCATACTATGTAATAGATATTGGGTCCACTCCCCAGTTCAGGTTTGCGTCTGATCGTGTAACAGGAACGCAGGATCTCCCTTATCTTGGAGCCGTGATCTTCCAGGTCGCCGAAGACCATGGAATCTTCCTTTATCTCGTTGGCGGTCTCCACACAGGCAGGGAACAGGCCCTTTGCGATCCTCTCCGCGCAGAAGTTGCACTTTTCCACGACACCCTTTGTCCTCGTGGGAAATTCCCGGTTTGTCGGGAAATCCGGGTTCAGCTCCTTGGGGGCCTTCCTGGGATCTCCCCAGTTAAAGCTCCTCACCCCATAGGGACAGGCGGCCA
>CAZGIZ010000295.1:0-2551 GCA_964526655.1 uncultured Desulfobacteraceae bacterium | reverse complement strand
TTCGACCGACTCCTTAATTTTTCCTAAGAAATGCACAAAAAATGTGCACCATGCACTTTATTTTGTGCATATCCACTGGTGGATTAATGTTCACATCTCTTGAAACCAGCTAAGAACAGGGGTCTGCCCATCTATCGTTCCCCGGCATGGAAATTGCTGACATATTGACCTGATCTCTACACAATCCTCCATTTTAAACAGCGGCGAATGCCCTTTCCGCACAGACCGGAGAATCCTTATTCATGGACAATTCCCCATCCATCATACCGGTTACTGATATCATCCTCGATAATAATATCTATCCGCGAAGCGCAATAGATCACAGGCGTGTAAATTTATTCACGGAAAATCTTCGTGACGGGTTTTCCTTTGATCCCATCCATATCGAGGCTCACCCCGAAGAAAAAGGCAAATACCGTATCCTGGACGGGGCCCACCGCTGGCATGCCCACAGGGAAGTGGGCAAAAAGGAGATTCCCGCAAACGTCATTCGGCTGGATGGCATTGACCCCTTGCTTTACGCGGCGAAAAGGGCAATAGGGCCCAAACAGCTCACGGAAGAGGATACCAGGGAAACGGCCAGGCGTGCCTATCAGAACAACCCCCGGTTGACCTCCGAGGAGATAGGAAAGGCCATCGGACGTTCGAGGCAGGCCGTAGATTTCTATATTTCAGATCTTCGCGCTATAATTCAGATGGATCTCGATCTGAAGATCTTTAGTATGGACCGACTCTGTATACCCCAGGAACGGATCGCGAAGAGGTTAGGAGAGTTAAGGGAGACAATCAAATATCATTTGGTAAAAATGCCAGAATTGGCAAATTTACCAAATGCCGATTTAAAACGTGGCCTCACTGTGCCCCAGGTAGCAGAAAAGCATGGCTGTCCTGAGCCCCTTGTCTGGTCTATCGCTCTCGAAGGCAAGGAAGACAATGAAAGATTCAAGGCACTTAACTGGGGTCTGCGCACATGGGACCTCTGGAGCTGGACCGATTGCGACAGGCGTTTCGGGGATGACTGGCCCGGCCGTATCCCTGCACAACTGGTTGCACACATCCTTTACTTTTTTTCGAAACAGGGTGACCTGATATTTGACCCCATGGCAGGCGGAGGTGTGGTCCCGGATACCTGCCTGGCCTTAAACCGGAAATGCTGGAGCTTTGATATGGTTGACAGGGTGGAGACCCGCCCTGAGATCGAGCCCTGGTACTGGGATATAACGGATTTGAAATGGCCGGTTAAAGGCAAGACAAAACCGGATCTCATACTTTTTGATCCCCCCTATTTCAGTAAAAAGTCAGAAGGGTATGTTGAAGGGAGCATATCAGGTTTGTCGCGGAACAGGTATCTGGACTTTCTTGAGCGGTTTTTCATCCTTGCCAGTGAGAACGGCAAAAAGAGCACTACATTGGCCCTTATAAATGCCGACTGGCGGGATTTCCAGGGCACGGCGGCAAGCGAGGAGACCTGGGGAAATTCTATAATGGTTGATGATTATCTGAATATTTTGAAAAAAAGCGGTTGGCAGAGAACACACATCATACAGGCCCCCATGTCGTCGGAGCGGTTCAGCGCAGGCGTGGTGGCCGCCATGCAAAAAAAGCGGATACTAGGCGTTACGAGCAGGTACGTGATTATAGCAAAACAAAGGCTATAGGCTGAGGACTGAAGACATTTAGACTGTAGGTCCTTTAGTTAATAGCCTGATAGTCAACAGTCTATTCGTCTAATGGTAATAGCTTTCAGTATATAGCCCAAAGATACAACTACTGGCATGTCCCAGCCGACCGCCTCAACC
Organism: uncultured Desulfobacteraceae bacterium; assembly: GCA_964526655.1. Classification (GTDB taxonomy): domain Bacteria; phylum Desulfobacterota; class DSM-4660; order Desulfatiglandales; family HGW-15; genus CAZGIZ01. The sequence goes on along the minus strand of CAZGIZ010000295.1, from coordinate 752 downwards.
AATGCATCAAACAGATTGCCCCTGTTCCAAGCAGGCCTGGAGTCGTCTGGACATCCGGGCTTTTCTTTTAACAAAAAATACTTTAATATAGATCATAAACTCTTATTTCAGGCAGCGATTAGTGAATAATGAGTGACCCCTTTGTTTTTTTCTTCTTATTATTTCGCTATCCTTGAGGCATAGGAGATTTTGAGTGTGAAAAAAAGAACGTTTATCGTCCTCGTGATTCTCTTTGCCGGTGTATGTGTATTACTCTTCAACACCTTTTACTGGGAAGCCAAGAACACCGCCATCAGGAAGCTAAACGATGCACAGATGATCCATGCCAAACAGGCGGCCCGCGGGATCGAAGATTTCTTCGCAACATGGACGCGCACCCTGGCCTCGTTTTCCAGGATGGATGAGATTATCGATGTCAGTCCCGACGGAAAACGCTACATGAAATTTTTCCAAGAAGCCCATCAGGAACAAATCAGGTCTATCACCCGTATGGATGAAAGGGGCATAATACTCTATACCCTTCCCTTCAGCGGCTCTATCGGAAGCGATATCTCGTACCAAAAACATGTGCAGGAGATACTCAGGGATCACAGGCCCGTTATAAGCGATGTCTTCAGGGCGGTCCAGGGATTTGATGCCGTTGCACTCCATGTGCCCGTGTTTAGGGGGGCTGTATTTAAGGGCACGATCGCAGTTATAGTAGACTTCGAGGGTCTGGCGAAAAGGTATTTTGATGTGATCAAGATCGGAGA
>CAZGIZ010000294.1:0-2637 GCA_964526655.1 uncultured Desulfobacteraceae bacterium | reverse complement strand
GGAGAGGAGCGATCGAAGGCAACGCCGCAGATGACATCTTGATGGTGGATCAGGGTTGGGTCCCCCGGTTGATCAGTCTTAAAATATGTGTTATTGCTGCTGATGTGGCATAAATAAATATTATAGGATTTTGACTCACTGGATTGCGGTCTTGTCAATTGCTCCAGAGTCCTTGAGTAAAATGAAAAATTATGCAGGAGGATTGAAATCATGCTCACACAAGTACATTTTCTCCTTACATACGCCTGCAACTACGAGTGTGACCACTGTTTCCTATACTGCGGTCCGAAGTCGGAGGGGACCTTTACCATTTCTCAGATAAAAGATGTACTCGGCGAGGCGAAAAAAATAGGCACTGTCGAGTGGATTTACTTTGAAGGGGGCGAGCCTTTCCTCTACTACCCGGTCATGATAGAGGGCCTCAGGCAGGCACGTCAAATGGGCTTTAAAACCGGTATTGTCACGAACAGCTACTGGGCGATCGCAGGAGAAGATGCCATTCTGTGGCTTAAGCCCATTTCAGAAATGGGTATCGATGATTTTAGAGTCAGCGACGATGCCTTTCATCACGGAGAAAATGGAGAAAGTCCTGCCAAGATCGCGGCACAGGCGGCCGATTACCTGGGATTTTCGGCCGGATCCATCTGCATTGAGCCCCCTGCCATACGGCCTCCGTCTGATTTAAAAGGGGAGCCCGTGGTTGAAGGAGGGGCCTTGTTCAAGGGCCGGGCAGTTGAAAAACTTACGGAAGGCCTCCCCACAAGGCCCCCGGAGAGTTTTAACAAGTGTGCCCATGAGGAGCTTGTTGCGCCTAAACGTGTTCATATCGATGCCTTCGGTAATGTCCAGGTCTGCCAGGGAGTGAGCATAGGTAACATGTGGCAGGAACCCTTTTCAAGGATTATAAAGGAGTATGACGCGGACACCCACCCCATTTGCGGGCCCATTGCAAGGGGCGGCCCTCTGGAACTGGCAAGGGCAAATAACATTGAACCCAAAGGGGAATTTGTGGATGAATGCCATTATTGTTACTACCTCCGGAAAGGACTTTTGAGTAAATATCCGGTATACCTGTCTCCTCTTCAGGTATATGGGCTTGATTAGCAGAGACTAACCTTTTTTAACGATATGATTCGATAACATGTCCTCTATCTCGCATAAAAGAGTCATCCGCTTTACGGCACGTTTTACCCTTGCCATGGCAATAGCCCTTGTCTCCTACTTCATCGTTTACCGACCCCTGCAATTGAGATGGGGTGCAGGCATTGAAGACCTGGATCGTATCATGCCAGGCGATGGGATTGTAAAGTATCCTTCCTTCAACGCGACGCGCGGTGTGACAGTCAAGGCACCACCTGAAAAAATCTGGCCATGGCTGGTACAGATCGGTCATCAACGCGCCGGCTGGTACAGCTATGACTTGATTGACAATCTGGGTAGACCGAGCGCCGATCAAATCATTCCCGGGTTGCAGGACCTGCACAGGGGAGACCTGATACCTGTTAGCCCTGATGGAAAAATGGGCTTCTGGGTGCTTGATTTTGAGGCAAATAAATGGATGCTCTGGTGGGACAATAAGGGAGAAATGACCTGGGCGTGGGGTCTCTATCCGGTCGATGAAAATCTCACCCGTTTGATCTCCCGCGTGCGTATGAGATACAACTGGTCGTCACCCCTCATCTTTTTTAGCCTGGCGATTGATGTTGGTGATTTTGTGATGATGCGGCAGTGCATGCTCGGTATAAAAACACGTGCCGAGGGAATGCCTGTGAAATCGATATACAACGTGAGCGCCGAGTTCCTGATATGGGTCCTGGCTTTTATCTGTTTTGCGATTGCCGAGATCAGTATCCTTATTATAAGGGACTGGTGGCGCCCTTTGATTCTATCAATCGGCGCCGCCTCAGGAACGATCCTGATGGTTTTATGGAAACCTGCCCTCTGGATGGACGGCCTGATCGCCATTATTATCATCGCGGGCCTGGTATGGGCTTTACGTTCAAAAAAGCGGCATGGGCCTGGCGACTAAAAAAGGAATATGTCCGGTCTCATGATAGTCCGGGGGGATAATATTCAATCAGGTATGGAGGAATGTTTTTGTAAGCCTTTCCCAGCCAAGCCCGGGCATGACGCCGAAAATATCGTGACCCGGGTGACCTCCGTCCGCGGCAAGGGGACCGGCAACCTCCTCCATCATATTATAGAGGAGATCCACCTGACCCTCCATGAAATCGCATGTCTCCCTGTTGATCATAAGGTTTTTCAGATCATTCCGGAGGCTTCCCGGCTGGACCCTCATGACCCACCCCTCCGTATAGGGATTGCGGTTGGCGATCCTTCCCTCCTCCCTTAGCCGGCCGTTGACCGCTGTTACCACGCCGCTTATGGGTGAGAGCAATCTTGCCCGGTGGTTCCCCCTGGTAGCGGTGATATCCGGCCTCTCCTGTTTAACCTCTTTCCCCAGGAGGGGGGCATCAATACAGTCCAGGGGACCCATCAGGCGCAAGGCAAAATCATCCACTCCAACTCTGACCTCTGAGCCTTCCTCAATCCTGATCCAGGTATGCCCCCGATGAAAGTAATATCCCTGGGGTATCCTGATCCCCCTTGCCTCGAGGACATCGACAGGATTGACCA
>CAZGIZ010000293.1:0-2822 GCA_964526655.1 uncultured Desulfobacteraceae bacterium | reverse complement strand
GGCATCTGGTGGATACGAGACTTATCCGCAGCCTTTCATATTATTGCCAGAATCGCGTACGATACCTCTGTTACTCATTTGTGGAGTCTTATCCCGCTTTTTGTTTTTATGGGTCAACTTGCCAATGAAGGGGACCTCGGTTCGGACCTTTTCAAAGCGGCGTTTAAATGGCTGGGGGGTTTTCGTGGCGGGTTGGCCATGACCACAACGGCGACAGCAGCCGGTTTCAGCGCTGTCTGCGGCGACAATATCGCCGGGGCGGCCACCATGACGTCATTCTGTCTGCCGGAAATGAGAAAGTATCATTATGATGATAATTTTTCCCTGGCCACAATATGCGCCGGAGGAATCCTGAGCTTTCTCATTCCTCCCAGTCTTGGTTTCATTATCTACGGCCTTTTGGCGAATGTGAATATCACCAAGTTGTTTCTCGGCGGGGTATTTCCTGGCATTATTTGTGCGTTCCTTTACATCGTGGTCATCTATTTTATCTGCCGGATTGACCCGACCAAAGGTCCTGCAGCGGCCAAATCCTCCTGGAGAGAGAGGCTCATATCACTCAGGTATCTATGGGGGGTATTGATCCTCGTCGTGATTGTATTCGGAGGCATCTTTAGCGGGTTTATTACCATCACAGAAGCTGGAGCGCTGGGGGCGTTTGCCGCATTTATCGTTGGTCTTGTGAAGCGCAAGATGAGTTGGAAAGGATTTTGGCGTGCCTGTTTTACATCAGTGCAAACCGTCGGTATGGTGTATATACTTTTAATCGGGGCATGGACCTTTGCGCCGTTTTTGTCATTATCGGAGATTCCCGCAACATTGATTGCATTTATGGGCGGATGGTCTCCCGGGTTTATCCTCTTGTTTGTTCTGGTCTTTTTCTTCCTTGGTGGTTATGTCTTCGAGGCAGCTATACTGATGATTATCACTATTCCGCTCTTCCTCCCCCTATGGACGGCCGCGGGTTTTGATTTGGTATGGTTCGGCGTGGTGCTCATGCTTGTGGTAATCGTGAGCGGCATTACACCTCCTGTAGGATTGATCGTATACGTCGTAAGTGGAATGGTGCCAGAGGCTTCTGCCGGCGCCATATTCAAGGCAGTTACCTGGTTCATCATACCGGTATTGATTTGCGTCGGCCTGGTAATTGCCTTTCCTTGGATTGCGACGTTTCTTCCGCACCTTTTAGGATAATCAGAAAACAATAAAAAATCATAAAACATGAAAGGAGATTCGAATTATGGCAAAGGAAATAATTCTTTATAACCTTAAGGATGGCATAAAAGATGAAGATTACAAAAAGTGGTGCGAGGAGTATAAAGGCCCCATCCTGCTCAGCTTGAGCGCTACAAAGAGTTTCACGCTTGTGAAGATGATGGGAGGAATCAAGGGGAATGGGCAGGAGGGCATCCCGCCCCAGGAGACGGCCTCTCCCTATAAATATATAGGCATAATGGATCTAAGCAGCCTGGCGGATATGGAAAAAGACAAGAACTCAAAGGCATTTAAAGATGACTTTTTCCCCCAGTGGTTCTCAAAGTGGGTCAAGGATTTCTATGTAGTTGTCGGAGAAGAGGTCTATCATGGGGAAAGTGATTGATGGGGCACAATAATTAATCAAAATCATTCTATAGCTATTCTTTTGCGAATAGATTTAAGGAGGGAATCATGCAATTAGAGCATCTTCTGACAGATGAGCAAAAGGGAATCCGGGACATGATCCGCAAATTTGTGGATAAAGAGATAATGCCAATTAGGGATAAGCTGGAGGAGGATCACAGTCTTGTGGAGGGAATTCATCAAAAGCTCGTTGACCTGGGGATTCAAAGGGCTGGCTATCCGCCTGAATATGGCGGCGGACTCGGTCCCGGCGGAGCGACGAATGCTGCTATTATTTGCGAGGAAATTGCAAAGGGAGATGCCGGTATCAGCTTGGGAGTTGCGCTCAATGGAGGAAGCCTTTTCGGCCCGGCCATTGCCGCAGGTAATAAGGCCATCCTTGACAAATTTGCGCCGGCCTTTTGTGGTGATAAGGTAAATTATGCCTGCCTATCCATGACAGACGCCACTGGCGGCGCGGATACGGAAAACCCGATTCTACAAGGCAAGGGAATCACTACCAGGGCCCAGTTGGACGGGGATGAGTACGTGATCAACGGCACCAAGTCATGGCCCACTCATGCGGGCATTGCCAGTGTTTACCTGACGGTTTGCACCACGGATCCTAAGGCGGGCGATGAAGGGATTGCCATAATATACGTCCCCCATGATGCCAAAGGCCTCTCCTTTGGAAAGCCCGAGCAAAAGATGGGATTCAAGACCTCCATGAACGCGAGTGTTTATTATGATAATGTGAGGGTCCCCAAGGAATACCGACTGGCGGGCCCTGGGCATGATGCCATGTTTTACCATGCCCTTACGGGTTGTTTCACCCAGTGGCATACCTCAAGCATCTCGCTGGGGACGGCCCAGGCGGCCTTTGACATTGTTCTTGAGTATACAAAAGAGCGGAAAAGCGGGGGAAAACCTGTCAGGGAATGGAGTATGGCCGCGGGTATCCTGGCAGATTTGGCCATTCGAATAGAAATGACCAGGGGTGCAGTCTACAATATCGCATGGATGATGGACAATCCGGATGTGTACGGTCCCCCATTTTCCGCTTCAATGATTTCGAAAGCAAGTGCCTGCAAGATCTTTGCTGCGGATATGGCGGTATTGGTTGCCAATAAAGCCGTTGAATTGATGGGATCAAATGGAATCTCTCCCGAGTATCATCTTGAAAAATATCTTCGGGATGCAAAAATACCCCAGCTATGGCTCGG
>CAZGIZ010000292.1:0-2837 GCA_964526655.1 uncultured Desulfobacteraceae bacterium | reverse complement strand
CCGGCTCGGTGAATCCCCCGCTGGATATGGACTCGCCCTGTGTGATGGGGGGCAGGTACCTGGCCTTCTGTTCCTCGGTCCCGCATCTGAGGATGATCTCCGAGGCGAAATCCGATAGGGTGACGCAGATGCCGATGCCGGAATCCTGACGGCAGAAAGCCTCCACCACAAGTATATTCTCGAATATCCCGTATCCCTGTCCCCCGTATTTTTCAGGGAAGTGGATCCCTATGAAGCCGAGCTTGCCGGCCTTTTTCCATATTTCCCTGGGAAAGGTGTGACCCTTCTCGAATTCAAGGGCCAGGTCCTTTTCAAACTCACCCTTTGCGAATTCCTGGGCAGCGGCCTGTATGGCCTGCTGCTCGCTTTCCAGCTTAAAGTCCAATTCGTTACTCCGATTGATTTTTATAGCGGTATTAGAAAGTCATTTGATTTGATTCCCGCCCGAATATGGATAAAGAACGTAATGGCGTAGGGCGTAAGGCCCAAGGCGCAAGGTTTGAAGAATTGAATTTATGTTTTGCCTTGAGCCTTGTGCCTCAAGCCTTGAGCCTTTTTACAGTTATGAAATATTATGTGATTAAACAGGATCACATTCTTACTTAGGCCTTGGATTCGTTGCTTACGAAAGATCCCCCTTAAATTCCGGGCTCCTCTTTTCAAGGAAAGCGGACATGCCCTCCTTTGCGTCCGGGCTTGAAAAGGCGAGTCCGAAGGCATCGGATTCCATGTAGCACCCGTCCTGGAGATCCACGTCCTGACCCCGGCCGATGCTGTCCTTAATGGCCTTCAGGGCCACCTTTCCCTTTCCCGCGATAAGGGAGGCTATTTTCATGGTCTCTTCCCAGAGCTTCTCCGGGCTGAAGACCTTGTTTACGAGGCCCATATCCTTTGCCTCCTTGGCGCTGACCATGACACCGGTCATGCAAAGCTCCTTGGCAATGGACTTGCCCGCCAGTCGTGAAAGCCTCTGGGTCCCTCCAAAACCGGGGATGAGACCCAGGTTGATTTCGGGTTGGCCGAACTTTGCATTTTCGGAGGCGTATATAAAATCGCTTGCCATGGCGATCTCCATTCCCCCTCCAAGGGCAAAGCCGTTGACGCATGCGATTACCGGGATGGGCAACTCCTCCAGCCGGAAAAGGAAATCCTGTCCCATGCGTGAAAATTCCCTGGCCTTAAGGGGTGTGAGGTTTATCATGTGAGAGATATCAGCGCCTGCCACAAAGGCCTTGTCTCCTTCGCCCGTAAGCACCAGGACCTTGATCGAGCCGTCCTTTTCAACCCTGTCCAGGGCGTCATTCACGTCGTCAAAGACATCGGGATTTATCGCGTTCAGGGCCTTGGGCCTGTTGAACTTGATGATTGCTACATTCCCTTCCTTTTCAAAAATGATATTATCATAGGACATAACCGCCTCCTTATAGTGTTGGATTACTACACCCTCTCCAGGACCATCGCCATGCCCTGACCGCCGCCTATGCAGAGGGTTGCGAGACCCAGCTCATGATCCTTTCTCACCATCTCCCCCATGAGCGTCACTACAATTCGGGCCCCGGTACACCCGATAGGGTGGCCGATCGAGATCCCGCTCCCGTGTAAATTTGTCTTTTCTATGTCGCATTTCAGTTCCCTCATGCATGCGATGGCCTGGGATGCGAATGCCTCGTTTAATTCGATGACCCCAAAATCATCAATAGTCAGACCCTCCTTTTTCATGATCTTCCTGACCGCTGGAATGGGACCAAGGCCCATATAGGCCGGGTCTATGGCCGCGGAGGAATAGGCCCGGATCTTGACCAGGGGTTTGAGGCCGAGATCTTTGGCCTTTTGGGCGGACATGATCAGGAGGGCCGCGGACGCGTCATTGATTCCCGATGCGTTTCCCGCGGTCACTGTGCCGTCCTTTTTAAAGGCCGGTGGAAGCTTTGCCATTTTTTCGACACTCGTCTCCATGGGCCTCTCGTCCGTGTCAAAGATCACGGGATCTCCCTTTCTCTGGGGAATTATAACCGGAACTATTTCGTCCTTAAAGATCCCTTCAGTTATGGCCTTTCTGGCCCTCTGGTGGCTTAAGGCCCCGAGTTCATCCTGCTCCTTGCGCGATATGGAGTATTTCTCGGCAATGTTCTCGGCAGTGATTCCCATATGGTAGCCGTAGAATATTTCAAAGAGGCCGTCCATGATCATGAGGTCCACAAGCTCGGTGCTGTTCATGCGGGCCCCCCATCTGGCAGCCGGAACCGCATAGGGGATAAGACTCATATTTTCCATGCCGCCCGCTAAAATCACATCCGCCTCGCCGGCCCGGATCGCCTGGACCCCCAGGGCCACGGCCTTCATACCCGAGGCGCAGATCTTATTCACGGTGAATGCCGGTGTCTCCTTGGAGATCCCGGCCTTTATCATGGCCTGTCTTGTCACGTTCTGGCCCTGGCCTGCGCCCACCACATTTCCCATGATCACTTCATTGATTTCGATGGGTTGGAAAGAATCTTCATAATCATAACCCTCTTTTTCCAGATCAATCCGGCCGACGCCCTTCAGGGAGTCGGGCTCAAACTGGGTCACAGCCTCTGTGGCCACTGGTTTCAGGTTTACCCTCTTAAGGGTTTCCTTTAAGACAAGCGACCCTAATTTTACAACTGGCACTGTTTTCAGGCTCGCACCAAAGGTGCCTACAGGACTCCTTGCTCCAGATACAATCACTACATCGCTCATAATTTCTATCTCCTTTATTATTTAAAGTTCTTCTCCAACATAGTTGGAGAACAGGGTCCAAGGATTCAAGGTGTCAAGTGTTTGCTTTCAAACGATTTTATTATCGTTTTAAGTAA
>CAZGIZ010000291.1:0-2851 GCA_964526655.1 uncultured Desulfobacteraceae bacterium | reverse complement strand
GATTCCATGCCCCTTAGATCGCGGCAGGACTTTCGCATCCCTTCCAGAAGATCCCTGTCCTTGACCGGCGGTTCATCCATTTCACGCAGAACCGCCTCTGCCTCACGCCTGCGGGAGACGGCAGCCTCCAGGAAGTCCTTTTTCCCCTGCTCCTCCTGTCTTAAGCGATTCAGGATCTCCCGGTAATTTCGTACCTTCTCCCTCGTGGCAATGGACAGGTCGAATCTCAAAATTCTCTCCTCGTCCCATTGCGGCCCCAGGGGAGTCGCGGTCTCCCCCAGCCTCTGCTCGCTCAGGGTCAGTTCCCGGTCAAGGGTCATTATGTCATTGGTAACCGCCTTAAAATGCCCCAGGTCCTTCTGGATCCTCGTGATCGTGGATCCCTGTGCCAGGATGGGCTCATCGATTATTAACGCCTGGAGATCGGATTCCCTGTCCTTGAGTTCCTCCTCCTTTTCAAGGAGTTCCCTTTCCAGGTCTGACAGCCTTTCCTTAAGTCCTTCAAGCCTGACAATGCCCTGCGAAGGGAAATGCTCCACCCTTTCCAGCTCCTTGAGTCTCTGGCTTGAGACAACAAGATTGATCCATTCGGGCCTGATATTTATCAATTGTTCCGTCTTCCTGAGGTCCAGGGTCAGCTCCCTCCTCCTCTTCGTAAGGGCCTCGATCTCCCTTTCGAGGCGGGAGATATCTTTGCTTATGCCGTCATATTCCTCAATGGAGCCCTGTAGGCCCTTTTTCTCCTTTGTTATGGTTCCGAGACGGGAGAGGCCCCTGTTTATGCGGGGTTTCACTCCGCCGGGCTTGAAGAGATCCGCCTCCATCCTGTCGAGGGCCGCCCTCAGGTCCGCCAGTCCCCTGGGATCTATCCCCGCTCCTGCGCTGTGCAGGGCCTCGCTCACGTCTTCCCTGTTGAGGGTCTCGAATTCCTGGAGCTCCGATAGGCTGAAGGCAAAGATGTTTCTAAAGAGGGTCCTGTTTCCGACCATAAGGAGACGGTCCAATAGATCCTTGCCCCCGATGGTCTGATCCGGCTGAAGGACCTCCACCTTCCCGCCCCTGGGACCCTGGTATCGCTCCACCATATAGTGCCCGTCGCCCTCGACCAAAAGGTCGATATTTCCCCCGTGCCTCCCCCCTCTTAGGGGAGGATAGGGATTTTCACTGCTCCGGCCGTCCGGGAAACCGAAGAGGACTGCCCTGATAAAACCGAGGAGCGTGCTCTTTCCGGATTCATTGTCGCCTAAAAAGACCGTCAGGTTCGGAGAAAGGCCTTTTATAGCGATGTCGTGAAACAGGCCGAATCCGTTTATGTGAAATCCCTCGAACCTCATCCCCTGTCCCCCCCGTAAAGGCCCTTAAGACACTCCAGCTCGGCCTCCTCAAGGAGCTCCTTTAATTTATCGATCCCGGGTCTTTCTATGAATCTCCGCGCCCTGGGGTCATCGAAAAGGGGAGAAAGATCATCCTTCACGGACTCCATGAACCCTTCTCCTTCAAGGAGTTCCCTTGAATAGCGCAGGAGCTCGCCCATAAAGTCCTGTTTTTTGATCATCGCGGCAAGGTCCAGCTCCGGCCCTACCCTGATCCCCACCTGTTCAACCCATACAAAGGGATTGATCGACATCCCTGTCTCACGGGCCATTTCCAGGAGATCGTTACCGCTGTTTGGCTCCCTGAGCGTCTTTGACAGGGGACCGGAACCTGAGAGCAGGATACGGGCTATGGACCCACGGCCCGATCCCTTTTCCGCGATATCGAGGCAGGCCCTGTCCAGGGCCTTTACAAGGTCCTGCTCCGTTCCCATTTCATTGATCCTCAGGCCCATGCTCGTCCATCTGATCACGTCCGTCCCGCAGAACTCCTCTTCGACTTCCCCGCCCTCTTTTATCCTGACCAGATAGCACCCCCTTTCATCCGTTTCCCTGATGTTTCTCCCCTGGCTATTCCCGGGATAGAGGATAAAGGGCCTCTCCCTGGATAATATTTTCCTGTTGTGCACGTGTCCGAGGGCCCAGTAATCCATTTCAGGTTTCATAAGGTCATCAAGGGAACAGGGGGCATAGGGCTCGTGCCCCGTGTCTGATCCCACGTTTGCGTGCAGGAGGCCGATATGAAAGGCAGGATTTTTTCGTCTGAACAGGCTTGAGAGGTTTCGTCTCTCATCTCTTGTGGGGTAACTTATACCCTGGATAAAGGCAAGGGTCTCCCCGTCCCTCTTGACCGGCACGGTCTCTACGTTTTCCCTGAAGATATGGACACGGGCCGGCCATTCGAGGCTCGAGGACCAGACATCCAGGGGATCATGGTTGCCGTGGACCACATAGGAACCTATGCCAGCGTCGCTGAGTCTTTTAAGGCCGTCCCGGAACCGGACCTGCGCCCTGAGGCTCCTGTCCGCCCCGTCATAGACGTCTCCCGCCACCAGAAGGAAATCGACTTTCCTGTTCAGGGCGAGGTCGATAATATTATCAAATGCCTCGAATGTTGCCGAACGCATGGCCCTGGCGAGTTCGGGATTTTCCTGGCCCAGGGCGGAAAAGGGGCTGTCCAGGTGCAGGTCGGCGGCATGGATGAAAGAGAATGGTTTCATATCTTATAACCCGGACCATTAATGTTCAAAATAAATTGAAATCGCCATATATCAATAGCTAACCGTTTGAAATTCCTTTATCAGAATTCCCCTATCAGGAATTCTGATAAAATAACTCTCACTCTGCGAACTCTGCGGCTTTGCGGTGAAATCGTTTTTGAACAAAACTGAACTTGGACAAAAATTAATAAATAAGGATTGCCCCCGGCCTTTGAACAGAAATTGAGGGTATATCCCTATACGCAGGTTTGTCAAGAA
>CAZGIZ010000290.1:0-2897 GCA_964526655.1 uncultured Desulfobacteraceae bacterium | reverse complement strand
ACGAACGATCGTGCTATTTTATGCCCTGTTATGAAAAAAGGTGAAGACACAAAGAACATCATCCTGGAGGCTGGCACGGACATGGCAAGCCAGTTAGGCCTCGAATGCGTATCCATCGGAGCCCTCTCCAAGGCGACACAAATGTCCAAGAGCGGGCTGTTCGCCCATTTTCAGTCAAAGGAGAACCTCCAGTTGGCGATACTGGACCACGCCGCCCAGGTATTCGCGGAAAAGGTGATAATTCCTGCCGTCAGGACCGAGGCCGGTATCCCGAGGATCAGGGCCCTTGTCAAAAGCTGGATCTCATGGAGTTTTACAATATCGGGCGGCTGCATTTTTGTCACCGCGAGCACGGATTTCAGCGACAGGCCGGGGAAGGTGAGGGATCTCCTCTTGAGCCAGCAGGAGCAATGGATTGACAGCATTCGAAGGACAGCAGTGTCCGCCATGAGGGTCGGCGATTTCAGGGAAGATATCGACTGCAAACAGTTCGCCTTTGATCTCTATTCGCTACTCCTCGGTTTTCATCTTTACCATAAACTGCTCAACAACCCTGACACAGTGGAGCGCCTGGAGAAGGCGCTGGACAGGCTCCTGGATAATTACAGCTCTTCAAGGGGCAAGGCCCGGAAAGCCCGGCAATAGGCTTCTGAAACTCTAACCTAATAATCATCAGGATAAGTGGAGAACATGTCAAAGATATCCATTTTCATTGATTTATTAAAGCACGAACGTTCGTACAAATAGGAAGGTTTCTACATCCTTGCGCAGGATCAAAAAGGATGATCGCCCATTTTCAAGACGCGGGGGAGAAAATGGAAAAAAAATACAGGATTTTGGGGGAATATCGCGAAGGGGATTTGAGAAAAAGGCTGGATCTCTATCTCGAATACAGGGACCTGCGAGGGGATTTTACCCTGATTGATCGGGAAGATATCAAAACAGGAGGGGTACCCTTATTTGAGCCGGTCATAGCCAGTGCCTATTCCTTCATGGAATCTATTATCCGGATATTTTTGGGGTTTTTAAAACGAAGTATCATTTCCCTGATATCATCAGGGAAGGAAATTGATATTGAATAATAATGAGTTAAATTCCTTGATCTATATTAACTCTAAGGAGTATAATTATAGGTAGTATCAGTTGTCGGTTGTCAGTAGCCAGTCGTTGATTTCATTTGAAGGCCTTGTACAACAAACCCGTCTAATTTGTGGTTCGGTGCAACTGACTGAATCGATTGTCATTTTTGATCCCGACCACGGACAACTGACAGTGAACAACGAACAATATCTGCATCCAGCGGATGGCTGAGAAAGCCGGCTCCTGCTGATGCCGGCATTTGCTCAAAGGAATTGAAAAACGAAAAACAAAAGTGGGGAGGAAAAATGAAATCTGCTATCGTTAGTACAGTACGGACACCGATTGGGAATTTTGGAGGTGCCTTAAGAACGGTCCCGGCCTATGATCTCGTCGCAATTGTGTTAAATGAAGCAATCAGAAGGGCTGATCTCAAGCCTGAATCGGTCGATATGGTCATCATGGGGCAAAATTACCAAAACGGTGAGTACGTGAACATCGCCCGCATGGGTCTCCTTATCGCCGGCTGGCCCGTTGAAATGGTTGGTCTAACCAACGATCGGAGATGTCCGAGTGGTCTTGATGCCATCTGCTTGGCCTCAATGGCTATCGAAACCGGTAATGCGGCAGTTGCAGTCGCGGGTGGTGTCGAGAGCATGAGCACGGCGGAGTTCTATCTTAAGGGTGATATAAGGTGGGGCCTTGGTGGGATCGGAGACATGCCCAGGGGTCACGGAAGTCTTACCACATGGGGAGTACCTCTCTACGACAGGATCCTGCGCGGTAGAGTCATGTCTCAGCCGGAAGAGAGATTCGGTATCGTGCCAAGCATGATGACATGGGCCGAGGCGGCTGCCGCTGAACACGGCATCATGCGCGAAGAAGTTGACAACTGGGCCCTGTTAAGCAATCAAAGGGCATGCGCTGCTATTGAGTCAGGTACATTCAAAGAGGAAATTATCCCGGTATTAGTACCTCAACGCAAGGGAGAACCTTTGATGTTCAGCCAGGATGAGCGGCCCCGGGCCGATACAACCATTGACGCGCTCGCAAGGCTCAAGCCCGTCATGGGAGGTGTCTGTACTGCGGGTAATTCCTGCGGTGAAAACGATGGTGCCTCAGCCTGTGTCATCATGTCGGGAGAGGAAGCGGAAAAACGTCATCTACAACCCCTCGCCTATCTCAAAGGCTTTGCCTTCAGCGGTTCAGATCCTCGTTACGCATGGAGAGCAGCGACGAGTGCTGTGAATAAAGTCCTTCAAAAAACGGGCCTCTCCCTTAAGGACATGGGCCTTATAGAGTTACATGAGGCATTTGCTGCACAGGCCCTCGCCAATTTCCGGGAGCTTGGTCTGACCGAGAAAGACTATGACAGGATAAACGTCAACGGTTCCTGCGTTTCCCTTGGTCATCCCCTTGGTGCCACTGGCGCAAGAATCGTTACCACACTTACCCACGAGATGCGGAGGCGGGATACACGATATGGATTGGTAGCAATGTGCGGTGGCGGCGGCATGGGCGTTGCCGGTATTTTGGAGAAGATATAACACATGACCTGAAGATCTTGCGGGCAAAAGTGCTCTGGTATTTGACGATGTATTGTAAATTGACCGGGAAAGCAGCGGCGAGGTGAAGAAGATTGAGATTAATTTCGCCCGCTTTCCCCGCAAGTGAATTTTAGGTTTTTCTTCATTGATTGTTGGAAATCCGCATTATGCGGGAGTAAGAAACAGAGGCTATGCCATAGGAGTCATTGCTCCGGTCAGGTTCTTTTTTCAAGCCCTATCTATAGGCCAAGGTGGCGGTTCCCGCAGATGGAA
>CAZGIZ010000289.1:0-2935 GCA_964526655.1 uncultured Desulfobacteraceae bacterium | reverse complement strand
CATAGCCTTCCCACAGATCGCTACCTTCCTGCCCAGCTTCGTCACATATTAGGACTGCAAGCAATGGCTGCCCGGACGGGGCCGCATCGACCATGAATTTATAAGGATCCAATAATCGAGTCGGGGCGTGAGTTGCTGGAATGGTGGTTATCGGATCAAATGGGCTGGGGGATCAAGAAAGGTCTATAGATCAACTATGTCGGAGATATTCAGCTCCAGCATCTTGAGGCTGGCCAAGATCCTGACCGTGTTCCTGGAGAGGGCGGGGAATTCATCCGCCTGGTCTTGAAGTTCCTTTGCCAACTTTTTCATCGCCTGGATCTTCTCATTTTCCTCTATGGCTGACGGGGAAAGGAGAACCCCCTTTACCTTTGTAATATCATCTGCCCTGCCGATGACCCCTCCCTTGATGAGCCTGAAACTCCTTCCGCAGGGGCAATGTTCGGGGTCCCATTCGATAATATCCTTGGAGTCGAGACGGATACAGGGCATGGCATGACGGTCAAGTGCCGTTATGATCATCTTGCCCTTTTGTCCCGGCTCCTGGATGATCTCCCCTGTTTCAATATCCTCGATCTCCACCAGGAAGAATGCCTCGTTTACGTGAAGTCCCCCGGGCTGTTCAGCGCACTCAAAGGACCATGCTCCTATCTCTGTGGCCCCGGCGTGATCATAGACCCCGGCCCCCCAGGCTTCTTCCATACGTTTCTTGGTGCCTGGTATACTCGCTCCCGGTTCACCGGCGCAGGTTATCTTGTTTATAGACAATGAAGAGGGATCGATTCCCATCTTATCCATGGCCGTGGCCGCCATCCCCAAAACATACGTGGGAGTCGCCATCATGGCGGTGGCCCTTAGTTCCTGGATCTTCAGGATCCGTGACTTTGTATCAAGGACACCTCCGGGCACTACCTCGCATCCTATTTTCTCGGCCGCGTAGTGTGCCGCCCAGAAGGCGACAAAAATGTTATAGCCGAAGGGGATGAAGACACGGTCTTGAGGACGGTATCCCTGGGCCCACAGGATAAAGGACCAGCATTCAGCCCACCACTCCCAGTCCTGCCATGTATCCGGCTGATAGACCGGCTGTCCTGTCGTGCCGCTTGTCTGTCGAAACTCTACTACCTCCTCAAGGGGAACGCAGAGGGCGTCACCATAGGGAAAGGGGTCCCTACGCTGGATATCTCTCATCCTGGCCTTTTCCACCTTCGGAATGAGGCTTATATCATCAAAGGAACGGATATCGGCGGGGCTGATTCCTGCCTCCTCATAGAGGGCCCTGTGAAACTTTGAATGATTATATGTCCACTCAAATATCCTCTTGAACTTTTTCATCTGGAGCTCCCGGATTTTGCCATGTGGCAATGTCTCAAGGAAAGGATTCCAGTATTTCTGTTTTTCAATCATTGATGACCCCTTTTATGTAAAGATTTAAAAAGTAATGATCCCCTGCCCAGACGCTTTGTTCATGAAAAATTTTATCATTATTTAGGTGCCTGTCTATGATAGCCGTCATAGTTATGACACATGGGATAAGGTGTTCTTAAGATAAAACTGGGAAGGGTGGAAGGGGTTGCGTCTCCGCTTGGCTCTTGATAGGGGATGTAAAAGGAGGGATGAGGTCCTAAAAGGCCCTCATCCATTCGGGTTTGAGCCCGATCTCTCCTTTGAGGGCTGCATCGATCATATCCAGGACTTCCTGCTTTCCCTCCGGAAACATGGCCCGGATGGGAAGGTAGTTGGAGGCGTGACTGGATGAAAAGAGGCAGTGGGACACGTTTGTGTGTTTAATGATTTCTCTCATCTCCCTGAGCATCCCCATCTCATCGGGCATTTCAAATTCACCCCTCTGATATTCCTCATATAGGGGGGTCCCGGGAATCAAAAGCAGTGTGAGGGCGCTGGTAAAATCTGGATCAATACGGCTCAGGATCTCTCCTGTGGCCCTTGCGTGCTCCATAGACCTCTCCTTTTCACCGATCCCCAAAAGGACCAGGGTGGCAAGCTGAATCCCCGCTTCCTTGACTCTCCTGCCCATTTCGAGACAGTGCTGTGCGCTTGAACCCTTTTTTACCCTTTTCCGGACCTCATCGTCTCCCGACTCCACACCAAGGTAGAGTATGCCCAGGCCCATTTTTCGCAGTTCGACCAGGTCTTCAAAGGATTTCATGCTGATGCTCTTTGTGTTGGCATAGGCGCCAACTCGTTTCACCCAGGGAAGATGTTCTCTGATTTTTTCGAGGATCCATATCAGTCTCTTCTGGGGGATGATTAAGGCGTCACCATCCATTAGAAAGACCCGGTCCTGATTTTTCATGTACCTTGAGGCAAACAGTATATCACTCAGGATGATGTCATCGTCTTTTATCTGAAACCGTTTGTTCTTAAAGGTCGAGCAAAAGGTGCACTTATTATGGGAACAGCCCAAGGTCACCTGGAGCAGGATACTGTATGCCTCAGGGGGAGGTCTGATACAGTCCCCCTCATAATGCATGCCTTCGCTCTCTCTTATATCCTCCATGTAATTCCCCTTACGTTTGTCTCAAAAATCTGAATTGATTTTATAGGATGTTAGATAATTTATATCATGCTTATTAAATGTCAACCGATATGGCAAATTAGGGTTTTATGGGGAAAAAGCAGGCTCATCGGGGGCTTAATTTTATTGACAAATTGGTTCCCTTGGGATT
This sequence comes from uncultured Desulfobacteraceae bacterium, assembly GCA_964526655.1. Taxonomy (GTDB): domain Bacteria; phylum Desulfobacterota; class DSM-4660; order Desulfatiglandales; family HGW-15; genus CAZGIZ01. The sequence continues at coordinate 245 of CAZGIZ010000289.1, read as the reverse complement.
AAAAACAGGGTCATGGTCCAGGCATGTAAAGGGGATCCGATTATCTAAAAACCCCAACATAAGGTTTTTCAGCACTATCTAATACTAACCATAGGATTAAAGGAGGATTACCATGAAAATGAAGGCAGCGGTTCTAAGGGAATATGGAAAACCAGTAACCATAGAGACTGTCAACCTGGCGCAGCCAAAAGAAAAGGAGGTCCTGGTCAAGACGGCTTACACGGGATTTTGTCACTCCGATTATA
>CAZGIZ010000288.1:0-2942 GCA_964526655.1 uncultured Desulfobacteraceae bacterium | reverse complement strand
CCTTCCAGCCTGTTTACCTCTCCGTTCATCCATTCGACGCTGCCCTTGTCCGCCATGAGCCTCTTCGCATTCGCCTTAATATCGGGTGTGCGAACAAGAAAGAGCCACCCCTCCCCGTAGGGTTCCCTGTTGGCCCTTTCAGGATTCTCCCTGGCCTTTGAATTGACCTCGACAATTACCCCGTCAACAGGTGAAAGGACATCTGCCCTATTCTCCTTGCGCCTAAGGCCCCATCCTATCTTTTCATGATCCAGCTCCTTGCCCATAAGGGGCAGGTCCAGGACATCCGCCTTGCCAAGGACCTTGAGCGCAAAGTCATCCAGGCCTATTCTGATATAACCGCCGCTCTCGATGCGGGCCCAGGTATGTCCCCTATGGAAATAGTAGCCCATGGGGACCTCAAATCCCTTCACTTCCTGGACCTCAAGGGGAAGGCTCCTGGTCTTCGGAGACCATACGTCCTCGAAAAATTGATCAAAATCGCAGGTTGAGCACTGATAGTCGTAGGCGCATGCCCTCTTCGAGATACGATTTGTAAGACTGTGCCTGCAGACCCTGTCCAGACTCGGTCTCTTTCTCATGACATCCTGCCAGCTCATCTGCCTGCCCTGATCAACCCCTTTCCTCATGGCCAGGTCATATTTACATGAGGTACAGTCATAGTAGTTGTTGCAGTTCTTGAATTCAACCACCCCCGCCTGCATCCAGATACAGGGATTTGCAGCCCGGGCGCCTTTATCCGGCTTGACCATCCATACCTGGCCGCCAATTACCGCACCGATCTCGGACCTTTCATCCAGTTCATGGTGTCTCCCCTTTCTGTAGGATGATCCATACCCAATCCGGCTCCTTCGATCCTCTCTCTTTTTATCTTTCATCTCCCTGACTCCCTGTTTTTAAGGTTTTCCTTAATAAAGACCATACGCTTTTTGAAAGATACATAGAGCAAGGGCTGTGCCAGGAGTTGTTGCCGTACCTTCATGTATATTCTAACAAGCTGATATGTAAGGATATTTTAGATGATTTCAGGCTGGCTAATTATTTTAAAGGATTATTGACAGGATAAAATGTTGATTGAAAACACTACAATTCCATCTCACAATATTCTTTCAATAAAAGGAATCAATCGCATTTAATTAGTATTTTTAATTTGTTAGGTTTGTGTTGAAAATTTAGACACCCTATTCTAAAATTTGGACATATTTCTTCGTCAGTTCAATCTACTCCTAAATTTTCTTCTTCAGCTTTTCTATTTCTTCCCTCGCCTTGATCAATTCCTCGCTCGTCAATCGCAACCGGTTTGCCAGGAGTTCGGAAAATATCCGGTAAAGGACATAGGAAAAAGCGATTTTATCCCTACCCGTCAATCTATCAATATAGGAGGCGTCCGTTGCCAGACAGACTGTCTCACCAACCGCGTACACAGATGCCGACCTCGGGGAACCGTCAATTACCCCCATCTCACCGAATACGTCACCGGTTCTGTTAAGAACGCTCAGCTCCTTATTGTTTTTTACTATGCGGACTTTTCCTGAAATCAAAAAATACATCCAGGAATCATACATCCCTTCTCCCAGGATCAGCTCGCCGGGCTCGTATTTTCTTATCTTGCTTAGACCAAGAATTCCTTTTATATCTTTCTCAGAAAAGGATTCGATGGTTGGTATCTGCTTTAACCTTTCGAAATATCGCATATTATCAGATAAATAATCAGACTCGATCATCTTATTACCTCCTTATCACAGTAGGGGTTTTTTGACTCCGATTACAAAGAAAGTATCTTCACCCCGTCGACAAAATAATTCAATTGCCTTTCTTTATTTTGCCATATGTAAATGCATAAAGCATGCCGAGCAGACAATTAAATGATTATAATTCTGGTTAAGAAATAAAGAAGTCTGATTGATGTCTAATGGGTCATTTCTACGGTCGGGTTCTTTTTTTCAAGCCCTATCTATAGGCCAAGGTGGCGGTTCCCGCAGATGGAAGGGTTCAATAGGACAGGTCATTTCATCTGAAAGGGACATTCTGCCAAGGGTTTTGTGGCATTAACCCTCCCATCTGCGGGAACTGTATAGTCTGGTGGAACTCTTTTTGAGATAGGGCTTGAAAAAAAGAACCCGGCCTCCGCTGTGGCACAGGGCTCAAGGCACAACCTATAGAATATTTTCTTTTTAGCTTGTCCTTGCGCCTTGCGCCCTAGGCCTTGCGCCTTTATCTTACTCATTCTTCCATTCGGGTCTTCGCTTTCCCAAAAATGCCTTTAGACCTTCATGGGCATCATGTGTCTTCATCAGTTGATCAAGATATATGGACTCGATAAGTTTAAGGGAAGGCTCCAGGTCATCCCTCAAACCGGCCATCATGGCCTTTTTGGTCAATCTGAGTACTTCTGCGCTTAGCCTCATGTAGGGTTTTAGAAATCCCACAGTTGCTGCTTCCAATTCATCTTCCTTTACAATCTTGTTTATCAGCCCAATCCCAAGGGCCTCTTCGGCGGATATGATTTTCCCCGAAAATATCAGGTCAGCAGCAGCCTTTCTTCCGATAATCCGCGGCATGATTTGTGCCGCGACAGGCGGAAAAACACCAACCTGAATCTCCGGCTGTCCCAACTTGGCACTTTCCGCGGCCACGACAAGGTCGCAGAAGATAGCCACCTCACATCCTCCCCCAAGACATGAGCCATACACGGACGCAACGGTCACCGCCCCGAGTTTGTCCATACGGCGGAAGATGCCATGAAAGACATCGATCATTTTAGCTGCCAGATCTCCCATATGTTCTCCGACATCCACCCCGGCGCTGAAACACTTTCCTTTGGCATTAAAAAGCACCACCTTAAGGTCTCGATTTCCCCGCCATGCATCAAGCGCCTCATTGATCTCCTCCATCATGGCAATATTCAAACATGAGTCCGATGTGCGAAGGACAGGGATACT
>CAZGIZ010000287.1:0-2957 GCA_964526655.1 uncultured Desulfobacteraceae bacterium | reverse complement strand
TGACTTAAAATTAGAGGTTTGAAATGTTCACAGGAGATTCCCATGGGTTCACGGGTATAAACCTCTAATTTTAAGTCATGGCAAAGTCCTGTGGAATTTTTAAAAAGATATCCCCTTTCGAAAAAACTTATGGCCCCACTTGATTGTGAGAACGTAAATGAAAAAATCCGCCATGAGTACTTTGTCAATCCATTAACCCGGAGCCGCGATGGAAAGGTATTTCGCTGGAATTGATATCGGCTCAACCATAACAAAGGCGGTAATCCTGAATAATGGGATCATCGCCTCAGTTATAGGGCCTACGGGGCCGGAACACAGGGTAATGGCCAACAGGGTCATGGAAGAGGCCCTGGATCAGGCTAATATCCCCTTTTCAGCCGTCACCTATATCGTGTCCACCGGGTATGGCAGAATCAACGTCCCCTTTGCGGACAAGCAGGTCACTGAGATCAGCTGTCATGCCAAGGGGATCTCCTATCTCTTTCCCGATGCCAGGACCATTATCGATATTGGGGGACAGGACAGCAAGGCCATCATAATCGACGAGAATGGAAAGCCAGTTGATTTCATGATGAATGATAAATGCGCTGCGGGAAGCGGCAGGTTTATAGAAGTAATCGCGGACACCCTGGGCCTCAGGCTGGAAGACATGGGAGACCTGTCGCTTGAAAGCAAAGACCCTGTCAATATCAGCAGCATCTGTACCATATGGGCCCAGCAGGAAGTGGCGGAGAGTCTGGCAAAGGGCGTGTCCATTCCCGACCTGGTGGCCGGCATCCACAAGTCCCTGGCGGACAGGATCGCCGGTATGGCCAACCGCCTTTCCATAAAAGAGGAGGTGGTTATCACCGGCGGGGGTGCAAAAAACAAGGGGCTGGTTCATGCCCTGGCCCAGCGACTGGGCCTTGAGGTCATTGTCCCTGAAGACCCCCTCATAACCGGGGCCCTCGGCGCTGCCCTCCTTGGGAGGGAAATCGTCGAGAAGTCTGAAAAAAGCAATATCCCCCTGGAGACCAGAGAGCGTGTCCTTGAAAATATCGAGATCCTTTAGGAATGAGCGTATTGATTTGAGAATGGTTGTTTAGGAGATAAGGCCGCGCGCCCCTTCCGGTCAACGTACAGTATCAGGTGGGGTGATCCCCGCCTACGTTGTCACCTGCCAAGTACGACATCGATTCCTGCCAGGACAAGATCCGTCTTCGCACGAGACAGCTTGCCGATGCACTCAGTGAGCAGTGATCTGTCCACTGCAACTACTTGCGAAACGTTCGCAACAGAGTCCTTCGGCAGGCCGGTAAGGCGAGCTTCCAGAAGCACGTTTCCAGGAGCCCCGGCCCATTTCAGGTTGCTGGTGAGGGGTACGCATAGGGCAGTCGCGATCTTGCTTCGGTTGAACGGGTCACCCTGCACAACCACAACCGGCCGACGGAATCCGGTCCCAGAACCCGCCGGGTCCGGAAGATCAGCCCACCAGGTTTCCCCCTGGGAGATCACCACTCAACCCGCGCCAGCGTTCTACCAGATGCCAGATTGACGAACCCCCCTTCCGGCTGTCCATTTTCCTCTATGACGCGGTTCAACGCTTCAGTTAACTCATCCGGAGAATGTCGCGCCACGTATTCGCGTATAGCCTCGCAATATAGTTGGCTCCGGGACTTCCGCGTCCTTTTCGCGAGCCGCTCCGCCTTTTCAAAAACGTCTTTTGGAAGTGAAATCGCTGTTTTCATACCAGTAGTATAACCTCGACCGAGGGGGGCTGTCAAGGCCAACTTTGAGGTCACCCCACGCGCCGATAACCGGCCGGGCTGCGTTAGCGGCGCCTGCCAGGACATTGCACCGATAGAAGCAACGCCACATTGGCGGCGACGCAGTCGGCGCCAACAGTTTAATCACCGGCCCGGCTTTTTGGTTCTGGTGAATTTGAATGTTGGGGCACAAAAAATACGCTTGACAATCCGCTTTTAATATGTACAATAAACTGTACAAGAGGTGCCGAAATGGAAGCTATAACATATACAACAGCAAGGCAAAACCTTGCGAAAACAATGGAAAAAGTTTGCAGGGACCGTGCCCCGATGATTGTAACACGAAAATCATCGAATTCTGTGGTCATTATGTCTCTTGAGGACTATGAAGCCCTTGAAGAAACTGCCTACCTTTTACGGTCACCTAAAAACGCCAGGCGGCTATTAGAGTCCATCGTCCAACTTGAAAACGAAAAAGGTGTCGAAAGGGAGCTTATAGAGTGAAGCTCATTTTCTCTGACCACGCCTGGGATGACTATATCTATTGGCAAAAAACTGATAAAAAAATCCTCCATCGTATCAATACTCTCATTAAGGAAACCAAACGCAATCCTTTTGAAGGTATTGGTAAACCCGAACCTCTTAAGCACGCCCTTTCCGGTTACTGGTCCCGGCGTATTAATGATGAGCACCGGTTTGTATATAAAGTGACCGAAGATGCACTTCATATTGCCCAATTGCGCTATCATTACTGAGAAATTTTCCAGCCCCAACACGAGTTTGAGCGGGTAATTAAAGGGGGTCGGGCCACACTAAGGCTTTGATTATTCATCAAAAACCTTCCAAAAATGGCTGCAAGGGCTGTGTCGTCTTTTCCGGTCTCAAAATGGGCTCTTTAGGGAACAACTATTACTATCGATTTTTTTAAATAATGCTCTTTTTGCCATTAAATAGCTCGATATAGGCCGACTTCAGAGTTGGGAATCAGCAATTATTATTTTCATTTCAATTAGTTACCGTGGCCCGACCCCATTTGCATCATTTGCATATTATTCATAATGGGTCCACATACGAATAACCTTAACCGTCTTGATATCATCTAGAATTTGGTAAATAATCCGATGCTGGATATTAATTCTTCTGGAACATGCCCCGGCTAGATCACCAACCAATCTCTCATATGGTGGCGGTGTGCGATAGGGGTCCTCTTTA
>CAZGIZ010000286.1:0-2974 GCA_964526655.1 uncultured Desulfobacteraceae bacterium | reverse complement strand
GTGAGGAGCAGGTAGACGGGGTATTCGGCCTTACCCTCGAAGAAAATAATGTCGTAACCCGTGGACTTCAAGGCGTTCGCCAGGTTCCCCCCGCTGTTGGCATCCCCCCAAAATCCGGTCAAGGGAGACTTTCCCATGGTTGTGAAACGATTGGTGGACATGACGCCGGTACCGGTGAAGGGACCGGTCCCAATGCCCAATATGTTATCCGGCCCAAGGGGATCCACACGGGGTTTCATTTTCTCCAACAAAACCCTGGCCCCGACGCCGTAGCCGCCAATGAAGCCCCTGGCCAGGTCCTCGGAAAGCTCCTCTTCGCGGATCTTCCTGTCACTCAGGTTCACAAAAAGCATCTTTCCCATGTACCCGTATTTTGCTTTCATGAAATAGACCTCCCTTTTTTTGGGTTTTCTTTTTTCCAACTGCCTGTAACACAATTAAAACCGGATCCAAAAATTCCAGCTTTGCCTTCACCTTTTTCACCTTGAACCCTGAGCCTTGTGCCTTAAGCCTAATTTTTAGACGTCACCTTGAAGAGATAACATTGCCGGACAAGGGGACCATGATTTATGTATCGGTCAAAGCGCTGCCAGGCCCCCGTCCACAGGCAGAGGGACCCCTGTTATATATGAGGCCGCGTCCGAACAGAGCCAGACAACCGCCTCAGCCACCTCTTCGGGCTCACCCACGCGACCCATGGGGTTTCTCTCCAGGGTAGCTTCCTCAACCCCGGGGATGGCCGCCACCACCCGGTCATAGAGGCTTGTCCTGATGGGCCCGGGGCATACACAGTTGATTCGAAGGCCGGTCCCCGCGTACTGCAGGGCCGTTGATTTTGTGATCCCTACCACCCCGAACTTGCTGCCCACATATGCCGGATCAGCGGGATGGCCCGACAGTCCCGAGATTGAGGAGGTGTTTACAATAGCGGTTCCCTGTCCCTGTTTGAGCATCTCGCGTATTTCGTACTTCATACAGAGCCAGACGCCCTTGAGGTTGACGTCAAGCTCTATGTCCCAGTCCTCCTCGGAGTAGTCCGCCGAGAGTATACCTATTCCCCTGTTGATGCCGGCGTTGTTGTGCGCATAATCCAGTTTGCCGTAAGTCCCTGCCGCCCCTTTGACAAGGGCCTCAACCTCGCCGGATATGGATACATCAGCCTTTATGAAGATCGCCTCTCCTCCGGATCCCCTGATGAGGCGCACCGTTTCCTCACCCCCCTGAGCGTCCAGGTCGGAAACCACCACCTTTGCCCCCTTCCTTGCAAAGGCCAGGGCCGAGGCCCTCCCGATTCCGGCGCCCCCACCGGTCACCAGCGCGACCTTACCTTCGAAGTCTCCTGCCATTGTCCCTGCCTCCTGAAAAATAAAGAATTTTCTTTACTTATCGTTAAGTAAATATTCATTTTTTAAAAATTCTGTCAAGGGAAAACAAAGGGTTCGATGTCAAAAATACTCGCCTCATTATTTTTTTATTATTCTTGACTATGGAATGCCTATATTGCATTAATTATAAATAATTTTAATAATTATTATATTCAATATCATCAATATTCCCCTTTTTATCCAAATTTCTCTGAATAGATGGATAATTATCTGGAAATAGAAAAAGTTTATTGGAAGCTATTCGGTCTAAAACTGATAGCCTACAGGAGACTTGGTGACGGCCAGGTAATGGGTACGGGCCTCCTGAATCCCGTCATTAGGAGCACGCCCCGAGCCCGCGTCCTCCTGAGATCAGGATCAAAAGGGATCAATCTTGACTGTTGTTGTTACCGGGGCCGGAGGGCATCTGGCCGCTAATCTGATTCGACTGCTTGTGGATAATCTGACGCCCTTTTGCCTCTGCAGGGTCCTTGAAAGTAGTCCTTATCCCGAATATATTGCCGAATGGATCTATGACCGTTGCCCTTCTTCGATTAAAGACAACATTAATTTCAGTATTTACAGTAGCCCCTAATTGTAGTAACCGCTTAAATTCAGGATCGATGTCATCCACTTCCCAATATGCGATTGACTGATCTTTGTCTTTTATTGCCGTTTCAGCAGCAGGACTAAGGGCCAATACGGAATCTCCGGCTGAAAAGAGCACAGTAAAAGAGGTATCCAAAAAGGGTTGCGAATCAAAAACCTTACAATACCAATCTTTTGCTTTATCCAAATCTGAAACCTTGTATACAATACCTCTTAAACCCTGATACATTTTTCACCTCTATGTTTAATCAACTCCTCCGCCACAAGTGGTCGGGTCATTGAGATTCATAATAGGTCTGATAAAAGCTATCCTATACCATTTGACGGATTTGCTAATGTACCATTTTGGCTTTTAACAGGCTGCTCAGGTATGGCGAGGTATGAGCCATCCCTCGCAGTGGAATGTTAACCATTTGCCAAGAATCCTTCATGAAACACGACGGTGCCTCGTGGGGCCTTGTCGTAAAACGGCAAGGCAAGGAAAACCTCTTGGGGGATACCCTCATGAATTAATTTAGGATAATTCCGAAAACCGAACCGCTTATAGTAGTTCGGATCACCAACAAGAGCGCATCCTTGGCCGCCCAATCCTTTCAGCAAGGTCAAACCTTCGCTTATAAGCGATTTGCCGATGCCCTGTTTCTGATACTCAGGCAGTACAGAAACCGGGCCCAGGCCGTACCAGTCTTTTGTGCCGTCAGAAATTATTACAGGTGAAAAAGCAACATGTCCTACGACACGCCCATCAATTTCCGCCACAAGCGATAAAGTAAGTGCGCCTGCGGCGCGTAATGCCTTGATTATGAATTGCTCAGTTTGATTGCTGATTGAGAGCGTCCTGAAGGCGGCTATTGTTACTTGTGTTATTGCCTCAATGTCTGATGTAGTTTCTTTCCTTATGATCATCTAAATCTCCAGTTTATTTTATTCCCATTCACAGATCCAACGGCCGATGATCCTGTTATTCTTCATTGCCTCCACGGCATCATTAATCTCCTCTA
>CAZGIZ010000285.1:0-2987 GCA_964526655.1 uncultured Desulfobacteraceae bacterium | reverse complement strand
TGTAGATTCCCACAATAAATGGACTGATATTTTCTCTTTAAATGAGACGAAGTAAGAGGTTGTAGGAATAAATGGACCGAGGCTGCTATAGGACATCAGCCTCGGTTTTCTTTTTAAGAGGCAATAGATCAAAAGACCTCTGTTGAAGCAAGGCGAACATGCTCAGGGGTCACGGCCATAGACTGCACCTTTGCTGCTGCAATGAGAGCACCTCTGGCCAGGTGATTGGCTTTTCTGAAGAGTCCCCCGGAGCCCTGATGGATAGCGGTAACGGCGGACGGATCGAAGAGGTTCTTTTTGACGCCGGCTATGGAGAGGTGATGTTTGAGGTATTGTTCCATATCCTCTCTATTGACTGCTTCAAGGTGACTTCTGGCCACGATTCTGGAAGCCAAGGGTTGAGAGGTACGATACATAAGCTTATCGATGAGGTTGGACTGTCCTGCCAGGACAATGGGTAGATAAGGTTTGGCGTCGCCCTCGAACTGGGTGATGGTATAGAACTCTGCGAACACATCCAGACGAATCAAAGAGGCTTCATCGATGATGAGTGCGACCCTCATTTTTTTCCCAAGGACGAGTTCCTGTATCTCCCTTTTGATCAATCTGGTCATCACGGCCCTGGAGGTGCCTGTTGTATTAAAGCCCAGTTCCCCTAATAATTGTCGGTACAGTTCCAGAATAGAGCCCGATGAGGCGATTATATATAAGGTCATGTATTCAGAGGGGTGCAGTTGTCCCATGGAGTATCTCAGGGCTGTGGATTTGCCGCTGCCTATATCCCCTGTCACCAGGGCTATAGCCCCTATCCTGAGGGCATAATCGAAACGTTCTTTGACCGAGATAAGTTCCGGGGTTTTAAGGATTTCATTAATCTCCAGATCCGATCCAAAAGGTTCCTTTTTAAAACCGAAAAAGGCTCGATAACTTTTATCCATTATTGATTCCTCCTGTTCTTGGACCACAACTCTCCCCCCTGGTACTTGGAAGTCTGTTCGAAGAGGCTTATATCAGTTCCGCTGTTTTTGTCTCTTTTGACTCTGGCGTTGATATGAAGATCCAAAAGGGTCACGAAGCCGTATGATTCATGGTCGTGAAAGACCTCCACCTGTTCCGGCTGGTTTTCATGGTAGAGGAGCTGGACCTGTTTTCCAATCAGGGCCACTGGGGCTTCATAAAGTTTGCCATTTAAAGTAATCGTGCGGTCTTTGGCCACTCTTCTGCGAGCAGGTTTACGGAAATAATCTCTAAGTTCCTTTGGGGCAGCTCTCAGGCATTCCATATGGGCGGTAAATCGTTCAAAAGGGCTCTGTCCGGTGGAACCATGTTTCCTCTGATGATAAATATCATCGAGCCACAGGTCAAAAACTTCATTAAGCTCCTCTAAGAGATTTCCCTTAAATCCCGGCAAGAACTGCATCCTGACCGTCCGAAAAAACCGTTCGATTTTTCCTTTTCCCTGTGGTTTATAGGGGCTGGCATGGATAAGGGCTATACCTAACGAAGCAGCCACATGTTCCAGATGTTTGGAACGGAAGGCGGGACCGTTATCAAGGTAGAGCTTTCTGGGCAGGCCTCTTTTTAAAAGGGCTTGTTCCATGGCATCCAAATAGGAATCAAGTCTCTCTGACAGATAGAACTGCCCGTGAGGGATCAAACGGGAGTGGTCATCGATAAATGCCAGAAGATAAGTCTTCTTATTTTTTCCTTCCATGTCCACCATGGGACCATGCATAACGTCGCTCTGCCATAGATCATTAGGGAGTTCCACTTCAAACTTGCGCCGGTCTACCGGCTTCCCCTGCCCTGTATTCATAAGATGGTTGGCATGTAAAAACCGGTAAACGGTAGATAGGTTAAGTTTTACCCCCGGTGAAACCAGCCTCCTTTTTCCCATGGTCTCGATCAGAACAGGCACGGTCGCCTTGGGCAACTCTTTTCTTAGGCGGATAAGGGCCAGGGAGGTTTCTTCATCCATCCCCCGGCTCAAGCCTTGATCCGAACGGGACACAGGGTATAAGGACTCCAGTTTTCCATTGCTGTCTTTATAATGCTTAATCCATCTCAATATGGTGCTTCGGGTAAGACGGGTCCTGCTGGAATAGGGAATCCTCCATTTGCGTTGGCACTTCTCCCTCAACAGCCGCTCTTGCTCCCCTTGATCCAGTTTCGGGCCGCTGACAAAATCGTGAATCACACCAAAACGGAAGACCCCTACCTCTCTTTTTTTATCTTCATCCATGATTTATCCCTCCTTTGAGTTTTTCTCACCCCTTACGATGTATAAAAACTCTTGCCAAGGGCACTCTTCGGTAGGGAATATCAAAAACGCAGAGGTTCTCTGACTAAATGGATCGACTGACAGGATTTATGCCTCTGGAAAGAAGATGAGAAAAAGCCTCTAAAAGTCGCCTTTCCCAATCCAGACCAAGGCAACCTGAAACCTTCCGCCTCAATGATCTTAGCCAGTGGCCTTGCCGAGATCGGGAAACTCCTGGTGGCCACCGGCCACATCTTAAACGGTGGGATAATCTGTAACGGATATTATCTATTGTGGCTTGAAAACGGCTTAAATATCTCTCCGGCCTCAACCTGATCACACAACCGCAACCAGGACAACGATAGCGCTTCAGAAACAATCCGTCACTGAAACCATCAAAATATGCAGTCACATAGCCATGACCCCATACTTTGCTCTGATTGCAACAGGGGCATAACTCAGGTTTTGGCCATGGGTATTTACGGCCAAGCTTGAAAATATCCTTGATTTTGGCAGCTATCGACAGTATCAATGTAGATGGTTTTGGGGGCCAATACTTCGGCCCATTTTTTCTCAGGGCGGGGATACTCTCTATATCTCCGCCCTTTTCACATTAAAAAAGGCCTCTAATTCGAGGCCCATTTAATCCAACATCCACAACCCTTCTGTCAATCTATTCCGAAAATATTCCCCCTCTTTTTATTCATTTATTCTGAAAACCTACAAT
>CAZGIZ010000284.1:0-3023 GCA_964526655.1 uncultured Desulfobacteraceae bacterium | reverse complement strand
ATGACTGGCCCGGCCGCATCCCGGCCCAGATGATCGGCCACATCCTCTTCTATTTTTCAAAACAGGATGACCTGGTATTCGATCCCATGGCAGGAGGCGGGGTGGTCCCCGACACCTGCCTGGCCCTGAACCGGAAATGCTGGAGCTTTGACATGGCGGACAGGTTGGAGACCCGTCCCGAGATCGAGCCCTACTACTGGGACATGAACAACCTGAAATGGCCTGTTAAAAGCAAGGCCGTACCCGATCTTATACTTTTTGATCCCCCCTATTTCAGCAAGAGGGCCGGAGAATATGATGAAGGGAGCATATCAGGCCTCTCAAGGGACGGCTACCTGGAGTTTCTTGAGGGTTTTTTCAGATTGGCCCATGAGAACAGCAAGGAGAAGGCGATCCTGGCCCTGATAAACGCGGATTGGCGTGATTTCCAGGGCACGCCCGCAATTGAGGAGAAAAGGACAAATTCCATACTTGTGGATGATTATACGCGAATCCTTAAAAAGGGCGGATGGGAATCAACGCACATAATACTCTCTCCCATGTCGTCGGAGCGCTTTAATGCCGGCGTGGTGGCCGCCATGCAGAAAAAGCGGATTCTTGGCGTGACGAGCAGGTACGTTATTATAGCAAAACACAGGCTGTAGGCTGAAGACTGTTGTTATTAGGCTATTAGACTGAAGACTGTAAGGCTGAAGACTATCAGGCTAAATAGCTAATGACGAAAGGAGGGAGAAAATATGCGTGATCATACAAAACTCAGGGCATTTAAATTGGCCGACGAGGCAGCGCTTTTGATCTATCGGGCAACCAGGAAATTTCCAAAGGATGAAATATACGGTCTGACCGCCCAAATGAGAAGAGCCGCGGTTTCAGTTCCGTCAAATATCGTTGAAGGATGCGCTCGTGAGAGTCAAACTGAGTATCTCCGATTCCTTGAGATCGCTTTCGGTTCCTTAAGGGAATTGCATTACCAGTTCAGCCTGGCAGAACGGTTAGGATATCTTGATAAAGAGAATGTTGATTCCGGTGAGTCAAAAATAGTTGAAGCTGAAAAAGTATTATCCGCGTTACTACGTTCGATGAGGAAAACAGGATGAGGGCTGCAAGAAGGCTGAAGGGGTTTAGGCTAAAGGCTATTAGACTGCAGACTGAAGGCTGAAGGAGCTAACAGTCTAAACCCCTTCAGCCTTCAGCCTATCCCTCTTCAACCTAATAGTCTTCGGCCTACAGCCTGTGTTTTGCTATAATAACGTACCGGATTGTAACGCCTTTCATGTCTCCAGAGCCCTGGTCTGAGGCCTATCATTCATACACGCCATAATCCTTTACCGCGTTTACCCAGGCCTGTACGAGTTCGGGGTCGCAGCCCTCCAGCTCCATGACATTGGTGGTAAAGATAAAGCCGCCGTCTTTGCCCGCTTCCTGGCATACCTTATGGGTATACTCACGTATCTGCCCGGGAGTACCGTCTCTGAACATGGAGAGAGGCATGCCGCCGATTATGCACATGGTATCGCCCAAGATCTCCTTGACCTTGAAGATGTCGCTCCTCTGGAAAAAACCCACTGTCTTTCCCCTGGGCAATTCGGCCAGGTACTCGAGGCGCTTGTCCCATACCCCCTCATAGTAGACCCAGGGGGTGATGCCGTTATCGATCAGGGCCAGCATCATGTCCTTCAACTGGGGCCAGTAGAATTTCTCGAACTGGGGCAGGGACATAAATCCGTCCGAGCCTCGATGGAGGGGGATAAAAGCCGTGGGGATTCCCGTGGCGCGAGTGGAGAAAACGGCATGTTCGATCTGGAAACGGCCGACCTTTTCCTGGGCGAGGAGCAGTTTATCCGGGCAGCGCTTCATGTCCAGAAAGATACCCCGCATGCCGCGCAGGGTGTCGGACATGGTGTCAAAGGGGGCCTCAACCAGGGTGCTCAGAAAGGTCAGGGGTGGAAAACCGAGGGCGGCAAGCCTCTTTGCAGATTCCATCGACTGCCCGATCCACTCGGCCGTAAGCCGGGCGGCCTTAAGAATCGCCTCGAAGGCCGCCATCACCGGGGGCGCGAGGAGGAACGGATAATTGAACGTATTGTAGTATCCGAACAACCACATGCCCAGGGGAGGCATCATGGAAAGTCCCTCCAGTTTGGAAAAGGCACGGGGCGTATAGACCCGGACCGCCCAGTCGGCCGGGTCCTCGAGAAAATCATCATAGTCTTCGGCCTTCATGAATTCATGTTCCACGAACTGGAAGGAGCCGTTGGGTCCCAGGCCGTAGCCGGGCCAGTTGGTCATCCTGTCGCCCAGGGCCTGGCTGGGTTTTGGCGTATGCCAGGCGCCCATGAGCATATCCGGCTGAAAACGCTGCGCGGCCATTTCCAGGATCTCCTGCGCCTTTTCAGGATTTTCATACAGCTCCTGCTTGGTTATATTGCCCAGCTCGGCCAGCATATACCCCATGCCCATAATGACCGGAATGCGGTCCGGTTGTTTTAACAGGGTCGCGTCTACCACGCGCTGGTTGCGCTCTGCGAACAACTGCTCGGTTGTCTTGCCCTCATCTATCGCATGTGTGCCTTGATTTTCCGCCATTTGATTTCCCCCTTTATGTATTTGTTGATCTTCTTATGGATTCTACAGCCCCCTTTTCTGTAACACGATCATGGTGAGTTTTATACAAATCTGATACTGCACTATGATATTATGTCAAGTGATTATTTCAATGCTCGCTGGGTTCATCCTGATTTTCCTGATATGCGGATTGTTGGAAATTTAGACCCTACATCCCATTCGGAGAACAGAGCTCGTATATCCCCTTTTAGGGCCTCATTCTGAAAACGGTCCACAACATTGATCCCTATAAGTAGTCGTCTCGGAATTTCTCTCGGCAGTTCTTTTCAACCGAACTCAACTCACACCGCCATCTGGGCGGCCCATCCGGTAAAATATACATATTTACAAAAATTTCACAAAACGTCAGTAATGTCCGGTTAGAATATTGCATGTTGATCAAAGGGCCGCAGGGGGAT
>CAZGIZ010000283.1:0-3033 GCA_964526655.1 uncultured Desulfobacteraceae bacterium | reverse complement strand
CGAATCGTCCGGCAATGTTATCTCTTCAAGGTCATATCTGCCTGTTTGGTAGCCTGTGAACTAATATTTGGGATTTGTAATGCACAAAGCAGATTCCCAAGGGTTCATGGCCGTAAATCCCAAATATTTGTTCACTGAAATCTCCGGTGGAACTTTTAAAAAGATATGACCTTGAAGAGAGAACATTACCTACCTCACTATGTATGACAATAGGAAAGAAAGCAAAGCCTGGCCATTTTGACCCGGCTTTTTACTGAGAGGATCCAAAAACATGCAGCTTGACGGCAAGAGGGAGATCTTCGCCTGGAGCATGTATGACTGGGCCAATTCGGCCTTTGCCACTACGGTCATGGCCGGATTCTTCCCCATTTTCTTCAAGCAGTTCTGGTGTGTGGGGGCCGACGTCACCACGAGCACGGCCAGGCTCGGAATCGCCAACTCGGTTGCAGGCATCCTTGTGGCACTTTCCGCCCCCGTCCTCGGCGCGATCGCTGACAGGGGGAGGTCAAAAAAGGGGTTTTTGCTGCTCTTTGCCTCCCTGGGCGTGGTCATGACATCGTGCCTGTATACGGTGTCAAAGGGCGATTGGGCCCTGGCCGTTGCCTTTTATGTCCTGGCGACCATAGGCTTTTCCCTGGGAAACGTCTTTTATGACGCCCTGATAACTAATGTAGCATCCGCGAAAAGGATGGATTCCGTCTCCGCCCTCGGCTATTCCCTCGGTTATCTTGGGGGAGGCATCCTCTTTGCCTTCAATGTCTGGATGACCCTGCAGCCTCAATTGTTCGGTTTCCCTGGTCCGGGAGGGGCCGTGCAATTCTCGTTCCTTTCCGTGGGTGTCTGGTGGGCGCTCTTCTCAATACCCCTCTTCATGTTTGTGAAAGAGCCCCGGAGGGGAGACATCCCCGCCTTCGGGAATATGGCGCGCGCCGGACTTTATCAATTGAGAGATACCTTAAGAGAGGTAAGACACCTCAAGAACATTTTTACCTTCCTTGCCGCGTACTGGCTCTATATAGACGGTGTGGATACAATTATCCGGATGGCAGTGGATTACGGGATCTCACTGGGCTTTGATTCCAACGATCTGATCGTCGCCCTTTTGATCACCCAGTTTATTGGCTTTCCATCGGCCATAGGCTTCGGATATCTGGGCGGAAGGATAGGGACAAGAAGGGCCATTTTAGTGGCGATAGCGGTCTATCTTATGGTGTCCTTATGGGGGGCCTCCATGCAGAGGAGGGAAGAGTTTTATATCCTCGCTGCCATCATAGGCCTCGTGCAGGGGGGCATTCAGGCCTTGAGCCGGTCCTTTTACGCCAAGATTATTCCAGTTGACAAGTCAGCGGAATATTTTGGATTCTTTAACATGATAGGCAAGTTTGCCGTGGTCTTAGGCCCTGTGCTCATGGGAGGGGTCGGTCTCTTAATAAGATCAATGGGTTACGGCAGTGATACTGCCTCAAGGGCGGGCATAATGTCCTTGTCACTCCTTTTCCTGGCAGGCGGTATCCTGTTTCTCTTTGTAAAGGAGGAGAGGATACTGAGAGACAGCCTCGCGTGAAGACCTCTCTGCCATTGAGAAGGTTGAGTACGTGGTGGATATCGTGGATTCGGACCTGATCATGGACAGGGAATCTGATGTTTCGAATAACCTAAAAAGCTGTTGAATAAATTTATTCAACAGTTAAATTAAATATTCAAAAACCTGTCTAAGCTCTTGGAATGGCTATCCTTTTACTCAAAAGACCTTCATTTGGTAACGGACTTTTGTGCAGGCATACAGGGGATTATGCTGAAGGCTGGGACTGCAAGGCTGGAGGGTTTAAACTGAAGGCGGTTAGACAGTAAGTCCTTTAGCCTAAAAGTCTAACAGGCTTCATCCTAACAGCCTAATGGTAACAGCCTAATAGTCTACAGGCTAATAGCCTACTACCTTTTTATTCCAATGCCACATTTCACAAGTTGTCTTGGAATCAGCGTCCCCTTCTGCCGCAATCAAACACCGGCAATGTCCAATATTGACACTGTATCATCATTTAGCGTATATTATTAATTACTGTAATAATTACATTATTCGGGTAAAGGAGATTTTTCATGGCAGATACATCTCTTGAAACAATCGAAAAACAGGCTGCAAAACTTTCACTCCAGGACCACATCAAATTGATGGAGGTTCTGGCTCGTCAATTAAGGGGAAAAAGTATCTCGGCACAACAACTGCTCGACTGGGCGAGTCTTTATGGTCTCGGCAAAGGCCTATGGTCTAACCAGGATGCCCAGGACTATGTCAATAGTCTTAGAGAGGACAGGGAATGATCTTATCTGAAGAGCTCGCACAGATCCGGTCTGTTTTCATTGATACCGCCCCTATCATTTATTACATTGAGGCCCATCCTCAATATGGCCTCCTTGTCAAGGATATCGTGATGGCCTTCCAATCGGGGAGGCTGAACGCCTTCTCATCAGTAATCACTCTTGTTGAGGTCTTGCCCAAACCGATCGAAGCCGGTAACGAAGCCCTTGCAAAGCAATTCTCCGAATTTCTCATGGCCGGAAAAAACATTTCCATGATGGAAATTACCTCGGGTATTGCTGAATCAGCAGGCAAGATTCGCGGCAGATATCCCTTTCTCAGGACAATGGATGCCCTCCAGGTTGCAGCAAGCCTTGAAGCACATGCAGATGCCTTTATTACAAACGATGCCAAGTTAAAACGAATTTCTGAGATAAAGGTCATTGTGCTCAAGGAATACCTCTGACTCGCCTAATTCCCGTTCTCACTGTGTTCTCAGCCTGTTGCATTCTCTGTTCCCACTTTTCCCCACCATTCAAATCCCTCTGCCAGCGTCCCCTTTCACAAGACCTCGATTGTAAGTAAGCATTGCCCTTTATCGCCTCATTTTTCTCCTGTAATAAAGCGCTACAAGCCTATTGCACACAAGACCCGAAGCCCCTACAACCGCACTCAGAGCTATCTAGTTCATGGTGAACCCCAAATAACCTGCCACCCTCAATGCCTCGATTTTTCAT
>CAZGIZ010000282.1:0-3078 GCA_964526655.1 uncultured Desulfobacteraceae bacterium | reverse complement strand
CAATCAAATGAGATTGCGATTTAAAATAAATCGTGATAAATAAATAAGTTTTATTTTTCAATCATACGAAGGGAAGCTTTAAGGGGATACCATAACCCTATATCCCCCGTGTTTATAATAATAGACAGATGGATAATTCCATGACCGAAAAAAGACCAAACCCATTGTGGGATATTCTCAGCTCTGTGAGGCTTACCATCATCCTCCTTGTTCTGCTTGCCATTTCCTCAATATTCGGGACGATTATTCCCCAGCAGGAGGAGGCCGTCAGGTTCGCCCAGGAGTTGAGTCCCGGACTCTTCCGGATGCTTAATGCCCTCCAGGTCTTTGACCTGTATCACTCTATATGGTTCAGATTACTCACCTGCTGTCTTTCGCTAAATCTCATCGTCTGTTCCATTGACCGCTTTCCGATAACACTAAGGCTTTTTCAGAAGGCGCCCAGGCCTGACAGGTCAAAATCCTTTGAAGATCTCCCTCCGGGAAGGAGTTTTTTGGTTAAAGGTGAGTTGAAAGGAACGGCTGAAAGAGTCAGGGAGAGTGTTGGAGACCGATTCGGAAATATCCTTAAAAAAGATATGGACAGAAGTACTTACATTTACGGTGAAAGAGGCCGTTACAGCCTCTTTGGCGTCTATCTCGTCCATTTCAGTTTCCTATGTATTCTTATTGGAGCAATTATCGGATCGCTTTTTGGATTTAATGCATATGTCAACATTATTGAGGGTGAGTCAATTGACTCTGTTATCATCAGAAAGAGCCGAGGCCACAGGCATAAAAGCCTGGGATTCAGGGTCTATTGTGATAAATTCACAGTTGAATTTTACGACAACGGCACGCCAAAGGAGTACAGGTCTGACATTAGTTTCATCCTCGATGGAAAAACGATTCGTGAGGGAAGTCTTTTTGTAAACCATCCCCTGAAATTCAGGGGGATCACCTTTTACCAGGCAAGCTATGGTTCAATACCCAGCGGCAAGGTCAGGCTTGGAATGAAAAGAGACGGCGGCAATTCACAGGAATCAATTCTCGAAGTCCGGCTGGGCGAACCGGTCACCCTTCCCGGGGATGAGGGACAATTAATTTTGTCTGATGTGAGAGAAGATTTCATGAGGATGGGTCCCGCTGTTTCAGTCATGATTAAGCCACCAAAGGGCGAGGAAATCAGCTTCTGGTTATTTAAGAACCATGATCTTATTAAAAAACGTTTCCCGGAGATGTTCGAGAAATTTCCCAAGTTTAATCCATCGGCATATAAACCCTATACCTTCCAACTTGATGATATCGAGTCAAAGAATTATACGGGTCTACAGGTCAACAGGGACCCAGGGGTGCCGTTAGTCTATGTGGGATTTTTGTTAATTATGGTCGGCCTCTTTATCACATTTTTTACTTCCCACAGGAGGGTCTGGATCAAAATAGAGGAAGAGGCTCATCTAATCAAGATTAGCGCGGCGGGAAGGGCCAATAAAAATCCCGTAGGAATGGAAAGGGAACTTGACCGCCTTATCAGCGGACTCAAGGTAAAATTAACCTCGGAAAGGGTTTTGTAGTGGTAAATACCATAATTTTAAGTTACATAACATTTATCTATTTTTTTTCATTTCTGTTCTATCTTCTCATGATGGTCCTGGGGAAAGAATTATTTGGTCGAATTGCGACCTTTTTGACCATTATCGGATTTGCAGGGCATACCCTTGGCATCATCTTCAGGTGGATCGAGTCATATGACCTCGGTATCGGTCATGCGCCACTCTCGAACCTCTATGAATCGCTAATATTTTTCTCATGGGCGACGATTATGCTCTATCTCCTTGTTGAATGGCGCACCAGGAACAGGAGTATAGGCACTTTTATCACTCCCCTTGCCTTTCTTGCCCTTGCATACGCATCTTTCTCTGATAACGTTAAAAGCGGAATACAGCCCCTGGTACCCGCCCTGCAGAGCAACTGGTTGACTGCCCATGTGATAACCTGCTTTTTTGGATACGCATCCTTTGCCCTCGCCTTCAGCCTAAGCATCATGTATCTTGTTAAGAGGATGGAAATACCGGGAAGGAAAAACGTCTTTTTAAGATTGATTCCAAGAATAGAAATACTTGACGAACTAAGCTACCAGCTGGTGGGAATCGGGTTTCTTATGCTCACCCTCGGTATAATAACCGGCTCGGTTTGGGCCAATTTCGCTTGGGGAAGTTATTGGAGCTGGGACCCGAAAGAGACCTGGTCCCTCATTACCTGGATCGTATATGCCACCTTCCTGCATTCCCGAATGATAAGGGGTTGGAAGGGAAAAAGGCTTGCAATCCTCTCCATAATCGGTTTCCTTTGTGTCTTATTTACATACTTCGGAGTCAATTTTTTGGCAGGCCTCCATAGCTACGCAACCTGAGTATTAAAGCCCGTGACAGCATCACTTACGTTCCTCATATCCGGTATTATATTCGGGCTCAGCAGCGGTATTACTCCCGGGCCCCTCCTGACACTTGTAATCTCTGAAACTGTCAGGCATGGAATCAGGGAAGGCGTCAAGGTGGCCATAGCGCCGCTCGTCACAGACATTCCGATCGTATTGACCTCCATAATAATCCTTACCCGTTTATCGGATGTCCAGTCGTTGTTAGGGGTGATCTCCATGGCTGGGGCGGGGTTCTTAATTTATCTCGGCATCGAGAGTCTGGGTTTCACAGGCGCTGATATTGATTCTGATAAAATTAAACCCCGGTCCCTGCAAAAAGGGGTGATAGCAAACTTTTTGAATCCAAGCCCTTATCTTTTCTGGGTTTCAATCGGGGCCCCCACTGTTGTGAAGGCCATGGACATCGGGCTTGTATCGACCTTGTCCTTTATAGTCTCCTTCTACATCCTGCTGGTAGGATCAAAGGTGATGATTGCCTTTGTAACTGGCAGGTCTCGCCATTTTTTGAAAAGCAAAAGCTACGTATATACGATAAAAATCCTTGGTATAATGCTCCTTATTTTTGCACTGCTCTTTATAAGGAATGGCCTGATATGCTTCGGTCTCATATGAACAGTTGGTGACGAGAATCGTAATTTTAATAACGGCCGGATAGATTT
>CAZGIZ010000281.1:0-3206 GCA_964526655.1 uncultured Desulfobacteraceae bacterium | reverse complement strand
AATATGCTGGATATCGTTACCGCCATGCAGTTAGCCGATAAGGTAATAAATATATGAATTACCAATGATAACCTTCACATAGATTTCCATTGGGGGAGTATTATCAATAAACGGGTTAGAGCGATGTGGCACAGGGCTTAAGGCGCAGGGTATAAGGCTTAACACCCTAAGATGAAATGCATATCTTTGATCGTATCGTTGGTGTGGAAGTAAGGTAATTCAATCTCAAGGAGGAATTTATGGCGCAACTGAAAAACTTTTTCGCAACCAGGTGGGGGATTATAAGTGTCGGGGCCTTTATCGGCGTGTTTGCCCCCCTTTTACAAAAGTGGGGCAATCCAGGGAACATGGGCATCTGCGTGGCCTGCTTTAACAGGGACATTGCAGGCGCTATAGGCCTGCATCGTGCGGCGGTTGTCCAATACATGAGGCCGGAAATTATCGGGTTTGTGCTTGGCTCTTTGATAGCCGCATATATCTTTAAGGAATTCAGGGCGAGGGCGGGGTCAGCGCCGATAGTAAGGTTTATTTTAGGGGCCTTTGCCATGATCGGGGCCCTGGTCTTTCTTGGTTGCCCATGGCGCGCACTGCTGCGCCTTGCGGGCGGTGATGGAAACGCAATATTAGGGATAGCAGGCCTTGTATTCGGCATCTGGATCGGGACCCTGTTTTTTAAAAACGGCTATAACCTGGGCAGGACAACAAAGACATATACCTCGGTTGGATGGCTCCTGCCATTGACAATGCTTGCCTTCTTTGTCTTCATGCTAATCTACCCTCAGGTGCAGGGGGAACACCATAGTGGCATCCTTTTCTATAGCGTCAAGGGGCCGGGGGCCATGCACGCACCCATTATCGTCTCCCTGATAATAGGGCTTGCAGTGGGATTTCTGGCCCAGAGAAGCCGTTTCTGCACCATGGGCGCCTTCAGGGACCTCATATTATTCAGGCAAAACCATCTACTCCTGGGTCTGATAGCCCTTGTTGTTGTCTCGTTTATCGTAAACCTTTTCGTCGGCCAGTTTCACCCAGGTTTTCAAAACCAGCCTGTTGCCCATACTATGCAGGTCTGGAACTTCGGTGGCATGGTCTTGGCAGGCCTGGCCTTTGCCCTTGCCGGGGGTTGTCCCGGTCGCCAGCTCTTCCTCGCGGGAGAGGGTGACGGCGACGCAGCAGTATTTGTCCTCGGGATGATCGTTGGAGCGGCATTCGCTCATAATTTCGGTCTTGCCAGCTCACCAAACGGGGTGGGCCCCCACGGTATCGCGGCCGTGGTAATCGGCATGCTTGTCTGCCTGTTTATAGGCTTTACAATGAGAAAAAAGAACGCATAAGGAGGACCTGAAATGAGCACAACAGTAGACGCAAGGGGGCTTAGCTGCCCCCAGCCGGTCCTGATGACACTGGATGAGATAAAAAAGATCGATAAAGGGGTGATAGAAGTCCTGGTCGATACGGACACATCCAAGGAAAACGTTAGCAGGGCCGCGGAAAGCAAGGGTTGGCAGGTAAAGGATATTCAGGAGGAGGGCGAAGGATACAAAATTATTATCAACAAGGTTTAGGCAATCCAAGAAAGCAGTGTATTTTTGATAGGGATGAAACCTGTGATAGGGGCGCAAGGAGTAAGGCGCAGGGCGCAGTGTCTGACCTTAAATCATTTTTCAAATTTCTGGGGGATTTTTATTGTTTCAAAAACTGAAACTGGCATTTCAACAGTCCTATAAAAGGGACAGGCCTGGGATTGTAAAAGAGGGCCGTCAGGATCGGGGGATACTCGTCTTTGAAAATACCAGCGAGGTGATCAGGGCCGAAAATGTCCTGAAGGAAAAGGGTTGGCAGATCAAGGTAATGGGTCCGCCGCCTGAGATCCGGAGCGGTTGTGATCTGGTTATCGAGTTCCCCCTCATGGAGGAACTGAACATCTTAAGGACCCTAAGGGGAAAAGGGGCGGAACCCATTCAGGTGGTGCCTGTTAACAGCCCGCTGCTCCAACCGGTCGATCTCTTTCAGAAAAAGGACTTTGGCAGGTATCTCATGGTCAGGGCGGCCAACATGAAATTGACTGTCGATAAAGAGACGCTTATTATTGTTAACGTTTCCGGCGGCGGTTGTCCCGATGTCCCATATCTGGCCCAGGAGATGGTCGGTAAATCCCTCAGTGATGCGCCAAGCCCGAGAGAGGTCGGTCATACACTGTGCGGCTATGCGCTGCAACTGGCCTACGAGGAGATGAAAAACCAATGCTTGCGATAGTAGGGACTATCCCCACACACGACTTTCCTCTGGTTGCCGGCGAGGTGAGTTTTAAGGATGACTGCATCATTATCCAGGGGAAGCGTGTACCTGTGAACCGAGGCACGCCTGCCCTGCTTGCCGCAGCCATAAGGACCAGCCAGGTACTCGGGAAACAGGAAATATTCGGGTACCTTGTCGGCGACATCGGTCTTGGAGACGGAAGCCGCCGTCTCTATGGATATCTCTCAGAGAATCTGGGAAAGGCTAATTTTGAGACCCTGGTATTTCATTACCTTCAACCGGATGTGGATTGGCATAACAGGGTAATGTTTGCCCTTGAAGAGATGAAATTCAGGCCCACACTGATCGCAGACGCAGGATTCATGTACGCAGCGAAGATGAGCGGTCAGGCCATGGAGTATGATCTTTTCACCCCGGATATCGGCGAAATGGCCTTTCTGGCGGATGAGGAGGCCCCTCACCCCTTTTATACCCGGGGCTTTATTTTGCATGAAGACAAGATGCTGCCGGAACTGATCACCCGTTCATATGAGCACGAGAATGCCTCGCGCCACCTTCTTGTGAAGGGTGAAAAGGATTATGTTGCGACTCGCCATGGCATACAGGCGATTATTGATAGTCCTTCGGAGGCTGCAATGGAGGCCATAGGCGGCACCGGCGACACCTTGACCGGCCTTGTTACGGCCCTTATTCAATCCGGAATTAACATTATCGAGGCATCAAAAATAGCCGCCCGGGCCAACAGGCTCGCGGGCCATTATGCCGGACCGACGCCGGCCACCCAGGTAACCGAGATTATCAGGCACATTCCCAGGGCCTTGGATGAGATTCTTGAGGGCAGAGATGAGTCAACGTGGCAAAGCAATGCAGGAAGGGCATAATCAAATCAGCGCTGATATGACTGTCCTGGATATCGTCTCCAGGCACAGGGAAACAGAGGCCGTCTT
>CAZGIZ010000280.1:0-3277 GCA_964526655.1 uncultured Desulfobacteraceae bacterium | reverse complement strand
TACATCTTTTATGCTTTTTTTATCCATTTTATTCCTCGATAGATACTCCCTTGCTATGCTGCGGGATAATCATTTGACGATTTTACGTCACTATCCAGTGTGGTGTCCCGGAAATAGCTTAGAAATAGATATGCCCAGGTAGGCAATGTTATCTCTTCAAGGTGATATAATAAAAGCAGGCGCAAGGCTAAAGGTTCCCGAAAAACAAAGTCTAAGGATTTTATTCATTTTCCCTGCGCCCTACGCCTTCAGCCCTTAACCTTCGGCTGATGTAACATTGAAGAGATAACATTGCCGGACTATCTGCCTTCAGGTAGAGCTTAAAGAATTCGATCCTGCATAGAGAACCGGACTTTGATTATTTATCAAAGTTATTTATAGTATACCATACTTGTTACGATGACGCTATCAGGAACCATCGCCGATCGCCACATAGCAATATTATAGCACGTATTGGATTCAGGTATCCAGGGGTTCCAGGATTATCTTGTGGTCAACAAGGGAAAGGGACTTGATCCGGGCAGCTACCCTTTTCTCTTCACCGAAGATACTCACAAGTCTTATCTCTCCCCCCTCGGATTCCAAGAGATCAACCCCTTCAAAAAGGGCCTCCTCCTGCCCGTCCTTCAGTAGATATGCTGTGGATTCACACATATTAAAGAGCCTCCTTTATGATTTTTACGGCCCTGTTCACCAGATGGGGCAATGGCTCACCTGAAATTCCGACGATATCCACCCGTTCCTGGGTGAGGGGGATCAAGATCTTTTTGGCCTCGCTGGAGCATACCGCCTCAGACATCCTTGGGGTCACCTCGCCCATCATGGAATGGGACATGAGAATCGCCAGGGGCCCGATTATGACATCAACCTTACCGCATGTCCTGACAATAGCGTTTTCGCCTGTTGCGCCCCTGTTGGCACCCGCTTTCATCATCCGTGAAGTAGCTATGGAGTTGGTCCCGAGCGCGAATATCTCCAGTTCATCGCTGATTGCTTCCCTGATCCCCTTGATGATCGCGGACCCTATCCCGCCCCCTTGACCGTCCATAACCATGACTATCACTTTACCACCCCTGATTAAAGATTTACGTTGCAACTATTTTTAAATACCGGTATGTTTTTATATGATATATTCCAATATCAAGGTAAATCGCAAGGAATTTTAATGGATATTCCTTGTTCCGAGCTCCACGTTATATCAAGGCCGTAGTCCTATTACGAAATCCTATCGACAGTTAATGAAATGTGGCTCTACCGGATAATCATACCATTAGCATCCTTCCTCATCGGCGCTATCCCCTTTGGTCTTCTGATAAGTCAAAGCGCGGCCAGGATCGATATCACCCGGAGGGGAAGCGGCAATGTTGGGGCAACCAATGTGGCAAGGGAACTGGGGCTGAAATGGGGCATTCTCACCCTTGCCCTGGACGTGTCAAAGGGCTTTATCCCGGTTTGCCTCTTTAATCATTACTTCAAGTCTGACTTTGAAGCCGGGCTCCTGATCATATGCGTCTCCACCCTCCTTGGGCACCAGTTCTCACCCTTTCTCAGGTTCCGGGGGGGAAAGGGGGTTGCCACAGCCCTGGGCATCTTTCTTGCCGTCTCTCCCATTCAGGTAATAATCGCCCTGTTCCTCTTCATCATCACGGTCTATATAACTGATTATATTTCCCTTGGATCCATGATAGCGGCCTGCTCCATGCCCCTGCTCCAGCTGCTATTCGCGGAATCGGCCGGGCTGATCCTTGCCTCGCTGTTAATGGCTGCACTGATATGCGTCAGGCACAAGGATAATATCGGGAGATTGCTGCGGGGAGAAGAAAGGCGATGGAGAAAGAGATCCGTCACGGCAGAAGTTCAAGGAGCCGGTCAAGTTCCTCGTCAGAATAGAAATAGATATTGATACGCCCCCCCTTTCCCCGTTTTGAGATCTCCACCTTCGTCCCCAGTCTCCTCTTTAGTTCCTCGGCAAGTGAATGGAGATAGCCATCCTGTTCAAATTTCCTCTTCCTTGATCTTCCCGGCGCGTCCCTCTTTTTTATGAGATCCTCTATATTCCTGACTGAAAGGTCCTTTTCAATAATAAGATCCCTTAATCCTATCTGCTCTTCCACTGTCTTGAGCCCGGCCAGGACCCTCGCGTGACCCATTGATATTCGCCCGTCGATCAGGTCCTTCTGGATGACGGCCGGAAGCTTCAGGAGTCTCAGCATATTCGTGATGGTTGATCGCTCCTTGCCAACCTTTTTGGCAAGCTCCTCCTGGGTCGTGTCGGAATCATCGAGCCATCGCTTATAGGCAATCGCCTCCTCTATCGGGTTCAAATCCTTTCTATGTATGTTTTCTATGAGTGCAAGCTCAAGGGATTCCATGGGAGTGGTCTCCCTGATTACCACCGGAATCCTCTCTAATCCCGCCCTCTGGGCCGCCCTCCAACGCCGTTCGCCTGCGATGAGGCGATACCCCTCATCTGTCTTGCTCACGAGGACGGGCGTTATTATCCCCTTCTCCTTCACTGAAAGGACCAATTCTTCCATCCCGCTGCCTTCAAAATCCTGGCGGGGCTGATAGGGGTTCGGCTCAATAGCTTCTATGGGACACTGGAAAAGGCCCTCTCCCTGGACCTCATATCCGTTGGCTTCAGGGATAAGGGCGGATAATCCTTTTCCCAAGGCCTTGCGCTTAGTCATTTCCTCCTCCCCTGCTTATAAGCTCCTTTGCCAATCTCAGATAGCTCTGGGCGCCTGTTGACCTTAAGTCATAGAGAATAATGGGTTTACCGTAACTGGGAGCCTCGCTTAATCTGACATTCCTGGGAATAACCGTTTTAAAAACAGTCCCCTTGAAATGTCTCCTGACCTCTTCCTCCACCTGGGATGAGAGATTATTACGGGAATCATACATTGTTAAGACTATTCCAATCAGCTTCAGGGATGGATTCAGCCCCTTCTTGACGGCCTTGAGGGTCTTCAACAACTGACTCATCCCCTCGAGGGCATAGTATTCACACTGGAGGGGAATAAGGACAAAGTCTGCAGCCGTAATCGCGTTCAGGGTCAGGAATCCCAGGGAAGGGGGGCAGTCCAGAAACACATAGTCATAACTATTCTTCAGGGATAATAGCCTCTTTTTTAGGAGGAACTCCCTTTCATCCTCAATATACATCTCTACTTCCGCCCCTATCAACTCCCTGGTAGAACCCATAAGGTGCAGTTTGGGCAGGCCGGTCTTTGTGACGGCACTGCCGCGCGCCGGAACCACGGTGCTGTTGAACCTG
>CAZGIZ010000279.1:0-3371 GCA_964526655.1 uncultured Desulfobacteraceae bacterium | reverse complement strand
ATCTTTTGAAAAGAACTATGTTAACTGTATATCAAATTAGATGGTGGATTTGGGGTCATATTATTGGCTTGATTTAGGCGAGTCTAATGTGTTAGTAATTTTTAGAGTCTTAACCATGGGACGATGAAAACGCAGGGCCAGGGGAAAATGGTCCGGATAGAGAATTGCAATCCATGGAGAAGTGGAGGAGATTGAGAAATGGCAAGCGTTAACAAGGTGATTTTGGTGGGCAATCTGGGCGCAGATCCTGAAATAAGATACACTCCATCAGGAACGGCGGTGGCCAATTTCAATCTTGCGACCCGTGAGCAATGGACAAACAAGAGCGGCGAAAAAGAGGAAAAGACAGAATGGCACAGGATTGTCGCCTGGGCCCGTCTCGGTGAGATATGCGGAGAGTATCTGCGTAAAGGAAGCCAGGTCTATGTAGAGGGTCGTCTCCAGACACGGGCCTGGGAGGACCGGGATGGAAACAAGCGATACACAACTGAAATAGTGGCCCAGGTTATGCAAATGTTAGGGTCACCGAGGAAAGAAGGGGAGGCGAGATCAACTGAGGAGCGGTACCCGGTTGAAGAGCCCATTTCCATTCCAGATGACGACATCCCCTTTTGATAGGAATTCCGGACAGGTGAGGGAAGAGGACCGGGGACTCATCTTTTTAGGTCTTGTCTTCATCCTTCTCATTGTTCTCATCCGGTGATGCAATCTCTTCCTTCCTTTCATTGGCCGCTTTCTTAAAATTCTTGATGCCCTTTCCGATCCCGCTACCGATTTCCGGGAGTTTGCCGGCGCCGAAAATAATCAATATTATTATCAGGATGATAATAAGTTCCGGCATGCCTATTCCAAACATTTTGACCTCCATTTTTTAGGGCTGGGTATCATTCCCTTTAAACTTCCTTTTAGATTATCACCAACATAAGCCCAAGTCAATCTATCCAAAATCCCCTGATCCACCATCAAGATGTCATCTGCGGCGTTGCCTTCGATCGCTCCTCTCCCGCTTAAGGCGGCGGGATTTCGCAAGCTCAACCTGCGGCGTATTGCTCATACGCCTCAGTCGTCGCTTCTCCCGCATAAAACAGCGGGATCTACGATGCGGCGCCTTGCATCTAACACCTTGCTGGTGTCCAGGGATAGTCCAAAACCCTTGCCCAAATTGATAATGTGGAAATTAGATGGTGGATTTTGGAATCCCGCTCAATTCATGATCTCCCGGACGGCTTCCCCCATCCTTCCAAGATTACCAATCACCCTTATCCCGGCGGCCTCAAGGGCCTTCCTCTTTTCATCCGCCTTGCCCTCACGGCCGGAAATAATAGCCCCCGCGTGCCCCATGCGCTTTCCCGGAGGCGCTGTCCGGCCGGCGATAAAGGCGATTACCGGTTTGTTGAATTCATCCCTGACGAATTCCGCGGCCTCCTCTTCCGCGGATCCTCCTATCTCGCCTATCAGGACCACTCCCTCGGTCTCAGGGTCATCTCTAAACCGCCTGAGGAGGTCTATAAAGGACGTTCCCACAATTGGATCACCTCCTATTCCGATGCAGGTTGACTGGCCGAGCCCGACCCTTGTCACCTGGTCAACGACCTCATAGGTAAGGGTCCCGCTCCTGGAGATTATTCCAACGTGACCCGGGTTGTGTATGGCTCCAGGCATAATGCCCACTTTGGTCTTGCCCGGGGTTATTATCCCCGGGCAATTGGGGCCGATAAGCACGCTCGCCCTTTCTTTCAAAAAGGCCGTAACCTTTACCATGTCAAGTATGGGAATGCCTTCTGTTATGCATACTATTACTTCAATGCCGGCGGAGGCGGCCTCCATAATGGAATCGGCTGCGAAGGGTGAAGGGACGAAGATGCAGGAAGCGTTGACTTCTTCCCTTTCCACCGCCTCTCTGACCGTGTTGAAGACCGGCACCCCTTCCACGGTCATTCCTCCCTTTCCCGGGGTAACGCCCGCCGCCACAACTGTCCCGTAATTCAACATCTGTTTCGTGTGAAAGGTCCCTTCCCCGCCTGTTATGCCCTGCACAACGACCCTCGTCTTTTCATCCACAAGTATGCCCATTCTTGCTCCTCTTGGCTTTCTCAATATTACCCAGTGGGATTCTCATCCACCTGTCTGCCTTGTTACCATCTCCGCGGCCTCGGTCATATCCCTGGCAACCATGAACTTCAGGTCCGACTCTTCAAGAATTTTCCTTCCCTCTTCCACATTGGTCCCCTCCAGCCTGACAATAAGAGGGACCTGGATATCGGTATCTTTCGCGGCGGCAAGGACTCCCCTTGCGAGGACGTCGCACCTCAGGATCCCCCCGAAGATATTTATGAGTATTGCCTTGACATTCTCGTCCTTGAGGATAATCTCAAGGCCCCTTCTTACCATCTCTTCGCTCGCTCCGCCCCCGACATCGAGGAAATTGGCCGGCTCGGCGCCCGCCAGTTTTATGAGATCCATGGTTGCCATGGCCAGTCCGGCACCGTTGACCATGGCGCCTATATCGCCCTCCAGCCTGATATAGCTGAGGTTATATTTCTCCGCCTCACGCTCAAGGGGATCCTTTTCCATGGGGTCGTCCAGGTCGCGTATCTCTTTATGCCGGAAAAGGGCATTGTCATCAATATCCATTTTGGCATCCGCGGCAATTACCTTCCCGCCCCTTGTGATCACCAGGGGATTAATCTCCGCAAGGGAACAGTCGTAGGTCACGAATACATCGTAAAGCCTGCCCATGATCGACATCAATTCCTTGAGGGTCTCCGGATCTGGAGCTGGATTGAGCCTGTAAGCCAGGTTTTTACCCATAAACGGGGCCCAGCCGATATCCGGGGATGCGAACTCCCTGAACAGGAGTTCCGGTGACTCCTCAGCGACAATCTCGATCTCCATGCCGCCTGACTGGCTGAAAATCATGACAGGTCTTGCTGCGGCCCTGTCAATAACCATGGCCAGGTAGAGCTCTCTGGCGATCTCCAGTCCCTCCTCCACAAGGATTTTTGACACCTTTTTTCCCTCAGGACCTGTCTGCTCGGTGACCAGGGGGCGCTCTAAAATGGAGTCGCTGGCTGCCCTGACCTTTTCAGGGGTATCTACCACACGGACCCCTCCGCCCTTACCCCGTCCTCCTGCGTGTATCTGGGCCTTAACGACCCAGGGGGGGCCCTTTAATCTGCCGGCCGCCTTCATGGCTTTATCACCCGATTCCACAACCTGTCCATCCGGGACCGGAATTCCCGACTTCCTGAATATCTCTTTGGCCTGATATTCGTGTAATTTCATATGAATCCCCCTTTTATCCTGTATTATTCGGGCAAGGCTGTTTATTCCCCATAAAACCCCGGTTGTCAAGATCTTGCTTTAATCCC
>CAZGIZ010000278.1:0-3390 GCA_964526655.1 uncultured Desulfobacteraceae bacterium | reverse complement strand
CGCAGCGCTCGATCATGGGGGCCACTTCCGGGTCTTCCGCCTTCACGGGGGATATACCCCTGTTGAAAAGGGGAATCTTCCAGAAGCTCCTCGGACTCGGCCTTTGCATTCCGATCACGTACTTCCTGTTTTCTCCCTTTTCCTTGTCACACGAGTCGGCTATGACCCCGGCCATCACCGCGCCCACGAATCCAAGGCCCATTACCACCACTATCTCACGGCCCTGTTTCTTCTGCTCGCCGGTGATCCTGGCCAGCCTCTCATATTCCTCTTTATATTCATCCTCCCCAGGGAGCCTGAATTTTTCACCCCAGGGACTTATCGAATAATCCATAATGGCCCTTTCAGAGAATTAATGTCATTAGCTAATTATTTAATTTGATTAGTAATGTCAAGAACTTCTTGCCTGCCTGGCTGATGTAATAAGGGGCAGTGAAGCCGGTATGATTTCAATAACAGCCGGGAGTCGGCCAGGCTGTTCTCCGTCCATATCCAAAAGGACTTTCATGTCCGACCAGGCCTCGACCCGTCTCCCTGTACAGGAAGTCACCTTGCCTACCTCAAGGATCTTTCCGCTGTATAATTTAGGCAGGTTTATGAGCATCCCGGCGAGAGTGAGATCTCCCACCACGGTCACATGGAAGAGGCCGTCATCGACTATCGCCCCGGGGGCAATCCTCATACCTCCTCCCTGGTACTGCCCGTTGGCCACTGCCATGTGCCAGGTTGGAATGACCATGCCGGGGCCGTTATCCACCTTTAGCCCTATCCGCTTTTTCTCATAGGTGAAAAATGAGATAAGGGTGGCCCTGATGAAGGAAATAAAACCACCAAGGGCCTTGCTGCTCCTGTTTACACGGTCAACCACCTCGCCACCCAGCCCAAAACTTGTTACATTATGAAAATACCTGGAGGCGCGGCCGCCCTTATGGTCCTTGTAACTGACGCGTCCAAGGTCAATGAATTGGATCCTGGGATTCAGTATCTGCTTCAATACGCTCTTTGGTTCCTGAGATACTTTAAGGGTCTTTATCAGGTCGCACCCCGTTCCCCTGGCAATATAAGCCACCCTGGCGCCCTGTTTCACAGGACCCCGATCTCCCATAAAGCCGTTCACGATCTCATTGAGCGTGCCGTCGCCCCCCACGCAGACGATGAGTTCCGTACCGTTCTGAAGCGCATCACGGGTGAACTTCGTCGCCTCTCCTTCACCTGATGTGATCAACGACCTGAACCTGCCCAGGCGATCTTTCGCTAAGGTCCTGATCCCTGGCCAGTCCCTGCCTGCAGCGCCCATTGCAGCGTTGGGGTTGACGATAAATGTTATTTTTTCAGAATCAACGGTCATTGATTTTCTTCCCCTCCCATAGGAATATCGCAACTTTTTACCACATGTCCCACTAATTTGAAAGTTCTTCTTTAAAGGCTATTTGACTTCACCTTTGAATAGAGATATTTTTTCATCATGGATAATATCAGGGAGACATTGAAAAAGGTCAGGGAGACAATATCCCGATACGGGATGACAGAACCGGGTGAAAGGGTGATCGTCGCCGTTTCAGGGGGCCCGGACTCCGTGTGTCTCCTCGATATCCTGAATGAGCTCTCTGGGGAACTGAAAATCAGCCTCGTAGCGGCCCATTACAATCATGGGCTCAGGAATGGTGAGGATGAGTTCGAGACGGGGCTTGTCAGGGGAATGGCGGAATCAATGGGGATCCCCTTTGAGGCGGAAAAATCCGCTTTTTTATCAAAGGAGGACGCTTCCATTGAAGAGAAGGCCAGGGAGGCGAGATACGCCTTTCTCCAAAAGGTTATGGGAAGATACAGGGCCTGCAAAATCGCCATGGGGCACAACCTGAACGATCAGGCTGAAACAGTCCTTATGAGAATGATAAGGGGCAGCGGCCCTTCGGGCCTTGCAGGCATTCCCCCAGTACGGGACAAGGGCATCATCAGGCCCCTGATCAATATCAAACGGGAAGAGATAATGGCCTATGTCTCGGCGCGAAGACTCTCCTATGCCCTTGACAGCTCCAATTCCGACACAAGATATCTGAGAAACAGGATTCGCCTCGAATTACTGCCCCTGATGCAGGACTACCAGCCCCGGATCATAGAGCACCTGGGCAGGCTTTCGGATATCCTCAAGGAGGAAGAAGATTTCCTGGAACTCATGGCGGCTGAGTGGGTGGATAAGGAGTCTCAAAAGGATTCGGCCGGCAATATCTTTGTCCCTGTGTCATCCCTCGAAAAGCTGCACACCGCCCTAAAAAATCGCGTCATAAGGCTACTCCTGAAAAATAGGGTAAAAAACCTTCGCAGGATAGATAGCGATCATATCCGGTCGATCTCAGACCTGATAGGCAGCAGGAATCCGCAGGCTGCGCTGAATCTTCCAGTCAGCCTCATCGTCAGGAAGGTCTATGACAGGTTGATATTTTCTTTAGGAAAAGAGCAACCCATCCCGGACTTCAGCTATAGTGTACCGGGACCCGGAACGGTCTATCTTGAAGCCCTGGACAGGACCATAAGGATTGAGGAGATTGATGGCGGGATGGATCCTTGCAGTGGAAGTAATGAAATTAGCGCCTGTCTCGATGCCGACATGATCCAGTTTCCTCTGTTTGTGAGAAATTTCAGACCGGGTGACAGGTTTATTCCCTTGGGCATGAAGGGACATAGGAAAATAAAGGACTTTTTTATTGACCTCAAGGTCCCTTCCGAGATAAGGGTCTTGACCCCCATATTAACGAGTCAGGACAACATAGTGTGGATCTGCGGTTACAGGATTGACGAGAGGTACAAGGTCACCGATAAAACATCAAAGATCTTTAAGATTACTCTCTCCTAATCCTCGGCAGTTGAGTCGACTCTATTCCCTTCAAAGGCGATTTTTTCAAGGTAGGTTCAGGCCTCTTCCGGCATGCCGCGCAGCTTTTTCAGGATCTCCTTGAACAGGGGGTCAGCGGACCAGACCTGCGCGGCACGGGAGTCGGGATTTTCCATGGCCTCGATAAGGGCCGGCAGGGCTTCAGGGACATAGGTATCCATCTTTTCCCATTCCTTAAATATCTCAAGGATGCCTTTTTTATTGGTCTCATCCTCTTTAATATTCAGGGCATAATTGATGATAAACTCCCGGATCTTTTCATCCGTCTCCCGGTTGTCCTGAAGCAGATTAGCTGTCTTGATAAGATATCGGGCAGTGATTACAGGATCAGATGATTCCGATTCCCCCTTTAAACGAAGTATTGTCTCAAACATGAAGCAAAAATAGAGAACCTTGAGTTCCTGATCGGGTAGCTCCCCAGTGGATGTCCGTTCCATATCTGTAAAAACCGACGCAGCAATGGTTTCAATCCCATTAAATTGATCAAGACAGATAAG
>CAZGIZ010000277.1:0-3423 GCA_964526655.1 uncultured Desulfobacteraceae bacterium | reverse complement strand
GAACCCGACCGGAGCAATGACTCGTATGGCATAGCCTCTGTTTCTTACTCCCGCACAGCGGGATCTTCGACACGGCCCTTAGAACCGGGTTTCCTGTGATGGAATGAAAATGAAATTTAAGTCTTTTCTTCGATCATCTCTTATATCGATAGCCTGTATTCTGACGGCCTCGGCCCTTTTGAAGGCTGAATCCCTGGAGGAGGACTATTTTGCGACGCGCGACGGCTTTATTAGGCGATTTGCCAATGGGGCCTCCCCTTCAGATGAGCGTCAGGCCCTCACGGAGCTGGAAGGAAAGATAAGGGCTATCCTGGGGCCTCTCAACATTGAAGGATTTTCAGGGCAGGGAAAGATAAACCTATGGACGCTCCGAAACGAGATGGGATTCGGCCAGGTCGACGGGCTCAGGTTCAATTCCGGGACGGAATCCCTCTTTGTCACAACAAGAAGCCTGCTCAACCCTTATCTGGCCGGGCATCCCGGGCTCCCGAGGGACATCATTGGGCTCTCCAGGACAGGAGACTTTTATCGCCGCGTCTTTCATGCAGACGCCGGGGTTACCCTTTATGCGGAAGTGCCGGTCAAGAGCGCCAATGGTAAAACCTTTGTCCGGGCATTCCTCGGGGTGGCGGCACAGGATATCGGCCCCTTTATTCCTAACGGGATTTTTGTCTTTGTCTCAACGGGGAGGCAGATACGAATCGCCTATGCCGACCCGGCTGTTGAGATAAGGGATATTCCGCAATGCAGGAGCGAGTGGGAGGCATTTAACCGGAAGAGCGCTGCAGCCTATGAGATTTATCTATCATCCCGGCTCAAGGACAACCAGGCGTTTGACGATTTCCACCGGTACGAGGTTCAGGGATTCGAGGCCTATTGCCAATGCTTTGGAAGAGAGGCGAAAGACAGGCCGTTTTTCGATTCCCTGAAAAAGCAGGCCCAGTCCATTGCTGACCTTTTGCAGGGGACCGGAGAAAAGACCGGAGAAGCCTTGAAAGAGAGCTACTGGATCCATGATAACGGCACGGTTTTGGACCTGAGGACCAATCTGATGTGGCGAACCAATGGTTACCGTAGTGACCTGCAAACCAGCGGCGGCCCGCCTCCTACCTGGGAGGCGGTCCTTTCGTGGATCGGCCGGCTTAATCGGGAAAAGGCTTCCGGGTTTTCGGACTGGCGACTGCCTTCGATTGAAGAATACAGTACCATATATGAAGAAGGGGCAGGCAGGGAGCTAATGGAATATAGAAGCCCTAACCCCGTGATGCTTGATCGCTTGGGTTATCGGCCGCCCATTGACGGGCAAAGGCAGCTTGCCTGGTCTTCCGAGGGCGATGAAAAAAATTTTTTCCTGTATAATTTCGTAACGGGTGATAAGTCCTTATGCCGGAGGGATGCGGATATGACCCTGATCTATGAGTTTGATGCCCTGGCAGTGCGAACCGCCAAAGAAAGCAAAAACTAAGTTAAAAGGTTCTGGGTTCAACGTTCAGGATTGAAGCACTCAACACCACGTGATTAATTAAAGTTTACCCTTGAACCTTGAACGCGTAACCGATCAGTTTAGGTAAAAAATGAAACTTACATCATTAACCCAAAGAACAATTATCGCCGGCATCAGGAATCCGAAAGGAATCTCGATATCATTGTTTTTTTGTCTGCTGCTTTCAACCCTGTGGATCCGGCCCGTGGCCTATGCGGTCATGCCGCCCGGGCATTATGAAAAACAGGCGGAGAATTCCGCAATCAAGGCCATTGCAGAGGTCAAGGATGTCATTGTCCTGTCTGAAACAGAGGAAAATACCCGGAAAAAGGTTGTCTTTGCCCTTGTAAAACCCTTTACGGAAAATATCCCTGAAACCTTCACAGGCATCTGCTATTCCGTGGATCACAAATGGCAAAAGCCGGGAGTCGGCGGAACCATTTACTATTATCCCGCAAAGGGAGCAAAAGTGCTGGTAACCGTCGTCCATGACCAGGGTATCATTACCAGTTTCACCTCCCTTGACCCGGAACTGGAACAGGAAATCGATGTCAATGGCCTTGCCCATATCTCCTTTATCATGGGGCACGCCAGAATAGACACGGTCCGGAAACAGGATGATAAAAAAGAGCAGTGGTTTGCCTTTTATCTGGGTAACAGGCCTGCCGGCTACCTTTATGCCTCCCGATACCGCGACCCCAGTAAAACCGGCATTGTTCAATTCCGGCACGAGTTCATTGTGGGGGTACTTGACGGGGACCGCCGGCAGTATATGATATCCACCCGGTCCAGGGACGATGATACCCTGACCCCGCAACGGATGGTCATTGAGATCCAGGATATTTCCCCGGAGGGCAGCAGGAAGCTGGGCATCCGGGAAATAGGCTTCCGGATAGGCGAAAGGGAAACGGTCCCGGAGGGGGTCCTCCTGAAAGGCAGGCAGAATGCTGTGGATGTCCCCATCCCATCCGGAACCACAACAGACCTTATCCTCTTTGATCTGGTCGAGCAACAGCCCTTTCATGTGGCTCCTTTATCGGTCCATGTGATCGAGACTCTGGAGCTGAACCTGAAAAAGGGGATATCACTCGTTTATGCCGGGATTGATCCTAAGAACAGTCTTCACAAATTCGAGGAACAAGGCCCTATAAGGGCCGAATACTGGCTCAATGAGCGGCATGAGCTCATGAAGGTCCGCTGGGACGAGGACAAGGTCTTTTATCGCAGCACCGAAGAGGAGGCCACGACCATTCTCCAGTAGAATCTATTTCAAAACCTCCCCTCATGCACAATCTCTGGGGCGATGATTCAAAGCCTGGTCCTGTGGGCCAGGATCTTTACTTAATCAGAGTCTTCTTAATAGGCGGCTTGGCGGCCAGCATGCATATAAAACCGACAAAATAGACGACGATGAACAGCTTCCAGGCCATTTCATAACCGCCTGTGCGATCGTAGATGTAGCCCGCCAGGGGCGCCCCGACGGCCATGGCGGCCAGATAAAAGGGGAGGGTGATCCCCCGGATGGAGCCTAAAAAGGCCCTTCCGTAATAATCTGCCCACATGTAGTTCTGAGCAACGAGGATGGTACCGGACGAGAGCCCGAAGAGGATCACGGAAGCGAGCATGTGAAAACTGTTTGTCGCCACAAGCATGAGGTACAGGGAGCATATTATCGCTGCAAAGGCCGCGGCCGGAATGAATCTCGGGGTAAACCTGTCAAGGAGTATACCGGAGGCAAGGATCATCACGGAAAATCCGATGGCGTCTACGGTGAAGACAAAGGATACGAGCCTGGGGTCAAAGCCCCGCCCGATCCAGAAGGCCATGCGGTGTACGGCACCTCCATTGGCCATACCCCACAGGAGCATGGCCGTATTGAGTAGCCAGAAGGTGCGGGTGCCCATGGCTTCCCTTACCGTCCAGAGGACCTCATCACTGAC
>CAZGIZ010000276.1:0-3428 GCA_964526655.1 uncultured Desulfobacteraceae bacterium | reverse complement strand
AACCCCCCACATTATCAATACCTTCTTCTCTCTCATCGATGCCCCTCCTTTTTTAATAATATGACTTTACATACACTCAAGTGATGATCCCCAGCTTAGACGCTTTGTTAATAATATGATGTTATCATTATATATTTTTGTCTGTCTATGACAGCCGTCATAGTTATAACACATGGGATAAGGTGTCCTCTGGATAAACCTATACCCAATATGTTTCACAGCCCTGATTTCCCATCTTTTCTAGGTCTGTGATAATGACTTCACCGCGGCTTGATTTAATCACCCCCTGTTTGCGAAATCGGGCCATGGCTCTGAGTGTCGATTCGGTCGTTGTCCCTGCTAATTCTGCAAAATCGCCGCTGGTAAACCTCAACCTTTGTCCAAACTTTTTTTGAAGGGTATAGAGCACTTTCATGAGGCGTTGTTCAACCCTCTTCTCGATCATGTCCAGGATTTTGTCGTTGGCGCTGTCTATGGCACTCCCCAACATCGTCATGATATTGTTGATAACGGTTGGATGTTGATGAACATATGTAAGAAAATCATCTCTTTTTAAAAGGAGAACCCGGGCATTATTTAGTGATTCGGCGGATAGGTATCTTGGCTTTCTTGTAAAAGGTCCCACAAGATTAATCGGTTCACTTCTGCCGGCCAGAAGATAAGTGATCTTGCTGCCGGTGGTACCATACATGGATACCTTTACAAGACCATCCATGACCACATAGAAGAATTCGCACCTATCTCCTCGATCAAAAATAACCTCTTTTTTGGAATAATTCTTGATAAAAGAGCGTCTGGCAATCTCTTCCAATTGTTGAAAGGTACTGCCTTCAACCTCCAAGATTGGCCTAAGAATCTGAATACGCTCATCCAATGGTTCGCTCATATCCATGCCTGAACTAATCAATAAAAGGTGAAAGTGATTGATTATCCAACAAGTTAGACCTTAAGGTACAATTTCTCCCTGCTCATGTCAATGCCGAAGATGGTCACCCATCCAATCCCATTAGGAATGGGATACGCGTTGTTCAATTTGCTGTGGATCAGTTGTTCGTGGAAATCTCAAAATAAAGACCGAACCACCTGATCGGTGGCATTCCTCCGGGCCGGCCAAATGCGGGCAGTTATTCACTGAGCCGGGGCAGAGATCCTTCTCCTCGGGAATATAGGGACAGCGGGTACTGCTGCAATCAATGGTGAATCCGAACATCTGGGCATATATCCTGGCCCGCAGGAGATCCAGCCCTTTACCCCCGGCCCCGAACTCATAGGGTTTTTTGGTACCATACAGGTCGGTCTCTGTCGCGTGGTAGAGTCCGCCGAAAATCTGTTTCAGGCTCTCAGAAGTGATTCCGATACCCGTGTCGGTGATACTGAGCAGGGTCTCACCCTGGGATGCGTCGAGGCCGATGACGATCCTTCCTCCATCAGGAGTGTTTTCCACGGCATTCCGAATGATCCCCATAATAACCTTTTCCAGGAACCTGGGGTCTATCTCTACGATTGAATCAACTTGCAGGTCGGCCAGAAGATCTACACTTCGCCCTGTTATTTCCCCCCTTATCCGCTGCAATATATCCTCCAGGATTTCGGCAAGGTGGATGGATCGGACCTGGGACGAATCGAACCTGAAATCCCTCGAAATCCTGTCTTTTATGAGGTCTATGACCTCTCTTTGATCCTGGCTCTCATCTGATGCCAGTTCCAGGAGATCAAGGGCCTGTGCTGCAAGGGGCTCCAGGTTGTGTGTCTTTTCAAGGGGCTTGCCTTTGACGATGTCTTCCACCTCCCACTGAATCTCCACCAATCGTTCCAGATTGCGGGAAATTCTTTCAATGACCCTCCTTTTCTCCGGACTTTCCAGAATCTTGACGGAAGCCATTATGATTGACAAGGGGGTCTTTAATTCGTGGGATAGATGGGCAAGGACCCTGGCCCTCGCGCGGTCGAGCGATTTGAGTTCGGTGATGTCCTTGAAGACCATAACGATGCTGTGGTTGCCGGCCTCGTCCATGGATTCCTTGAGAAAGGACGTGGTCACAGCCAGATCCAGGACCTTCCCGTCCCTCCGCAAAAACATTGCCTCCCCGTAGTGCCGTGTCTTCCGCCTTTGAATGCCTTCAAAGATGATATCGTTAAAGGCGTCATTTTGGGGTTTATCCATGAATAGATCGTAATAGGTCCGGACCCTGGTCTCTTCCTGGGTTACCTGAAGCTTATCCATGGCAGCGGGATTGATTTGGGTTATATAGCCCTTGGAGTCGAGTACCAGTAAACCGTCGCTCATACTATCAATGATTGCAGAGGAAAGATCTTCTTTCATAGACAAAAACTCCTTGGAATATCCGGATATTATCCAAAGGAATATATTAAAGGGAAAAGGAGTTGTCAAACCGTGCCCAGGGCATGGGAGTTCATAAGGATATTTTCACAGGGATTCACGCCTTTCCGACCTGAATGGGATTCAATACAAAGGAAGGGATTTGATAATGTGGTGAACGGCCTTCGTCAATCTCAGTTCACCCGCTTTCTCCTTACCTAATATTTCGCTCAATGTCATGAACCTGATCTCGGAGATCTCTTCCCTGTTAAAATCAAAAGGTCCATCCGAGTAAGCCCTGAAAATAGCGGAATATTCGTTTTCATTTGGGTAATGAAAGAGGAATTTACCCAGGAACTCCATATCAAGGTCAACTCCCAGTTCTTCCCGGACCTCTCTGACAGCGGTTTCATAATAGCCGTCACCACTGTTTACATGCCCGCTGGCCGAGGTGACCCATTCTCCCGGGCTCGTGTCCTTTGTCTCACTCCTTTTCTGCCAGAGTAACTGGTTTTTATTGTTATATATCAGGACAAAAACGGACCTGTGGATGAGATCGGGATTTGAATTACACTCCCTTCGGGTCGCCCGGCCTATCACTTCGTCATTAAAATTTACGACATCAAAAATTTCGGATTGATCATCCATAGATATTTGAATTTTTACGTTCTAACATTCATGCCGGGTTATTATCAAAAACATCACTGGATTCATTCATGTACACACTATTTCTCAGATTTCCTTATTCCTACATATAATTAATCTGTGTTTCTTTTAACATGTTTCGAGTTGCTGTTGTAACCCATAGATCAGTTCCCTTATCCACCATCAAATTCTTATTTCGATAATACTTGCGATGGATTTTGGTTAACCCTGGGCACCAGCAAGGAGATGCCTGCAAGTTGAGCCTGCGAAATCCCGCTCAGAAGCGGGAGCGCCGCATCGTAGATCCCGCTGCTGTATGCGGGAAGAGCGACGACTGACTTGATAGTGAATCAGGGCAGCGGCCTACCCATTGACACACCAAGCGAAATCCCCTTAACTCCGGACCTCTTATCCGCCCAGGTAGACTTTCTTGATCGTATTACTGGATTTAATCACTTCGATA
>CAZGIZ010000275.1:0-3486 GCA_964526655.1 uncultured Desulfobacteraceae bacterium | reverse complement strand
TTTCTGGTGCCGGAGGTCGGAATCGAACCGACACGGACTATAAGCCCACTGGATTTTGAGTCCAGCGCGTCTACCAGTTTCACCACTCCGGCATCTCAGGATAAAAGAGGATTATAGTGACGAACCCATAATCTTGTCAATATGTTATTGACATCATTCAAGACCATTGCTATCATCTTAATAAATCGGGGCTGTAGCTCAGCTGGGAGAGCGCATGAATGGCATTCATGAGGCCAGGGGTTCGATCCCCCTCAGCTCCACCAAAAGAATCAATCAGCCGCTTCGCAGACACCCTGAGATATATTCAGGCGCGTCTTTTGGAGGGGCCGGGAGTTATTGAGAGGCGCCCTCTTATCTGGGCGCCTTTTCTTACTCCGCCCCTTACTTTCCTTGACACACAAGAAAACTTCACTCTATACTGCATCTTCCGGAGACAACATTATGGAAGAGACAACCCTAAGATTTCATGACACCCATTACGTTGAAATAGACGAGAGCCTCTGCACGGGGTGTGTGATCTGTATGAAGGCATGCCCCACCAGGGCGATCCGCGTGAAGGAGGGCCGGGCGAGGATTGAGGGATTCTGCATTGACTGCGGGGAATGCATCCGGGCCTGTCCCAGGGCCGCGATAAAGGCGGTCACAACGGCAGTCGACCCCTCGAACCTTAAAAAACCGGCTATCTTGAGCGTCTCCCCGGTTATTCACGTACAGTTCGGGGAGGATATCACTCCCAACGACATCCTCCTGTCCCTTCGAAGGGAGTTCAAGTTTGTCTATGACCAGGGTTACGCCAACGAGATATTCAATGTGGCCACGGAGCTCTACATAAGGGAGCAGAGAGAAAAGGGGGGAGCGTCCTGGCCGCTGATATCCCCATGCTGTCCCGTGGTCAACCGCCTCATTGCCTTTCGTTTTCCGGAACTCCTGGATAATATAACCCCCCTTATCACACCCCATGAAATGGCCGGAAAAGATATAAGGGAGCGGCTGCGTTCAGAAAATCTGCCCCATAGCGGGGACATTGAGATCTATCACGTTACTCCCTGTTCCGCTGAGATGATTTCAATAAGGGAGCCCATGGCCCTCAAGACATCGTTCCTCAACGGGGCTATAGGGATCAGCGAGGTCTTTAAGACCGTCTCGGACAACCTCAAAAAGCTGGACCAGGACGTGCTCTTGCACCGTTCCGGGGGTATAGGAATCGGCTGGTGCATGTCAGGCGGCGAGATTGCAGGCATGGACTCAGGGGCATACCTGGCAGTGTCGGGGATTCAGGAAACCCTTCGTTATCTTGAAAAGATCGAAATGGGCCAGCTTCATAACATTGAGTATATAGAATTCCGCGCGTGCACTGAGGGCTGCATCGGCGGACCCATGAACGTAATCGATAAATACCTGGCCAAGAACAGACTTGAAAGGCTTTCGAGGATGTTCGGAATTGAAAAAAGGACTAAGCTGGCCCAGATCAAGAAGGCCTACAAAGCTGGCTGGTTTTTCGGCGACACAAAAAGGGTGCAATCCAAGACAGGATCCGGCCGATTGTCCATCAGCGAGGCCATTAATCGACAGGGCCGGATCGAAGAGATTCTTAAACAACTCCCCTCAAGGGAATGCGGGGCCTGCGGGAGTCCTGATTGCCGCACCTTCGCCGAGGACGTGGCTGAAGGCAGGAACAGCCTGGAAAACTGCCCTTTCTACGACGAAAGGCGCTAAAAAATCACCTCAAGTTTCAGATTAAGGGGTTGTTTCCGCCCTTTGGGCGACCGACCCCTTTTTTTATCCCTTCCATGAGTAAGTACTTGACAACAATAGTTAAAGTTTTGTGCCTATCCTGTCGATAATATTGTGTGAGATGCCTTGTCCTCTTTGAGAGGGGGACCGGGGACAGATATACATCGGTTGAGTGGTTCACAGTTCCCGGTTAACAGGTCAAGAGCTAATAACTTTATTCTGCCGGAAGAGTGGCGTATTAGTGCAAATAATATTCTCCAGCG
The DNA here is from genome assembly GCA_964526655.1 of uncultured Desulfobacteraceae bacterium. GTDB lineage: Bacteria > Desulfobacterota > DSM-4660 > Desulfatiglandales > HGW-15 > CAZGIZ01. Next base: position 1,489 of record CAZGIZ010000275.1, on the reverse strand, counting down.
CGATTGATAAACAGCAAGAAACACAAGTTTCATACGGGAAAATGTATTAATCCAAGAAGTTAAAACCATTGAACGCTGAACCTTGAACCAGGAACCGCTCAATTTAGGATATCATTTCTTATGATTAACCATGTGACCCGGTTGATTCTACGAGGCACATAACCAGATGGCCCTTGATTCCTTTCTAAAACCAGAAAAGGGGTTCACTCCCCCAAAGCCGATCGATGATTATCCGAAGGACTCCGTCAAAAAAATGGCCGTCCTTTTCACTGATATCGTCGGTTCATCCAATTACTTCAAGACGCACGGGGATATCGCGGGCAGAAAGATGCTCAAGCTACACCAGGACCTCGCCTCGCCCGTGATCAGCGAATTCGGGGGTGCCCTTGTAAAGGTCCTGGGGGACTCCATCATGGCCTACTTCCTTAACCCCAGGGAGGCCGTCAAGTCAGCCGTCAAAATACAACAGAGCTTTAGTAACTATTACAAACCCATGAGGAAACAGGATCAGATCCACATCAGGATCTTCATCCACTTCGGGGACGGCATCATTGAAGAAAGGGACATATTCGGGGACGTGGTGAATATGGCGGCAAAATTTCTTCCCCTTGTTCAAGGAGACCAGATCTTCATATCCCAGGAGGTCTACAACCAGGTCGAGGGCCTTTCTTCCATCAATTTCGCCCCGATCAAGATCGAAAACAAGCAGGAAGTCATAAACGGATTTACCATTTTCAAGGTCATCTGGGACGAGACCATTCTTCTTGAACCGGACATGAAGACCCTGCTCTACTTAAAGCCCGCCTGGAACCTGGGCCTGAAAGGTTTTAATGAAATATGGCAAGGCATGATCAGGAATAAGAGGAATTTATGGTCTGAAAACAGGCTTGTCGCTGAAAAACTGCTCCCTGACAAGTCCGTGGCCCTGATCCTTAAGGATGTCCATCTTTCCCTGGCCTATGCAAGGAATGTAATCAAATTTCTGACCTTGAATATGGGGCGAAACGCCTCAGACTTTCTTCCCGTCCAGATCGTCATAGATTCGGGCCCCTATCTCAGGGCCGGCAGGCTCCACCTGGATGCACTCAAGATCAACTGGCAGGAGATAGAACCCGGGGAAATCTACATATCCGCCGCTGTCCATAAAAACCTGAAGGCAGGTAATCCCTCCATTAACCTGAACGTTGAGGAAAGCCAGTCCCAGTCATTTTATAAGGTAATTCCCGGTGACCGCCCTGTAAGCAAGTCACATCGTTTCCTGTATCAGAAGGCCCTGATACAGGGACAGAATCCCCCCTGCTTCTATTGCGGCAGCAGGAAGCACCCCACATCCGACTGCCCCTCAAAATACCTTACGGATATGACCCATTTCATGGACAAATTGGGATATCTTCCCATAGATGAGATCAATAATCTCTTTTTTAAATACCTGAATGAGGCCGCATCCGTGAATGAAGAAGGGGCCGTGCCTGAAAGGTGGACCAGGGGG
>CAZGIZ010000274.1:0-3524 GCA_964526655.1 uncultured Desulfobacteraceae bacterium | reverse complement strand
GGATTCAGAAAATGCCGTGAACCGATTAAATTCGTACTCATTAACCGGAAGAACCTATGATGTGATAAATAAAAAAATTTACAAAAGTCCGTTGTTGTTAACGGGGTATATCGCTATGATACCAATAATATCAGATAGTTAGCGGAATATTTTTTGGCTTTTTTCTCCTGTCCAATAAATTTATTGGACGGCGCTCAAAAATCGAATAATATTATTTATATCCTTTATTATCAAGCACTTATTCAATGGACAAATAGCAGGCCTTTTATACTGATTTTATTATGGCAATGCGACCATTGTTCCAGGCGCCGCTGAAATGCCAGATAGCGGTAGCCCTTGAGATATTCCAGGTTTAAAAACAATGGCTTATATGGCATATTATTCTCGTTTCAAAAGATTGGGTAAGGGTATGATCTCCAAAAGATATCTCAAATTCCCCATTAGCAGGAAAGAATTATGAAGGGACTCCTTTTGGCGAAGGAATACTATGATCATCTGGGGGCGCCAATGCTCCGGGAGAGATTCCCGGAGCTTGTTGATCGTATTGCCGTGGGATTTGTCGGTCCGGGATCAGAATGCTTCGGATTTGATGACGACATATCCAGGGATCACGATTGGGGCCCCGCTTTTTGCATGTGGTTAACCGCAGATGATTACCGGAAATACGGGAAGGATTTAGAGAAGGCCTATGACGAGTTGCCGAAGGTATTTCAGGGATTCGGGCCCCGTCACTCCAGCCCGGGCGAGGAGATCAGGGTCGGGGTTTGCCCTATAGAGACCTTCTACGCTACCTATACAGGACTGGATCACCCTCCAGTCACAATCAAGGAATGGCTTCCCATTCCCGGATCTTCTCTGGCTGTGTGCACCAATGGTCAGGTTTTTTCGGACAAGTTGGGGCAGTTCAGCCAATGGCGTCAGACGCTGCTGGCCTTTTACCCGGAGGACGTCCGTCTCAAGAAAATTGCCTCCCGCTGCTTTACCATTGCTCAATCCGGCCAATACAACCTGCCCCGGTCTCTTAAGCGGGGAGAACTTTTTGCAGCGCATTGGGCGCTTGCGGAGTTTTGCGCCGAAACCATGTCTCTGATATTCCTTCTCAATAAGAGATACGAGCCGTTCTATAAATGGATGCATCGCGCCGTAAAGGACCTTCCATTGATGGGAGAGTGGGCGTATTCAAGGATTATCGATTTGATCGCCCCGATCGATATTAAGGAAAAGCCGGTTATGGTGGAAGCGGCATGTGCAGTTATCATCCAGGAACTTCGATCCCAAGGCCTCACCGATTCGGCCAGCGATTTCCTTTTGGATCACGGACATAGCGTGCACAGCCGGATCATAGATGACGAGCTTCGCCGGAGGTTTACCGTTACCAGATAACCCTTAGGAAGGGAGACAGCGTGACTACAAGAGAGGATATGATCGACAGTATCATCGAGTTGGAGTGGAAGATGTTCCAGGATGTCCCCAATATTGGAGGGAGGGCCGCCTGTCAGGATGATTTAAAGACCTTCAGGATCATGAGGGCCGGCCAGTCAACAAGCTGGTCAGACGCAACGCTGGAGAGCTATCTCGGTGACCTCAAAGAAGCCGAAGGGTCCGGAAGAAATCTGATCACCGAGAAATACGGCCGAATGATGCGCTCCACCTCGCCATCGGAGTACGCTCGAATCGAGCACCTGCTGCCGCCTGTTGATCCCAAAGCGACTGAGCTGATGGAGAAGATCGTGAAGATTGTGTTGGGGTGGGAACAGGAACTCCTTGAGAAATATCCCTATATTATCAAAAGGGGCAGGCCGCTCTTCAGCACCGAGGATTCCTTTGGTGTGACTTCGATGGAGACCTATCTCAGGGGAGAGCTGGCCACATATTCCTTAAGGACACTGGAGGTCTATCTGGACCATATTCAAAAGGAGCAGTCGGAAAATATCAACGGATCGGCCATAACCCTTTTGTATATGATGAAGCAATATGGGTTTGCCTCGCTGGAAGATGCTAACGAAAAAATGAAATGAATATTTGATGGATTTTGGGGTTGTTGACTAATTGCAGCGATGCCATTATTATAATCTATTAAGATTTGGAGGTTCAAGGGATGGCTGCACAACCCATTAGCCGGCGTCATTTTCTGAAGGTAGTGGCGAGATGCGGTCTTGTAGCCGGCGGATCCGCCATGGTGACGTCAAGCCCCATGTGGGTACGAGGTGTGCTGAGGGGGGAGGTTCCCAGCGCCTTCGCCGGCGACCGGCTCCAGGACCTCATACGTGCCGCACCTCGCGCCAGATACTGGATCTCCACAACAGGGACTGCCGGCGACTGTCTGAAGTGCCACGATGATGGTTCGGTTGACCCGGCAAAACCTCCCCGGCACAAGGAGTCGGTCGTCAAATGCCTCCTATGCGCCCAGGGCTGCATGATTCCCGATGGCGACCGTGGCAAATGCCATACCCGATTTAACCTAAAGGGCGAACTGCGCACCCTGGTCTACGGCCGGCCGATATCCATCCACATTGACCCCATAGAAAAGAAGCCCTTTTACCATTTCCTGCCGGGCGCCGCCGCCTATTCACTGGCCACTTCCGGGTGCCCCCTTCACTGCAGGTTCTGCCAGAACTGGGAGATTTCCCAGATCCGACCGGAGGACTATGAGGTAGACTACACTCCACCTGAAGCTATTGTGAAATCGGCATCCGGCAGAGGGGCACCGGTCATTGCCTTTACCTATAACGAACCGACGGTCTTCACCGAGTACCTGACCGATATAGCCCGGATTGCCCGTCCACAGGGGTTGCACAGTGTCCTTGTAAGCTGCGGCTTTATGAACCCGGACCCCTTGAGCGAGATGTGTGACGTCCTGGACGCTATCAAGATTGACCTGAAGGGATTCAGCGAAGACTTCTACCGGAAGGTCTGTTTTGCCGAATTGAAGCCCGTGCTGCGCAGCATTAAGCAGGTTAGCCGCAGCGGCAGGCATCTTGAAATCGTGAACCTCGTCGTTCCGACACTGAACGACTCAGAACCGATGTTGAAAGCCCTTGCAGAGTGGATCGCCGGCGAACTTGGACCCGACGTACCAGTGCATTTCACGCGCTTCCATCCGGACTACCAGCTTCTGAACCTCCCTCCCACACCAATCTCGACGCTCGAACGTGCTCGTGAAATAGCCCTTGAACACGGGATTCACTATCCATTCGTGGGTAATGTCCCCGGTCATCCCGGAAACAACACCTACTGCCCTGGATGCGGCAGGGCGATAATCGTCCGTAACAGCTTCTTTGTCACGGAAATGCACTTAAAGAACGGCAGATGTGGCTATTGCAATGATAAAATTGCGGGAGTGTGGAATTGACCGATGATTGGCGTCCATAATTAGCAGGTTGCTGAAAACAAGGACTTTTTCAGCGACCTGTTAGGGGGAAGAGGGAAAATTTTTCGAGATGAGAAAAATATATTTAGTTATCATTGCGTTTTTACTGCTCCATCTGGCCTTCGCGGCTGAGCTGTGCGCGGCCAGAGAGCAG
>CAZGIZ010000273.1:0-3532 GCA_964526655.1 uncultured Desulfobacteraceae bacterium | reverse complement strand
AAGGCCCAGGGCTCAGGGTAAAGACGAAAACAAAAACCCGAACGCCTGCATCCGACCGAAAATTCCTGAAGAATTGTCGCCCTCCTTGTAAAATCTCCTTTGATTATGATACATTCCATCAAGACTCTACCCAGGAAATAGCGCTATGCCTGAAAAGGAAGACACCAAAGAAAAACTCATCCTTTATGATCATTTCCAGACACTGTTTGATGACCTGAGCATAGGTGTCTTTACCGTTGACGCCAAACGGAGAATCACGTCCTTTAACCGGTCGGTTCAGGCCCTTACCGGGCTCAAGCGTGAAGACGTTATAGGGAAATATTGCTACCAGATCTTTCGAAACGATCTGTGCAAGGGCGAATGCAAGTTTTACGAGGCAGTGGAGGCTGAGCAGAGGTCTCTCAGTTTTGAAGTGGAGATCCTCGACCTCAACAACGAAAAGCGGCTCATAACAAAGGTAGTCACCCCCCTTTTTGACAAGGATAAGAATATCTCAGGATGCGTGGAAATCTTCCAGGACCATTCCGCCTTCGAAGACCTGGTCAACAGGATACGATACGACGAAAGGAGACTGAAGATAATCCTGGATAATCTGGATCTGGGCGTCTTCACCATAACGAGGGGAGGTCACATTACCTTCTTCAACACCAGGGCGGAATCCATTACGGGCTATGACAGGAAGGAGATCCTGGGAAAGCCGTGCTCCATCATCCTTGGTGAGGATTCCGGCGAGGGGATGACGCTGCTGCGACAGTCCGTTGAGGACGGAAGGCCCCGATCAGACAAGAGGCTCTTTCTGATCGCAAAAGACGGACGCTCCATTCCCATCCAGGCCAACTGCATGGCCCTGAAAAACGAACAGGGGCGTATAGTCGGGGGGCTGGCGACCATCCAGGACCTTTCCCTGATTCTTCAACTCAATCGAGAGATCAGCAAGAGCTTTATCTTCGGGGACATGATCGGCAGGGACCCCAGCATGCAGAAGATCTTCGAGTTTGCCTCGGTCGTTGCCCAGAGCGACACAACCCTGCTTGTGGAGGGCCCAACGGGCACGGGAAAGGATCTCTTGGCCAAGGTCATACACAATTCCGGCAAGCGCGCCAAAAAGCCCTTTATCAAGGTCAACTGCGCGGCCCTGCCCGACAACCTCCTTGAATCCGAGATGTTCGGATATGTGAAAGGGGCCTTCACGGGGGCCGACCGGGACAAGCCCGGCCGTTTTCAGGAGGCGGACGGCGGGACCATTTTTTTGGATGAGATCGGAGATCTCCCCCTGTCGCTCCAGGCCAAACTCCTTAGGGTCCTGGAAGACAAGGAGTTTTATCCCCTGGGCAGCCGGAAAACGACCCATGTGGATGTACGAATCATAGCCGCGACAAACCGGGGACTGGAGCAGCTTGTTGAGGAAAAGAAGTTTCGCGAGGACCTGTTCTACCGCATCAATGTTATCAGGCTGGAACTTCCTCCCTTGAAGGACCGCAAGGGAGACCTCCCGCTGCTGATTGATCATTTTTTAAAAAGACTGAGTATTGTAAAAGAAGCCAGCGCCAAAAGGATATCAGAAGAGGCCATGTCCATACTCCTCAACTATTTCTATCCCGGCAATATCAGAGAGCTGGAAAATATCCTGGAACACGCCCTTATCATTTGTCAGGAAAAGGTCATTAAGCCAAGACACCTCCCTCTTTTCCTGCAAAAGGCCTCCTTCCAGCCGGAGCCATTGGCAGGCCCTGAAACGGATCTGGATTCAACACTTGAAGACAGTGAAAGGAACCGGATTCAGGAGACATTGAGGAGGCATAACTGGAACAGGGGGAAGAGTGCCCATGAGCTCAACATTGATCGCACCACCCTGTGGCGCAAAATGAAAAAATACGGCATAACTTCCTGATTATTTACTAAAATAGATCCATTCCCCTTATATATAGTAGACTTTCCGCAGTAACCTGACATGGATGAACCTCCTCTTTCAATCATGACTCCCCATATGGTATCAATTTTAGTTGTTAACACCATGTCCATGCCCTGGATAAGGTGCAGGGGGCACTTTATTATGTGCATCGGGGGGATCTAAAAGCACTCCTTATTTGTTCCGAGATCGATTCATTCATTCCATTAAACCAACCAAGGACCCTTGGGAATCAAGGGTTTTGCAACCCTCTTCTGAATAGTAACCCATTCTGACAAGCATCTGGCACGTGAATTGCTGAAAATAGGCCCATCCCTACAGAAACCTCCACCCACTGAAGAATATGACTTGAATAACTTGATAGCTTAGGAATTTCCCTTTTTGAGCGGCGAAGCCTGCCGGAGGCAGACAGGCCGCATTATATAGAATCGCGAAGCGATTGTATGACTTGAACATGGAGAGTGTCATGGAATTAATCGATGTCCAAAAAATTGACCCTTCCCCTTTTCAACACCGAAAATATATGGACGAGGACAAGCTCAAGGAGCTTGCCCTGAGCATAGTCCGTGACGGCCTTATTCAGCCCATTGTAGTCCGATCCTGTAACGGCCGCTTTCAGCTCATTGCAGGCGAAAGGCGGTGGAGGGCCGTCAGGGACTACACGGACCTGGAAACTATAGAGGCAAGGGTTATCAGGGCCAACGACCATAAAGCCCGCCGCGTGGCGGCCACGGAAAACCTGCAGCGTGAGGACCTCTCCGCCATAGAAACGGTTGAGTACATAGTGGATATCGTTGATTCGGAGCTGATCAAGGATAAGGAATATGTCTCAATGGGGAAGGATGCGGCCAACAGGGTAAAGGCCTTGTTAGGAAAACTTAAAGCCTCAGAACACATTCAGGCCAGAGGATACAGCCCAGGAAATGACTTAATACATACGGCGCATAAATTTATGCGCCGTGTTGAAAAAAGCTTTAAAAATCTGCCTAAGCCATTGAAATGGCGATCTTTTTACGAAAATGACCTGCCATTGGTAACGGACTTTTGTGAGGACATCCAGGGGGTTTCAATCCAACACCAGCTCAACCGGTCTCAGACAAGGGCATTGAAAAGACTAAAAGATGCCTCGGAACAGGAGTTTCAAAGGCTTAAGGAAGTCGATCTCAAAGACCTGAGCGCCAGGGAGATTGAAGACATTGCCCTTAAGGCGGCCAAAAGGGAAAATCATGAGGAATTCGACCGGGCCCGAATAAGCATTAGCCCGGGCCTTAAGACTAAAATTTTCCTGATGCATAGATTGGACATTCCAGTTGACAGGATTGCCTCACGATTGGGAAGGGACAGAAAGACTCCCCTCAGATATTTTGAAAATCCGGGTCTTGTTGGATCCGTTCAAAGGGCCCTGGAAAAGGGCGAGCCTGTTCATAAGGTGGCAGAGGAGATGAAATGCCCAGAGCCCCTGATCTGGTCCATTGCCCTGGAAGGGAAGGCGGACCAGGAGCGCTTCCAGGCCCTGGGCTGGGGGCTCCGCACCTGGGATAACTGGTACTTCAACGATGTGGACCATCGTTTCGGGGATGACTGGCCCGGCCGCATACCTGCCCAGATGATAGGCCACATCCT
>CAZGIZ010000272.1:0-3600 GCA_964526655.1 uncultured Desulfobacteraceae bacterium | reverse complement strand
ATCAGGACTTTAATAGATACATCCTGGAAGACGATATCGACGGGGTCAAGATCCTCACCATAAGGCGACCCCAGGCCATGAACGCCATTAACAAAGACCTGAATGATGAGATCCTTTCCATTTTCAAAAAATATGAGAACGACCCATCCGTCAAGGGTTATGTCATCACAGGATATGGCACAAGGGCCTTCAGCGCCGGGGCAGATATCGGCGACTTCCCCAAGGTCCTTGGCGACATGGAGGCCGCGGCTCAACATTCCAGAAATCCTTCCGCCTTGCTCCATTACATGGATAAGATGGAAAAGCCCGTCGTGGCCGCCGTGAACGGGATGGCCCTGGGCGGGGGATTTGAGATCGCCTTGAGGTGCCATGGTATGGTGGCGCTGAATAACGCAATGTTCCAATTCCCTGAGATAACCCTGGGAATTCTCCCCGGACTGGGAGGATGTGTCATCCCCTTCAGAAAATGGCCGGAGAACGCGGGCCTTTTTCAGGAGATGATCTGTTTTGGAAAAAAGCTCACGGCCAAAGAGGCCGCTGATATAGGCATGGTCAAAAGCATCAAGGAGGACTACAGGGAGATGATCATGGCCGCGGTCGAGGAGGTGAACCGGTTACAGGGAAAAATCGCGGCAACCCCAGGAGACCCTGTCGAGATTCCGGACATGAAGATTCCCGAGGAGCCAAAGGCCGGGGACCTGATCCTGAGCAAAGAGGCGGTCATGATTATTGCGAAGACAATAAGGGAAGCCGCAAAGGCCGGAAGTCTGACAGAGGCCCTCGAGATCAATTATCTGGGTTCAGGAGAAATAGCCTGCCTCGATGCAGCAAAGGAGGGAATTACGGCGTTTCTGGAGAAGAGAAAACCCGTGTATAAGAAGTAGCCTGGTAAGCACCCCGGCTTTCATTCAGTCCTCCCTCCCAGATGCCGTGACAATTCTCTTGCGGCCTCAGCGACGGGGGGCCCCATCTGGCGCGCGGTCTTTACCGGGAAAAGGCCCATCACCACTATATAGCCTATGGGACTCCCGTTCAGGCCCAGCACGGGCGCTGCCACGGTATTGACCCCTTTTTTCATCTCTCCCAGGTCGAGGGCGAACCCGTCCCGCCGGCATCTTTTCATCTCCCCCTCGAGTCTTTTCCTGTCAAAGTTTTCGGGCCTGCCGTGGAAATAGAGTTTATCTTGCTTCAGCAGGCGCTCCAGCTCATCCTCAGGGAGGTGCGCCGCGATCGCCTTCCCATGAGAGCCGTATGTGATATGGAATCGATGACCCACGCGGACCGTCACGTCAATATCCCGGTCACCCTCCTGCTTTGCCACCACAAAGACATTGTCTTCCTCGATCATCCCCAGGATCGCCGTCCCGCGCGCCTTTTCCGCCAACCTTTCCAGGACAGGCCTGGCAAGGACAGAGACGTTGAAGTTGTCAAGCACCCTTCGGGACATGGTAATCAGCCCGGGTCCGAGGGAATAGCCTTTCTTTCTCCCGTTCTTCTGTATAAGGCTGTACCGCTGGAGGGTGTGCAGGATGGAAAAGGCCTTGCTTTTGTGTATGCCCACCCTGGCGCAGATCGCCGTGAGACTCATGCTGGAAGAACCGGACCCCGCCAGAGAGAGCAGCACGCGTATAGCCTGGTCCACGGCCGGCACTATATACCTTTCTCCTGATGTCTTTTTTGCGTCTTCTATTTTAAGTTTTCCTTACAAAACAAGTGTTTTATATATTAAACCTATCAATATTGCCAAAAGGGCCCCATTGTCAAGGGAAAAAGCCCAAGGCCTCAAATCCGGGTACCTTGAAATGGAGGGGAAAATAGGGTATTAAATCCGGAGGACAGCCGCCTTTCCATCCTCCGCAGTAGCTCTGCTACGAAGGACGGGCGCCAGGGGCTTCGTCGTGCCAGGGAGGACAGACGACGGAAGACAGTTACAAATTGTCAATTAACAATTATCAATTGACAATCAATAATAAAAAGACAAAAAATAGTAGACAGAGGGAAGGCTGTTTAAGAATGAGCGAGCGAATCGAAAAAGAAATCGGATTTTTTAACAGGGTAGCCGGACACACCTATGATACCGTCTATGACCTCCTCTTTACCACGGAAAGGGTAATTGCCCTCATTGTTCAGCACCCGCTGGATATGCCCGTTAACCTGTCTGTTGCCGGAATCTTCTTAGGCGGCCGGCTTGGGGTCAGGGATGAACGATCCGCGAGGATAAAGCTGGCAGAAGAGAGGCGCCGGTTTTACGAGGAGAATGGCCTTGATGAACTGGCAAATTATCACCGCTTCAACTTCCAGATACCCTACGATGAAATAACTTCCATTGAACTGATCCGCGGCCTCTTGAAGGCGCGTGTGAGATTCCACATCTCAGGGCCCACAAAAGGGGAACGCAAAATCCAGTTCACTTTCCCCAAAAGGCGTGTCCCGGAAGTCCTTGACCTCCTGGAAAAGAGTCTTCCCTCCAAGCTTATAAAGAAATGATAAGCACCCTCCCCTTTTTCCGTCCCCTGTCCTTTAATTGTTAATTGATAATTATTAATTAACAATTGACAATTGATCGCTTGTTCGCCTCAGGCGAATTGATCACAGATATCCCAGGTCTGCCAGGAAACGGTCGATCAAGTCCCAAACCCTGGCCGGATCAGGATTATTCGTGAAAAAGTGGTCGGTCCCTTCAAAGGGATGCAGCTCGCACCGGTTTCCGGCCTCACGCATCCCTGCGGCAAACTCTTTCACGGAGTCAAAGGGGACGATCTCGTCCGCGGTACCGTGAATAAAGCACATGGGAGGCAGGCCGGGTCTCACATGATGCGCGGGTGAGCAATTCTCCGGTTTCTCCCTTTCCTGGAGGAGCTCTTTAAAATGCGTGTCCGTGACCGGATTAACCGGGGCTGACTGCAGCACAAGGGCATCCGGCATGGGGCTCAAACCGGAATCCTCGCCCGGATCAGCCGGTTCCCGGAGAACTGCCGCGCATGCTGCCAGGTGGGCGCCCGCTGATATACCTCCTGCCACCACACGGGCCGGATCAATGCCCAGTTCGCCGGCTTCCTGTCTCGTCCATTTTATGGCAGACCTGACGTCGGAGAGGCCGTCCAAAGGACTGAATCCCCCCATGGACGACAGCCGGTATTGAAAGGATATGGCTACCATGCCGAGTGAGGCGTAACGATGACATATGCCGTAGCCCCATTCCGGCTCTCCCTGCTCCCACCCCCCGGGGTGAAAAAAAACAAAGGCGGGTCGTTTGTCGCTCTCGGAGAAGTCCTCCGGGAAAAAGATATGGGCCTTAAGCTCCACATCCCCCACCCTTTTATAGGTCCTTATCTCATGGGGTTTATGTCTGGACGGCCTGGGTCCTACGGGTTTTGGATTCAATACCATGGTATTTCCCCCTCTATCATCTCCCAAATGAAATTCCGATTCTCTTTGATAATATTTTTATAATAACACTATTATCTCTAACCTTCAACAGCCCGAAGTCCTTGTAAATATCCTGGCCAATAGGACCGGGCTTTGGAGCCATAGCGAAGGCCGACTTCTTTTTTTCAAGCCCTATCTCAAAAAGAGTTCCACCAGACCCTGCCGTTCCCG
>CAZGIZ010000271.1:0-3603 GCA_964526655.1 uncultured Desulfobacteraceae bacterium | reverse complement strand
TGAGCAGGCTGCTGGTCAAGAGGATGAGAGAGAGAAATATCTCATGTGGGCCTGGCGCGAAGGATCCCCTTCCCGATTATTTTATCGAACGACAGAAGGGCCTCCTTGACTGCATGATGCCCGGTCTCCCGGAAGATATCCCTTTTCAGGAATTTATTAACGAGGGGAGTTGTAATTTTTATGGCGCGCCCACTGCTGTTATCATCACCCTGGACCGGGTATTTTCCAGCGCCCGCAAGACGGATATCGGCATCGTTGTAGGCTATCTTGTCCTGGCGGCCCACGGCCTCGGACTGGGTACGTGCCCTATCGGTCTTATAACTGCATTTGATGATGAGATAAAAGAGTTTTTGAACCTGGCGGATGAGAAGGAAGTAATTATCGGCATCGCCGTGGGATATGTTGACCCTGACGCGAAGATTAACCGGGCCAGGTCAGAAAGAGTGCCCTTGGGTGATTTGGTGAGGTGGCGGGAATAACAAAAGTGAGTGCTTCGCTTGAGGATCACTGCGTTAAAGGAGCACTATGTTTGAGGAGCGCTTCGCTGGAGGAGCGTTTCACTTGAGGATCACTTCGTTTGAGGAGGAATGAAAGATGACTAAAAAGGACACAACATTCGTATTTCCATTTGAAAAACTTGAGATCTAGCAACTTGCAGTCGATTTTTCTGACTATGTACTTGGGCTATTGGAGAGTTTCCCCGCAAATAAATATATTCGGCTTGTAAGTCAGATGGAAGCTGCGGTATGCAGCGTCGCTCAAAATATTGCGGAAGGAAAAGGGAGACAATACAAAAAAGAGTTCATACAATTCTTATATATTTCAGAGGGTTCTCTTTTTGAAACTTTGACATTAGCGGAGATAATGAAGCGTAGAAGATTAATGGAGGAGGAACATGTTGTAAATATCAAAAAAACAGGCCGAAAATATAGATCGCAAGCTGCATGGTCTCATAAACTCCCTAAAAAGAAAAATCTGAAATATTTGTAGGGCTCTCTTCCTCAAGCGAAGCGCTCCTCAAACATAGTGCTCCTCAAATCCTGCCTTCAGCAAGATGCTCCTAGAACACAGTGCTCCTCAAATCCTGCCCCGTCAGGATGCTCCTCAAGCGAAGCGCTCCTTTAACGCAGTGCTCCTTTTTTAGGCTCTTTAATAAAGAGCCTAAAAAAGCACTTCCATTAATTCTCCAACCGAGTCGAGGCCTATCAGTTTCATGCCTGATATGGCTTCACAGTTCTCCATGTTATTCTTTGAGAGGAGGCATCTAACAAACCCCAGCTTTTTCGCCTCCTTTATCCTCACTTCAGGCCGGCTTACCCCCCTGACCTCGCCTGCCAGGCCGACTTCGCCGAATATGATTGTGTCAGCCGCAATTGGTTTATCAAGAAAGCTTGAAATCATGGCCGACACGATCCCCAGATCCGCGGCAGGTTCATCCACCTTCAAGCCCCCGGCTACGTTGACAAAAATATCCTGGTCTCCCATCTCCATTCCTACTCTCTTCCCTAAGACAGCAACGAGAAGGGAAATACGGTTGTGGTCAACACCGATCGCGGTCCTTCTGGGCATTCCCAGGGGGCTCGGCCCGACAAGGGCCTGAATCTCTAATAGGACTGGCCTGGTGCCTTCGAGAAAGGGGATTACTACGGAGCCGGCTACTCCTTCGGGCCTCTCTTCCAGAAAGATCCTGGAGGGATTCCCCACCTCGGCCAATCCCGTCTCTTTCATCTCAAAAACCCCTATCTCATTGGTGGAACCATAACGGTTCTTTACGGCCCGCACTATCCTGAAGACGTGGCTGCTGTCACCTTCAAAATAGAGGACAGTGTCTACGAGATGCTCCAGGACCTTCGGGCCGGCAATTGAGCCGTCCTTGGTTACATGACCGATAAGGAATGTGGGGGTGTTAGTCTCCTTGGCCCACCTGAGGAGACGCGATGAGACCTCCCTAAGCTGACCCACACTGCCCGGGGCCGATGGGAGGGCGTCCGTGTATGTCGTTTGAATAGAGTCCACAATCAGGAGATCGGGCTTTAGGCCTGCCATCATTTCAAAGAGATCTTCTAATCGGGTTCCCGTAACAATAAAGAGATTCTCAGAATGTATGGAAAGGCGTTCTGCCCTTAATTTTATCTGCTGGGGAGATTCTTCTCCTGAAAGGTAAAGGGATTTTAGCCCCTGACTGGAAAAACCGCCGGCTGCCTGGAGGATGAGGGTTGATTTCCCTATTCCGGGGTCGCCTCCAAGCAGCAATAGAGATCCCGGAACCAGTCCACCGCCAAGGGCGCGGTCGAGCTCAATGATACCGGTCTTAAGCCTGTGCTCCGGATCAATGGATATGGAATCAATGGTCTGGGGCTTTGTCATGATAGAGGGCTTACCCGTTCTGTCACCCGATTCCTGAGTCTCTTCCACAAAACTGTTCCATTGACCGCAATCGGGGCAGCGTCCCATCCATTTCGGGGCCTGATGACCGCAGCTCTGACACACGAAGATGTATTTAGTCTGTTTTGTCATGATAGTTACAGTATTAAGCGGTAAGCAATTAGCCGTAAGCCAAACCCATGTTATTAAAGGTTTTTGCCAATAGCGTGAATCCGAAAAAATCAATTTTCGGATGAACACTGGGTGGGATGCTCCTTAAACGAAGTGATCCTCAAGCGAAGCATTCCTCTAACCTTTTAACATCATTTCTTTTCCTTCACCTCCGCAACCCCATACTTTTTATATAGCTCAAAGAGCTCCGTACGCCATCTATTTACTTCATCACGGCCCTTTTCGATTTTCTCATTCCCCTGTATGATAACATCCTCGTTATCCATTTCAATGCCCATCATTTTGGTCTTGAACCCGTCATAGAGGAGCTCCGCACCGCTAACATAAACTCCATGCACCTTTCTTATCTTTTCATTCCCTATATTGATACCCCGCAGTTCATCAAGGAACCTTCCATACAAAGGGATGACGTAATTCTTCAATTCTTCATAAACCTTCTGGTCAGTTGTGTAGTTATCTCCGGTAACAGATGCATAATCCGCAAGTGCCTCCTTCTCAAGATCTGCGATTCCCAAGAGGTCTTGATTGACATAATATACCAGATCCGCAGCTGTTCTGTCAGTGGCACAAGCCGCCATAAAGAGACAAATTGATAAAATGAATAGAACAAGAAACATCCTTTCTTTTTTCATATAATCCTCCTCCTGATAGATTATGGTATTATCAGTCCTAATAACGAAAAGCCTGATTTGCTTCTCATTAAAATTTATCGTACTTTTAAAATATTTTTTTGTTGATTTTTTTCACGGCATCAATTAACATTTATTTCGATGTCTATCAATTGTAAAAAAAGTGTGTCAATAATGTAGCATAGTGCAGGCTCTTATTGAGCGAAATAAAAGATAAAAAAAATGAAAAAAAGAAAAAAGTGCTTGACTATTGTCCTTTTTTATTATTTAATCCCCTTTACCAAATAGGGGGGATAAACTTTTATCGAGGAGGGTTTTAGCATGAAAAAGAGATGTTTTTCGTGGAAAGTTGTAGTTGGAATCCTGTCTTTAGCGTTGATTCTAATACCCGTGACTTCCTCAATATCAATGGCACAGG
>CAZGIZ010000270.1:0-3653 GCA_964526655.1 uncultured Desulfobacteraceae bacterium | reverse complement strand
CAGAAAAAATGACAAAGGGGATCAGGTTGACGCCTGATCCCCTTTTTTTGTCCGCAAGTCCCTCCCCACCACCCCGAGTTTTCCCTTGTCAACCGTTTTTGGAAATATTATCCAGTATGACAAGGCTGTCTCTGATTACAGCAACGCCATAGAGATTGACTCGAAATAATGGATACCTATGTCAATCGAAGGGCTGCTTATCTAAGCAAAGACCTGTATGACAATGTATCTGATGATATTAGGCTTATTGATCCTTCCAATTGAGTAAACCAGACCCTCCTTTTGGCGGTCTGTGGCGCATGGCTTCTTCATCGGGTTCGGTTCCCCAGCCCGGTCGATCAGGAATGACCAGATGCCCGTCTTCAATCTCGGGAAGATGGGTAAAAAGTTCATGGTCCCATGGGAGCCTGTCAATATCGATCTCCATGATTCTGAGATTGGGCACAGCCGCTGCGAAATGGGCGTTCATCATCGTGCTCAAGTGGCCGTAGAAGTTATGGGGGGCCACGTTTACTTCATGGGCCTCCGCAGAAGCAGCTATCTTCATTGATTGCCAGACACCGTTCCATACCGCGTCGATGATCGCCACGTCCATGGCCCGGGCCCTGAAGTAGGGTAAGAATTCACGCAAGCCGAACAATGTTTCGCAGGAGCTGATGGGGTGTGAACTTTGGCTGCGGATATAGGCAAGGGCATCCGGATCGTAGCTGTCCAGTTCCACCCAGAACATGTCGAGATCTTCGATCTCGCGTAGGATCTTCAAGTAGCCTTCCGTGGAGCTGTTGAAGTTCAGATCAATCATGATGTCCATATCCGGCCCCGCACCTTCTCGAAACGATTCCAGGTGAGTTCTGATATCACGCAATAATGCCCTTTCGACGTTGCGCCCCGGTTCAAAAGGGATTCCAAAACCGGGCACCCAGCCCCGCGCCAGGCCCTTTTCATAGGTGAAGGTATTGGTCTTGAGTGCGGTGAAACCCTTTTCTCGAACCTCAGCCCCCATTGCCTTGACGCCTTCAAGGTCCGTAATCGCAGGGGTGTAATATTCAGGCTGGTGAATCCGCCAGGTCGCACAATGGGACCAATAAAGCCGAATCCGATCACGCAGCTTGCCTCCGAGGAGATCGTAGCAGGGTATGCCCAACTTTTTTGCTTTGGCATCCAAAAGGGCGTTTTCTATGGCGCCGAGAGCCTCTCCGACCACGCCCCCGGCAGCCGGTCTGGTAAGAGAAAACAATTCAGAATAGATCCGCTCGTGATCATAGACCCGCTTTCCGATGACTCGCTCTGTAAGCTGTTTAATAACGGCGGTGACACCTGGTGATCCGAAGCCTTCATCGTATTCGCTCCAGCCAAGGACCCCTCCATCGGTCGTGAGTTTGACGAAATGGTAATTACGCCAGCCGGCATCACAGTGAAGCGTTTCAATCTTCGCTACAGTCATTGTTCTGCTCCTTTCTATTAATCGGCTGATATCATAATGAAAAGATGTTACTGGATCGACACACCCTCTTATATTTCAGACACTTTTCCCTTGACTCAAAGGGCGAACTTATCTATAGTTTTTTTTGAAAAAACAAATTCTTATAGGTTTTGTCCCATAATGTATAGGACATTTTATCCTTGAGGATTTTCTCCTCATTTCGGAAGGGTGGCCGCTTGTTATCCCGCTTGACGGATCTGTCTTGTTGCCCGATTATCTTGGTCTCAAAATCATGAAATAGATTACCAAGGACATTGTATGAACTTACACCGAACCAGCCTAACGGATGAAGTCTTTAACATCCTTCATGAACGTATTACTTCAATGCATTATAAGACAGGAGATCTATTGCCATCTCAGGATAAATTGGCGAAAGAGATGGGTGTTAGTCGAAATACGGTTCGGGAGGCCGTCAACCGTTTGGCAACCGTCGGAATCCTGACCGCAAAACAGGGGCTTGGGACGGTTATTGAATCCAATCGGGCGCGTTCGGCCACTTTACAGATTTTTGAAGATATAAAAAAAGATTCAAAGAAGGACGCGGCCGACATTATCTCGGCACGCTATACGGTTGAACGATCCATTGTGCGGTTAGCCGCCTTGAATATCAAAAAACGGGAAATCACCCACCTCAGAAACAACCTGTCCGAACAAGGCGAGGCTGTCGCAGGCGAGGAGGTAAGCCGATATACCGAACTGGATTTAAAATTTCATTCGCTTATCGCCGACGCCAGCGGCAGCCGTATACTTCGCAGTGTGGAAATGGTCAACCTAGAGTTATACAGGAATATTATTCCTGAAATCGTATTCAACGCGCAGCACATGAAAATATCCTATGATTCACATAAGGACATCTTTCAGGCCATATCGGAACACGATCCCATAAAGGCTGACAAACTAGTGACGGATCATATATTAAAGATCCTCGAACGCCTCCCCAAGAACTCACGTTTGGTAATAGTCAAGAAAGCCCTGGTAGCAACATAGAGATAATGAATTCTTATCACATCCTCTCGTCTTCAGGGGGGCAGCCGCTTTCCATTATTTGACCACCACCTTTGGAGAATCTGCGAGGGCCTTGTCATTCAGCTCAATTCCCAAGCCGGGCAAATCGGGAATTTCAAACCGGCCCTCTTTCGGTTGATAGTCTTCAAGACACAGCCGGATATTGTCCGGTTTTAAGGCGATGGTATGATGCTCGTGGATAATAAAGTTAGGAATGGCCGCTTCAAGCTGCAGTGAGGCAGCCGTGGCAACGGGCGATCCGCAGACATGTGCCTGCACCGTAATGTCATATACCCGGGCATAGTCGCAGATTTTTTTTCCTTCCGTTATTCCTCCTACCAAGCCGAGATCCGGCTGAATGACGTCCAGGGATTGGTCTTCAAAATAGGGACGATATCCCCACCTCGTATATAACCGCTCCCCGGCCGCCATGGGTATTTTTACGTTTTTGGCCACCTTTTCCTGTAGTTTCGAATTAAGATAGTGAACCGACTCTTCATAATACATACAGTCGAATTCTTCGAAAATACGGCCCATTTGAATGGCACTCGTTACACTGGGAAGAGAATGCAGCTCGATGATAATATCCACATTGGGGCCGACCGCCTCCCGCACCGCCTTCAGTCGTTGATAATAAAGGTCGAGGGTTTCCCTCTTCAATATCCCTGTATTCTTATGATGCATCCTACCGTCTCTGCCGATTGCAATCGGATCGACCTTGACACAGTCATAACCGTCGGCCACGGCCTGCGCGGCGGCTTCGCCGTACTGCTCGGGCTGGACAAGCATATGGAACGTTTTTTTATCCCATCCGAATTGGATCTGACTGGCATAGGTACGCAGGCTCTCGTTGGTCTTGCCGCCCAGCAGTTGGTAGACCGGGACACCAAGGGCCCTCCCTTTGATATCCCATAAAGCGGTGTCGATTGCGCTCATTCCGCTGAATACCACTGGGCCTCCTCCCTGGGCCCAGAAGGTTGTGTTGAACATCTCCTCCCATAGTTTCTCCGTTTTCATGGGATCAATCCCGATCAAATAGGCCTCGGACAGATTTTTTACCATCCCTGCGGCGGCGCTGTGACCGACTCCATAGGCCAATCCTGCTTCTCCTACACCGGCTAAGCCTTCATCAGTATTAATGCGGACAATAACCGGGTGCCACGGG
>CAZGIZ010000269.1:0-3705 GCA_964526655.1 uncultured Desulfobacteraceae bacterium | reverse complement strand
ATGTCTTATCCTGCAATGATCTTCTCAACGCTCGGAAAGGGACTCAGGTCACCGGGGAATTTCACGGGTGTCGTGGGGCAGAGATATGAAGGGTCAAGCTGGTCAAGTCCTGTGACCCCGAGGAGCCCCATGCTGATTGAGATCTCGGTCTCCAGGATCTCCAGCATCCTTCTTACACCGGTTTCGCCTCCGGCCGCAAGTGCCCAGACCAGGAGCTTTCCCAGGCCCACGGCCCTGGCGCCAAGGGCGACTGCCTTCAGGATGTCCGTGCCGCGCATGAATCCCCCGTCCACCAGGACCTCGGCCCTGCCCTCCACTGCCTCGACTATTTCCGGCAGGAACTCGATAGCGCCCTGCCCGTGATCGAGCTGCCTCCCCCCGTGGTTGGAGACATAGACGGCATCGACACCGTGCTCCACGGCCAGCCTGGCATCCTCTGCCGTGGCAATTCCCTTCACAATCACGGGAATGTCCAGACGGGCCCTGATCCTGTCGATGAAATCCCAGGTAATGGCCGCCTGGTGCCTGAAGCCCTCTCGGTCCCCTCTCTCCCGGCCGGCCGGGGAAAAGCGGTTGAAGAGGTCACGCTCCCTCCGGCTGTAGTATGCGATATCCACAGTCAGGCAGAAGGCCCGGCACCCGCTCTTTGCGATCCTCTCCAGGTACTCGTCAACCCATGCGCTGTCGCCCTGTATGTAGAGCTGGAAGACCATGCTGTCAGCGGCCTCTCCGGCCACGGCCTCCAGCTCCATTCCGCACACGGAGCTCATGAAGGTCATGACTCCGAATTCCGCCGCAGCACTCATTGAAAAAATGGTCCCCCCGGAACAGAGACCCTCCAGACCTCCGATGGGCGCGAAAAACACGGGTATCCGCATCTCTTTGCCAAGGACGGTGGTCGAGGTGTCGATCCGGCTTACGTTCCGAAGCACCCTGGGCCTGAAGGCCAGGCTGTCGAGGGCCTGCCGGTTGCGCATCAGGGTCGTCTCCGACTCGGTCCCGCCTGCCGTGTGATCCCACTGGTGGGCCGACAACTCCTGCCGGGCCTTTAACACTATATCCTGAATGGTCTCAAACTCATTCGCCATGGATCCTCCATTTCATTATCCCTGTTCCCTATTCCACCATCATCTCAATAAGAAACGGCCCCTTCTCCGACCTCCCCCTTTTCAGGCCCTCTGCAAGCTCCTTAACACTGGTCACGGAGACCGCCGGGACCCCGAACCCCCCGGCAATTTTGACCCAGTCAAGGTCAGGGCCTGCCAGGTCTATCAGGGCGCTGGTGTTGGCGCCCGTGGAGGCAACGCCCGCCCTAACAAGCTCAATCCTTAGGATCCTGTAGCTCCGGTTTGAGCAGATCATTGTGGTAATATTTAATCCTTCCCGGGCCTGTGTCCACAGGGACTGGACCGTGTACATACCGCTCCCGTCGGCCTGGAGGTTGATCACGCGCCTATCCGGGCATGCCAGGGCCGCCCCTATGGCGCAGGGCATGCCGTATCCTATGGCCCCCCCGGTGATGGTCAGGATGGTGTGGGGAGGAGCGCCTGCCGTGAGGGCAAAGTAGTCTAAGGAGGTTGTCAGCCCTTCATCGACGATGATCGCCCCCTCGGGCTGGAGGGCAGCCAGTGTCCGGCTGATATTAGCCGGGGTCAGCTCTCCATCGGGGATGGTGAGACGAACGGTATCGGCAGCAACTTTATCTATCACCCTGCCCCCGCCCTTCAATTCCTCTAACAAGGCCCTCATGGCCTGGAGGAGGTCCTGGTTCCCCGTGCCTATGGGGGCCTTTATCTGATCCTCTCTAAGTATGTGGCTCCTGATCCCCGGATAGCCGAAAAATGTCACGGGTTCCAGGGCACCGGCCAGTACCACCCCACTATATCCGGAGAGCATCTCCATTGCCGCCTCCGGAAAATAGGGGATGCGTGCCACGTCAGGGAGCCCTGCACCCCGTTCGATCATGCCGGGAAATGTCTCCGTAATGAGATCGCAGCCCGTGAGGGCCCGGATCTCAGCGGCCAGGAGGAGCCCTTCCCTCCCAAGGGCCCGGGACCCTAACAGGAGGGCCGTCTTTCCATTACCCTTGAGTATCCTTGCCGCCCCCCTGATCTCCCCTTCGTCCATGGGATCAAAGTCGTTCTCCAATATCTCGGTCACACCTCCTTCGCAGGAGGCCAACTGAAAATCATGGGGCACTATCAGGCTGGCAATCTGCCCCCTTGAGGCCGCTGATATCGCCACTGCCAGGTCGCGGGGGATATCAGTAGTTGCCCCTACCGTCCTGGTCCAGCCGGAGACCGTCCCGGTCAGTCCCTCGATATCCATGGCAAGGGGCGGGTCTGCAGGCCTGTGCCAGGTCGCGTGCTCGCCTATGATGTTCAGGATGGGGGTATGGGCCCTCCTTGCGTTATGGAGGTTGGCGATGCCGTTTGCAAAGCCCGGCCCCAAATGCAGCAATGTCATGGCCGGCCTTCCTGACATGCGGCCGTAGCCGTCCGCGGCCCCCGTGCAGACCCCTTCGAAGAGCCCAAGGACCGCCTTGATTCCCTTGATCCTGTCCATGGCCGCCACAAGTGGCATCTCTGTTGTGCCCGCGTTGGCAAAGCATACCTCAATTCCCAGATCCACCGCGTTCTTTACAAGGACTTCAGCCCCGTTCATCTGATTCTCTACATCATCTTTCATCTGTCATCTCCCTTGTCTTCTGCACCCTCCCAGGAAAGACCCATGGCCTTGATCCTGTCGATAAGGTCCCTGTATCCTTTTTCCACGTCCCCGGGCCTTCCCTCAATCCCCAGTCGAACCTCCGTGCCCTTTTTTACGAACCTGGGGAGGCTCGAAAAGGCGAGGTCCGGGTGCGCATCAATGAATTCCTCCATCATGGGGACCAGTTCGGCCTCCCTTGCCCCGGGGAGGACAATACTCCTTGCTATCCGTTCCTCGCCTGGCAGGTAATAGGTGTCAAGGACCCATTCGGTCATGGGACCTGCCATGCTGGAAAAGCCGGGCAGGAAATGGCCGTCGGACAGGGAAAAGCCCGGGATCCGGTTGACGGGATTGGGTATGAGGATCGCACCCCTTGGAAACTCGACCATCCTCCTGCGGGAATCGTTTATCTCTTTACCGAAGCGCTCCTCAAGGATCTTTATCCCCTCAGGATGGAACTCCAGGGGGAGGCCTGCCGCATCCGCCGCGCATTTCCTTGTGTAATCATCCGGTGTGGAACCGATCCCTCCGAAGCTGAAAAAAGGCTCGGGACGGTCCATGGCCCATTTCAGGTTATCGTAGATCAGGCCAGGATCATCGGCCAGTATCTTTACGTATATCAGGGACTGGTTGCGGGCCTTCAGTATCCTCCGGGTATTCTCAAAATGACTGTCCCGGCCCCTCCCGTCCAGGATCTCCGTGCCAATAATGATGAGGCCGAAGCCTTTAACCCTCTTTTTCTCTGTCATGGTTGCTTAAAATCCTTTTATTCTGCCCTGTTTGGTGATCTTTCTATAGTCAAAGGACCTCTGATGTCAATAAAATCAGGGATATTTTCAACATGAGAGGGAATTAGTCGGGGAAGTCTGAAAAAAGACGTGTCAAAAAAAGATCTGTTGTACTATGTGAAAAGCTCTGGTATAGATTTTATTGTAAATCACGCGCCCATAGCTCAGCTGGATAGAGTGACGGACTACGAATCCGTAGGTCGGGTGT
>CAZGIZ010000268.1:0-3748 GCA_964526655.1 uncultured Desulfobacteraceae bacterium | reverse complement strand
GGAGCGACGACTGAAACGTATAAGCAATACGCCGCAAGGAGAAGCGAGCGAAGGCAACGCAGCAGATGACATCTTGATGGTGAATCAGGGTTTTCTATTAGCCTTGACACAGGAGATCTTGCCATTTATTCTACCTGTGAAAAGATTCCCAACGAGACTCGGAACGTTCACTCAAGTGGAGGATTAGATATGTCCAATGTCGTTGTAATAGGGACCCAGTGGGGAGATGAAGGGAAGGGCAAGGTCGTCGATCTCCTGGCATCCAGGGCCGACCTGGTGGTCAGGTTCCAGGGAGGGAATAACGCCGGTCATACCCTTGTTGTAAAAGGTGAGCAGACCATCTGCCATCTTATTCCCTCGGGGATACTTCATGAAAATAAGAAATGCCTGATAGGAAACGGGGTGGTCGTCGATCCTGTTGTCCTCCTGGAAGAGATCGGCACCCTGAGAGAAAAAGGGATTGATATAACGGCCGGGAGACTTTCCTTGAGCGAAAAATCCCACCTTATAATGCCTTACCATAAGGCCCTGGACCAGGCAAGAGAAGCCGCCAAGGGCAAAAACAAGATAGGCACGACCGGCCGGGGCATTGGCCCCTGTTATGAGGATAAGGCGGGAAGGAGGGGAATCAGGGCCATCGACCTCATGGAACCCGAAACCCTGGAAGAGAAGATCAGGGACAATTTGGATGAAAAGAATTTCCTGCTAACTAATTTCCTGAACGCGGATGCCCTGGAATTCCAGCCCATTTTTGACGGCTGTCTGAAAATGGCCGAGGATCTCAAGCCCTTTATCAGAGACGTTTCGCTGGAGGTCGACAGGGCCTCAAAAGCGGGAGAAAAAATACTATTTGAGGGGGCCCAGGGCACCCACCTGGATATAGACCACGGGACCTACCCCTTTGTTACATCCTCCAACCCCGTATCGGGATCGGTCTGCGCCGGGATCGGCATCGGCCCTAACAAGCTCCATCACATTATCGGAATCGTAAAGGCATACACGACGCGGGTCGGAGCCGGGCCATTCCCCACCGAACTCTTTGATGAAACAGGGAATTACATGCAGGAGAAGGGCGCGGAATTCGGCGCTACTACTGGCAGGCGAAGACGCTGCGGATGGCTGGATCTTGTCATGCTGAAGGACTCTATACGTTATAACGGCCTGACCAGCCTGAGTATCACGAAATTGGACGTGCTTACCGGTCTTGAAAGATTAAAGATATGCGTGGCCTATGACCTTTTTGGCAAAAGAACCGATTCCATGCCCGCGAGCTTAAAACATCTGGCCCAGTGCGTGCCCGTGTATGAGGAGCTGCCCGGATGGAACGAAGACATATCCCGTGCCAGGGATATGGACCAGTTGCCGGAAAACGCAAAGTCCTATCTTCAAAGGATTGCGGAGATAGCCGAAGTCCCCCTGTCCATAATCTCCCTGGGGGCAAAAAGGGAGCAGACCATAGAGCTGATGGATCCCTTTCGATAGTTATGTAACATTTTTACTCTTTCAATATACAGGATACAGGCGACTAATGAAGCTCGCGGATTGTAAAGAGGGGAAAAGGCCATAGACACCAGGCGCAAGATAAGCTCTCACAACTTTAGACTTAAAATCCGATTAATCATTGAACCCTTTGCCCTGCGCCTTGAGCCTTGAGCCGCAACATAGGTTATAAATCACGATTCTGCTGTAGTCCTTCAATATTAATATTAATGCTAAAATTATTCGTTTAATCATGTCCACCTGTGAAAAAGAATATGACGTCATTGTCGTCGGTGCGGGCCACGCGGGATGCGAGGCCTGCCTTGCCGCGGCCCGAATGGGGCACCCCACGCTTCTCCTGACAATCAACCTGGATCATATCGCCGCCATGAGCTGCAATCCCGCCATCGGGGGCCTGGCCAAGGGTCACCTGGTCAAGGAGATAGACGCCCTTGGAGGTGAAATGGCCATGATCGCGGACCTGAGCGGGATCCAGTTCCGGAGGCTGAATACCCGGAAGGGTGTGGCGGTTCAGGGATCAAGGTCCCAGAACGACATGGATATTTACAAAAGGAGGATGAAATCGGTTCTCGAGGCCCAGCCCAACCTGGACATGAGACAGGCAATGGTCGATGCCCTCCTGGTGGAAGACAGGAAGATCCGGGGTGTGGAGACCAGCATACATGAAAGGTTTTTGTCCAGGACCGTCATCCTCACAACCGGGACATTCCTGAGGGGACTGATACACATCGGTCTCGATCACTTCCCCGCAGGACGCATGGGCGACCCCCCGTCCACCCGTCTCTCGGAACAGCTTGAAAAGCTGGGATTTGAGATAGGCAGGTTGAAGACAGGGACAACGCCCCGCCTCAACGGAAAGACCATAGACTATAAAGGTCTGGAAATCCAGTTAGGAGACGAGAACCCAAGACCTTTTTCATTCACCACGGATCGCATCCCCCTGCCCCAGGTCCCCTGTCATATCACCTATACGAATGAGAAGAGTCATTCCTGCATAAGGGAGGGACTGGACAGGTCTCCCCTTTTCAGCGGCATCATAGAGGGAGTGGGGGCCAGATACTGCCCCTCCATTGAAGACAAGGTGGTCCGGTTCAGGGAAAGGTCGAGGCACCAGATATTCCTTGAGCCCGAAGGGCTTGACACCAGCGAGGTATATCCCAACGGATTAGCCACCAGCCTGCCAGTGGACATACAGATCAGGATGGTAAGGTCCATTCCCGGTCTCGAAAGGGCGGAGATCCTCAGACCCGGCTACGCCATCGAATATGATTATATCAATCCTATCCAGTTAAAGCCCACCCAGGAGACAAAAATAGTGGACGGACTCTTCCACGCGGGGCAGATCAACGGGACATCCGGTTACGAGGAGGCTGCCGCCCAGGGCCTGCTGGCCGGGATAAACGCGGTTTTGAAGGTCCGGGGCAATGATCCCCTGATCCTCCCGAGGTCCCTGGCCTACGCGGGAGTGCTGATCGACGATCTGGTCACCAGGGGGACGGAAGAGCCCTACCGGATGTTTACCTCCCGGGCTGAATACAGGCTCCTCCTAAGGGAGGACAACGCAGATTTCAGGCTCAGGGAAACAGGCCGCAACCTCGGGTTGGTGCCCGATGAGGCCTATAAACGATTCTGCAGGAAGAAGGAGAGTGTGGAAAGGCTCCTCAGGCAACTGGAAGAGATGACCCTGAGGCCTGAACCCGGAATCATCGACAAGTTGAAGGAGATCGGCTCCAGTCCCATCAAAAACGTCACTTCCCTGGCACGGCTCCTGAGGAGGAACGAGGTCCGGCTAAAGGACCTGGATTGTTTTTATCCGGAAATTAAGGAGATTGAGGAGAGCATTACTGAAGAGGTGGAGACCAGGATAAAGTATGAGGGCTACATAAACCGCCAGGAGCAGCAGGTAGAGAAACTGAAGAAGATGGAAGATACCAGGCTTCCCGAGACCCTTGATTATGAAAAGGTCTATGGGCTCACAACTGAGGTCAGGGAAAAACTGAGCAGGATCAGGCCTGTGTCCCTTGGCCAGGCCTCCAGGATCTCCGGCATCACGCCCGCGGCCCTCATGGCCCTCCAGGTTCATTTCAAGAGACATAGCTATGAAAGAAGGTGTAAGGTGTAAGGTATAAGGTTTGAGGTAAAAGCGAAAACAAAGTCTAAAACCTATAGAATTCAAGCCCTTACACCTTATACCCTATACCCTACACCTTGTACCTTAAACCCTATACCTTAAACCTTAGATTTTACA
>CAZGIZ010000267.1:0-3756 GCA_964526655.1 uncultured Desulfobacteraceae bacterium | reverse complement strand
TTCCAAAGACAAGAAACTCAGGCAGATGGAAAAGGAAATAAAAAAGCGAATCAATTCTGTTGAATGTTGAGACCTGACCCTGTTTCTACGTCTTAAAATAATTGGCGGAAGCAGATAATTCATCAAGGCATTGACGAAGACCCGTTAGGTTTTCTTTGTCATCCGATTCAAGTTTGTTCAAAAATTTCGAGGTCTCCAGGACCGTCGCCTGGATATTAACAAGCTTTTTATTTATTGTATCAAGCATTTCATTGAGTATTGCCGCCTCCTTATGCAGATAGTCCCTTTTTCTAAGATTCACACGAAAATCCAGATAGCCGTCGCGTATCTGCCTAAACACTATGGTAAATCGATACAAGGGCCCGATAAAACGATTGAATACCCTGAAGGAGTGTAACCCCATGAGACAGATCATCGCTATTATGGTGGGCCATACTCGAGAATGAAGGGTCAATATCTTTTCAGCGGCCATGGCCCGGACTTCAATGCTTAAGTCCTGATTATGCAGACTGATAATATCCGGGACAAAGAGAACTATAGCCAAAAAACCCACGACAATCAGATTATAGACAAGAATGATAGCAAGAAACCTGTATTGATGTGATCTCATCACAATCCGATAGGGTCGCCGTCTATTCTTCTGTGTCATACCGCCTCCTTCTTATTAAATTTGGGAAAGGCAATGGTGAAATTCGTTCCGGTTCCCTTTTCACTTTCAACGCTTATTTTCGCCCCATGCCGATGGAGAATGGATTGTACAATGGCCATTCCCAAACCTGTCCCCTTCGAAGAGGTTTTTGTAGTGAAAAAGGGATCAAAGATACGTTCCTGTAACTCCTTTGGAATTCCGCAGCCATTGTCCTCAATGGATAAATAAACATCTTCTTCCGATGAATAGGTCCTCATGACAATAGTACGATTGTCATCGGCCTTATCTTCCAAGGCGTGCATGGCGTTGACCAGCAAATTCGAAACTACCTGATGGAGCCCCTGATTATCGCCGTAGATAGGGGGCAGATTCTCCTCCATATCGATTATACATTGTATTGTTTTCTTATTAAGCTCATGCTCCATCAGTTCATGGACCTGTGTGACGTTATGGTTTAATGATAAAATATCCATGGTCTCTTTTGAACGTGAAGAAAAAGACTGGAACCGCTCAAGAATGGTATTGAGCCTGGATACTGCCTTAAACATCGTTTTTAATCTTTTTTCTCTTTCACTCCCCTCTGATTTGTCGATCAGCGAGAGTTCAAGAAGGCCGTAAATGGCAGCAAGAGGTTGTTTGATCTCATGCATAATACCCGCAGCCATTTGCCCCATGGTGCTCATCTTGGCCGCATGTACAAGGAGATCCTGGCTCTCTTTTAGTTTTGTGCTCATTTCATTAAAGTCATTACCGAGACTCTCAAACTCATCTCCACTTTTTATGGAAACCCGATGACCGAATAATCCTTCCGCTATCTTTCTGGTGGCGTTTTTCAACACCACGATAGGCCCCATGCTTTTCCGGATCAAACTCATACTTAAAAAAAATACCAGCCCAAGTGTAAAGACAATGATAAAAGGGAATGTCAGTTTAAAATTGGCCATGGGAGCCAGGACATCCGCCTTTAATTCGCTCAATACAACAATCCATTCCGGGTAATAGAAATTGGGTTTGAGAAAAATCGAAGAGTAGCTTGCTATATATTCGTCCCTATGATGTCGCCACTGGAATTGACCCGAGGCTGATTCGAATATATGTTTCAGAACCTGATCAGGAAACCTAGAAAATTCCGGCATGGAGCTAAAAAGCATTGAATTGGATCGATCCATGACGCAGAGCTCGGTGAAGGGTGGTTTTCTCTCCGCGGCCTCCAATATATAGGGCCAGCTTATCTCCCCCACGAGGACATCCCTTTCATGAGATTCAGGATCCAGGGCTATGCACATGAATATTCCGGGAAGGGGGCCACTGGATACCTGCCCGTGCAGGAGCGCTTCACCCGACATGAGGTGGCGCCATTCGCCGGGAGACAGACGCAGAGGTTTTTTAATTACACCATAGATGCTTTTTAATTTCCCATCGCTGAACAGGGCCAAGGCATTGAAGTGTTCACCAATAGTCTTCGTGAATTTATCAAACTCGTCTCCGGTCCCCTTTGCGGAGTAGATTGCATAATTGGATGCCATGAACCTCATCTCTGATCTGAGGAATACAAGCCGTTCATAAAAGGAAACAGCCAGTGATTTACTCTCCTGACGGAGATTTTGATCACACTGATTGATTAATTGGCTCCTGACATGGATAAAAGAGACCATGGTAATGGCGGAAACCGGCAGAATGGCGCAAATAATAAAGAGGATAAAAATGCGACGGCCGACCTTTGTCCGGAAGGACTTGATTTCCAGTTTCATAATAATATCCTAAGTTAAAATAGGGTTCTTCCGGTTAATGGGTACTGACTTAATCAGTTCACGGTATTTTCTGAATCCAGCGTGTCCTTCGATCGGACCCACTGAACCTTTTCCTGGTTTTTAAACTGGATCCAATCCCGGCTCCCTCTCTTCATGTAGAAAAGGGAGCACTTAAATTCCAGACCCTCATTATTCTCGAACTCAATAAGGTATAGTGTTTTATCCTGCTCCACGGTCTTTTGTATCCCAGTGATAGTGTTAATGTCCGTATAATCTTCATTACTATTGGAGAAGATGATCTTATTATCTATAATCTCGAAGAAACAACCGTCATAGCGGGTTTCCTCCGTTTCCCACACGCCCACGATCTCATGAGGAAAGGAATCTTCCTTCCATGACTGACATCCCGAAAACAATACAATCAAAATCAGTGCGGCAGTTGCCTTGAATTCCATTGATCTACCCCATGCCCGGGTCCACCGGACACTATGCCCTTTGACTGCCGGATGGGCGTTTCCCCGTGTCCGGCGCCCTGCCTTAGAAATATTCCGATGCGAGGCCAATATACCTCCCGTTATGCCCCCTGATAATATCATCACGGCTTTCCTTTGCTGTAAGAGGGGTCTGGCTTTTTCCGTCTTTTCCCATGCTGTAGAGGTCAAAAAAATCGTTGATGGGTACCAGCATATGATCTTTCCTCTTTTTACCCTTTCCTTTTCCTTGAATAGTGTCGAAGTTTAGATATTGATAGGGGTTTCCCCAGGGATCCAGAAAATCTCCCCTGCCAATATCATCCAGGCTTAGGGGCAGGGATCCGTTATCAGCCTCATATATAAGGATCTCTTTTTCCAGGATACTCAACTCCGAGATAGCCTTTGTAACCTTTGCCTTCTCGATAAAGCTGAAGTATCCGGGAATAGCTATGCCCGCAAGGATCCCAACGATGGCGATTACAACTACCAGTTCCAGGAGGGTAAAACCTAAAAGGCGTCTTTGTGATAGACTGTAAACAGGTCGATAACTGAATCCAAATCCTTTTGTTAAACGCCGAAATTTTAAAAGCGAAAGACTTTCCATGTTCTTTTATTCGCTCATTCCCATGCAATTACAATGGGTTGCCCCTTAGAGGATCATTTCGGATTAATGATTTCAAATTGATTTCCAAATCACATAATTGACGGTCCTTGGAAGTTAGGTATGCAATAATGATACCTTTGAGTTATTTCCGTTTTCATAAAAAATACGGTTAATCCCGTGATGGGCCGCTTAATCCCTGATTCACCACCAATAAAAACAAAGACCCTCGTTGCGCTTGATAAATCAAGCAGATAGAATGACTTTAGGCAAGAGAATCTA
>CAZGIZ010000266.1:0-3841 GCA_964526655.1 uncultured Desulfobacteraceae bacterium | reverse complement strand
ATATCCCCCGTGAAGGCGGAAGACCCGGAAGTGGCCCCCATGATCGAGCGCTGCGTGAATCATAAAAAAACCCTGTGCGCCACCTTCTCCTATGACGCCTTGCGGTTCGCTGAGGTCCTGGTGGTGGATGTCCAGTGTGATTTCCTCAAGCAGGAACTGGGCAACCTCAAGAGCGGCCATGCCGAGATAGGCGCGCTGGAAGAGAGCTTCAGGATAATAGGGGAAAAGATCGATCCGGGATGTCTGGTATTGATAGAGACTACGGTTCCGCCTGGAACCACCGAGTACGTTGCCTATCCGCTTATTAAAAAGGCCTTCAAAAAGCGGGGCATCGAGGATGAACCCCTGCTGGCCCACAGTTTTGAGAGGGTCATGCCGGGTAAAAACTACGTGAGCTCGGTGAGGGATTTCTGGCGCGTTTGCAGCGGCATAAACAGAGAAAGCCGGAACAGGGTGACGAGGTTTCTGTCGGAGGTCCTCAATGTTGATAAATATCCCCTCACCGTCCTGGACAAGCCTATTGAGAGCGAGACCTGCAAGATAGTGGAGAACAGCTATCGCGCCACCATACTGGCCTTTCTCAATGAGTGGAGCCTCTTCGCGGAGACCAACGGCGTGGATCTGATCAAGGTGATCAACGCCATCAAGGTCCGTCCCACCCATGACAATATCATCTTCCCTGGTCCGGGAATCGGAGGGTATTGCCTTCCCAAGGACGGGGGGCTGGGCCTCTGGGCCTATAAACATCTAATGGGCTTTGAGAGTGATATCTTTCGCATTACACCGGAGGCCATCAACATCAACGACACCAGGGCCCTTCACGCGGCCCAGCTGGTCCGCGACGCCCTCAGAAACATGGGCCGAATCGTAGCCGCCTCCCAGGTGACCGTGCTTGGGGCTTCCTATCGAGAGGACGTGGGCGACACCCGATACAGCGGGTCGGAGATTATTGTGCGGAAGTTGACCGAGATGGGCGCCGATGTCAAGGCCCATGACCCCTACGTGGAACACTGGTGGGAGCTTGAAAAACAGGACTCTTACCCGGCCATCGGAGCGAGCTGGGCGCGATTCTTCCGGAACCAGGATTATTTGAGCGAATTCAGAATGAGCCCGGATATTCAGGAGTCCCTGAATGGCTCCGATGCCGTGGTACTCGCGGTCAGGCATCAGCCATACCTGGATCTCGATCCGGACAAGGTGGTTGAGATGGCGGGTGGTCCATTGGCGGTTGTGGACTGTTTCGGGATACTGGATGACACGCGGATAAAAAGGTATTTCGAGCTTGGCTGCGAGGTAAAGGGCCTGGGCAGGGGGCACATTAACCGGATCAAGGATAGGGTCCGCAAGGAAACGGGGAAGTAATCACTCCTTTACAATATAGTCTTTCAATTTGTCACTAAGAGAATCGGGCCATACTTCGTCATGTAAAAAGGCGTGCACCTCTTCCTGGGAAAGGGTGCTTAAGACCTCTTTTGGAAGATTCCTCAAAGCCGCCAGTCTTTCAGGAGCGGGCCTCTGCCGGGAATCGTGGTCTTCCATCCTTTTCCTCCCTAAGTTCTACTTTTTTAATACTTCTATCATATTAGTATACCAAGGCTCACGAGTTGCACAAGCATTTTTTCCTTATCAATAGGTTTGGTGAGATAGGCGTCGCACTGGGCGTTAATCGCATTAATGGCATCTTCAGGATTATCCATGGCAGTAGTCATGACAATCTTGACCCTGTCGATCTCGTCGATGCCTTCCTCCTCCTCGATTTTCCGGATTTCAGCAAGTACCTCATGTCCGTTCATCTTGGGCATCATAATATCTAGGCAGATCAAATCATAGGGTTTTTTTTCCTTCCTGGCCATTCGGAAGGCCTCCATTGCCTCTTCCCCGTCCGCAGCAAGATGGGTCTCACCGAAGGGCGAGATAATCTTCTGCATAATAAGTCTGCTCGTAAAATCATCCTCCACAATGAGTGTTTTCATGTCCTTTGCCTTTCATTAATTCAAGACTTTGCAGGCTCATTGATTTAACCCCTTTGATTCTACCTGTTGCTCCCCGGGGTGGATTCCGGAGATTACTTCTAATGGTGGAACCGGCCGTAGGATCCCGCTACCGGATAGATCAGTGAGACTTTTATCTTTTACCTTTCAAGAAAAATGCCAGTATTGCCGATTAGTGTTTACAGAAGGGAATTTTGCATTGATTAGGAAATGATCCTCCTAATGACCTTTAGAAGGAATTTATTCATAAATGTTTTAAAGACGCTTTTCGCACGGGATTATTATTGTAACTTGTTGTTATTTAGAGCAAAAAAGTCGGAGGGATAAAATGGCCCCTTTCATCCCATTATTCCTTAAAAAGGTCTGAGCCGGGTATTTTTTGAAAGGCGCGAAGAGATGAATAGTGGGCCGTAACAGGATCTCCTGTCAGGCTTTGTCAAATTTCCAACGATGTGTCAAATTACCTGGAGATGATTGGGACAGGGAGGGCCCGATAAATCCTTTAAAGTGTGATTAAATATCAGAAATGCCTTTAATAAATTCCAATGGCATAAAACCTGCTAATTGGATTTTTGAATCTCTTTTTTTAGTTTTCAAGGATTCGATTTTACCCCTTCAGAATTCCTTCCTTTTCGAGAAATATGAGTCGTCTCCTTGAGAATGAGGCGTGTATCATGACAGACCTTACGCTAAACGAATACCATGATATTCCTATCGAGGATATTAAAAAGGCCTTGAAGGAGGAGTCACACATGATATGCGGCGCCAACCCAAAGGTCGAGAAATCCCGGAAAAGGGCCATGTCATTAACCTCTTTTTTAAGGAATATCAATCTCTTTTCGCGAAGGCGCCTCCTCTCATCGAACCGCACGTGATCCACCACTAAATCTCGTATCCCTCCTTTTCTTCATAAAAATTAAAGATTGGCCGTCCCAAAAAACAGAAGATCGCGCATTACTTTTCAATCAAAATCTGATAAACTTATATAAGTTAGTTTTGACAATTTTAATGGTTTTAAATTTTTTCTTCGTGTCTCATTGTCGTTCTCGATCTTATCCCAAAAAATATTATGGAGGTGTAAAAAATGTGGAAAATTAGTGGCCTTTTTCTTTTTATGGGTGCCTGTATTATTGCTATTTCCAGTTGCGCGGGCGTATCAATCGAAAGAGATGTTCAGGATAACCTGTTTACCTCGTCATATGGCCCAAAAATAGCAATAAAAATCAATCCTGATTTTAAATATATGGGAAAATTTGAAGCGACAAAGTCAATAGCAACTACCTATGGCCAGTTTGAAGGCAGGAAAGTGCCTGTAAAATACACGGGCTATCTTTTTTGTGAGCTTGGAGACAACCGTAAGATGATGAAAATGATCAGTATCAATTTTTCGCAGATACTCGACCAGGATACGGTCCAACCTGGAGCCCCGTTAAAGGGGATATCATATGATATAAATCCCGGAATATTAAAAATACCGGAGGAAACCGACCGTGATTCCTATAAGACTGTTGCTAATCCCTTATCCCATGGAATGAATAAATTTATCTATGATGCCGATTTTACGACCGAATTTTCTATAGCCGGGTGCTATCTGTTTCAGACTCTTAAGAGAATAATAAGCGAGGATTCAAAAATTTTAATGGCTATCGATTATGCCGAAGATGTGGAAAATGAGGGGATGTGTAATAAAATGGATAGACCTTTAGAATTTTTGACCGAAGCACAACAAAAACGCCTGGATGAATTTTATCATAATAGTAAAGAAAATATCCAAATTTTAACGAATGGAGAGGGGGCCGTAAAAAATATTAAATGATCCTACTTTTTTAAAAACATTAAAAACGTAAGCA
>CAZGIZ010000265.1:0-3913 GCA_964526655.1 uncultured Desulfobacteraceae bacterium | reverse complement strand
CTAAGATGGCATTGGAACAATATCAGGGCGACATGGCGATGTGCTGCCGGTGTTCGTGCTGCAAGTGGATACCCATGCAAATGATTCAGGGATATGAGTATGCAAGGCAGTGCCCGAGCATATCCAGATATGAATACCACAGCTATTCGGGCGGCGGCAGATTGAATATCGGGGCCACGATGTTAAATAAAGGGTTTAATTATACGGATAGACTCCTCGACATCATCTATAACTGCCAGATGTGCGGTGGCTGCGGCGCCTCATGCAATTACGCCATGGACATGGAAGTTCTGGAGCCTATCACTGAAATCAGGATCAAGGCGGTGGACGACGGCCAGACCCACCCGGCCCTCCAAAAGGTGATCAAAGGTCTCCGAAAGCAGGACTCAATGGTACCGGTCAAGGGCAAGCGGGGTGACTGGGCCAAGGGCCTGAACCTGAAGGACGCCGCCAAGGAGAAAGTGGACGTGCTCTATCACGTGGGCTGTCTTACGAGTTACGATAAAGAGATGCAGAAGCTGGCCAGGGCCACGGCCAGGATTCTGAAAAAAGCCAGGGTCAATTTCGGCATCGCCGGTGACGATGAGACATGCTGCGGCGGCCGGGCCTTTCAGATGGGCTACAGGAAGGACTTCCTCAAGCAGGCCAAAAAGAACATGGCCATGATCAAGAAGGCCGGCGTAAAGACGGTCGTAACGGCCTGCGCCGACGGGTATCAGGCCTTCAAGGTCCTCTACGACAAGCGCGGCTTGAAGGGCGACCTTGAGGTGCTGCACATCTCGGAATACATCGACAGATTGATAAAAGAGGGTAAGCTGAAGCCCAGGAAGAAGGTCGATCTCTCAGTCACCTACCATGACCCGTGCCGTCTTGGCAGGCTGGGCGAGCCCTGGATACACTGGGAAGGGAAAAAGATCCCTGGAGACAGGTTTGTCTTCGACCCCCCGAAGGTCTACCGTCGTGGCACCCGTGGCGTTTATGAACCGCCACGGGATATACTCAGGAGCATTCCAGGGCTTAGTCTCACGGAAATGACCAGGATCAAGGAATATTCCTGGTGCTGCGGGGCCGGGGGCGGAGTCATCGACTCAAATCCCGAATTTGCAAAATGGACCGCCCGGGAGAGAATAGAGGAAGCCGGCTCTACCGGTGCCGAGGCGATTGTTACGGCCTGTCCCTGGTGTGAGAAGACCTTTAATGATGCGATCATGGAAACCGGCGGCCGCATGAAGGTGTATGACATTGTTGAACTTGTAGAGAAAGCAATCTAATAAGGAGGGAATGAATCATGGCCTTAAGCAAAGAGATTTACACGGCTTTAGAAGATGTGGTGGGTCAGGAGTATATCTGCGATGACCCGGTCATAATGCCTTCGTACCACGGCAATGACTTTGCGGCTGTCATCCTTCCGGAGAACACGGCCCAGGTCCAGGCAATCATCAGGCTGTGCAACAAGTTCAAGTTGAAATACAGGCCCGTATGTACAGGCTGGACAGGGACCTTCCCCGACGGGATTCTCTACTTAGACCTGAGAAGGATGAACCGTATAATCGAAATCAACGAAAAAAATATGTATGCCGTGGTTGAACCCTATGTCATATCCGGGCAGCTGCAAGCCGAATTATTTAAACGCGGTTTGCATTGTAATATGAAGGGCGCCGGATCCGGCTGCTCGGCGATGCTCAGGGGTCACGGACACCTGGATCAAACCACGAGCGGTGATGATCGCAACCATCTGGCCATCGAATGGGTGACGCCTGCAGGGGAGATCGTGAAATCCGGTTCGCTGGGATCTTCGGATGAGTGGTTCACGGGTGACGGACCCGGGCCGTCTCTGAGAAGCATACTTACCAGTGCCGTGCCTCCCGGCGTAACCCCCGGCGTCTTTACCAAGGCCGCCATGAAATTGTATCACTGGCCGGGACCTGATAAATTCCCTGTGCTCGGAGTCTCACCGGATTACTCGCTCAGCGAGATACCGGCGAACTTCATGGCGCGATATTTCAGCTTTCCGACCCTGGAGAAGATGTGGCAGGCGGAGCTCAAGATCGGTGAGAGCGAAATCGCCTTCGAGCTGATGGGGTTTAATGTGGCCATGGTTGCAGCCAATATTACCACCTGCAATGAAGACGAGGAAAAAGTCTTCCATCGGTTGACCCAGGAGGCCCTCGGACCTGGTTTTTTTGTCATCATCGCCGGCAACTCAGCGGCGGACTTTGAATATAAGAAAAAGGTCCTGCACCAAATTGTCAGCGAAGCGGACGGCGATTCCATCAAGTCACTCGAAGATCCCAAGACCGAAGGCGTTCTTATCTGCCAGTGTATCCGCATCTCCGCCTCTATCAGAGAGACCTTCCGTCCGGGCGGCGCCTTTAAATCCATCCCCATTATGGGCCAAAGGGATTTGTGCATCAAGTGGGCGATCGGCGCGGGCAAGGCCAAGGAACCGTTGATTAAAGCGGGCCATATCGTTGACGACGGCGGCGCCTTTTTCGGTTGGGGCGTTGAACAGGGGCATCTGGGAAAGACGGAGATATTCTGCAAATATGATCCGCTAAACGAAGAGGCGGCAAAGGCCGTTGACGAATGGTTTGAGCAGCAAACGGCAAGGGCTTTTAAGGAAAACTACTTCGCCATGACATTCGGCCCGCAGGATAAAATTGGGCCGGCGCTGAGCAATTACCATTTATGGTGGGATAAGATTAAGAATGCAATAGATCCCAATGGCATAACACCACCGCTCTCCGCGCTGGTATAGTTCTACAGGCTAATAAAATATCATCGGATAAGCTTTATTTGGGACGTCGTTCACTAATTGGACAAAATCTTAAAAAAGGAGGGTAAGAAATGAAAAAATCATTGTTCTCGGCCATTGTATTGGTATTCGTTTTTTCAATTTTAAACCTCACCGAAGCACGGGCGGAATCGAAGCCGGAACTTAAAAAAATCCCCTTGACGTGGGCCGACCACATCCCGGCACAGGCGGGAGGAAACATTTTCGTCAAGGAACAATATTTTCCGAGAATACAGGCACAATTGGCCAAGATCGGCTACGAACTCGATGTCACGTTTTATCATTCCGCCTCGCTTTTTAAGATGACGGAGCAGGTCAAGGCATGTGATCAGGGGATGGTGGACATGACCATTGCCGTCTTGCCCTATGAAACCGACCGTGCCCCCCTCCATGAAGTGCTGGACTTCGGGTTCATGGGATGGGACGGAAAAATGATAAATCTTGTCTGGTCGGAACTCAACAAAAACGTCCCGGAGTTTGATCAAGAAATGTCATCATCATTTTTTGAGCTTTTCCGGTTCATACCTACCCCCAGGTATCTGCACCATAATATAGAAGGGGCCAAGGTGCCGGCTGATTTCAAGGGAGCCAAACTACAGTCCTCCGGCATCGCGAGGGAAATGTTCAAATCAGTCGGCGTGGTGCCCATAAGGCAAAGTTCGAGCGACTGGTATACATCCCTTGATAGAGGACTGTTTGACGGTGTAGCCGTCGCCTTCGATATGGTCCACATCATGAAGCTTTATGAAGTCCTAAAATACCATATACTATATCATGGAGACAGCTTAGGCTTTACCCCGGTTACCCATGTCATGAATCGTAAAAAATTTGAGAGCCTTCCACCCGAGGTCCAGAAAGTCTTCGAAGACAACGTGGAATGGGCCAGTGAAGCCATGCTGGAGGATGAATTGACCAGGTTACCCGTCTACATGTCCGGACCCAAAAAGAAGGGAAACACTTTCTATGAACTTGCACCCGAAGAGACGCAACAGTGGCGGGATGCCTTTCTGCCCATACATCAACAATGGGTGCAGAAACTTGAAAAAGAGGGAAAGCCCGCAAGGAAGGTCTATGATGAAGCGACCCGACTGGTTAAAAAATATTCAAAGTGATGTAATC
>CAZGIZ010000264.1:0-3914 GCA_964526655.1 uncultured Desulfobacteraceae bacterium | reverse complement strand
CTCGGCGGGCTGCTCCTCTTCAACCCGGGGGACTGTTCCGGCCGTATTTATCTCTTAAGGGAGGGGCCCAAGCGTTTCATGCCCCTCCTGAGGCTCTTCTGGATCTATTTCGCCCAGGTCCTTGGGGAGTCAAAGGGGTGTTTTGTCCACAGCGCGGCCCTTGTGAAGGATAAAAAGGGGTATGTGTTTTTAGGGGAATCCGGCTCCGGAAAAAGCACGCTGGCCAATGGGAGTGGGGAGTCAACAGTGCTTTCGGACGATAGCCCGGTTCTCAGCAAAGGGAACGGTGACTACCTTGTCTTTCCTTCCCCTTACCACCAGATAGACCCCGTAAAGGGACTGGGCAGGGAGGCAGCCGGCATGAGCGCGAGGGTGGAGGGCTTCTATTTCCTTTCCAAGGACCGGCGTGTTTACAGGGAAGAGGTCTCAAGGAAGGAGGCGGTTTCCATGATAATCAAGAGGCACATACTCTTTTTCTCCTATCTATCGAGGAGGGCGAGAGTGGACCTGTTTGACCTTGTCCTCGGGGCATGTGAAAAAATACCTCTCTACAATCTCCACTTTTGCCCGGATCAGGACATATGGGGAACGGTCATTGACAGCTGATGTCGGAGGAACAAATGACGGATTCAAAGAAAGATGAGAAAAAGTCCAGGGCGCCCTATGAACCTCCCAGACTCTTTGATTTTGGCGGCGTGGCTCATGCCGAGGGGCTTCAATGCATGTCGGGCGGGGGTCCCGCTGGTGGAAAGTGCCAGTCAGGGTCTGCCGCAACCGGATCCAAATGCCAGTCCGGAAGTATGGCCGGCAGCAAGTGCGATTCGGGCTCTTCAGCGGCCGGTGGTGGAGGGGGGCTTCCATGCATGCCGGGCGGGAGCCCGGCAGGCATAGAGTGCAATTCAGGCGGGGCAGCAACGGGGGCAAAATGCCAATCCGGGGGTGTGGCCGGCAGTCAGTGCAATACGGGTTCGACGGCAATGGGCGGTCAATGCAATACGGGCGCATCAGCGGCAGGGGGTCAGTGCAATTCCGGCTCAACAGCGCAAGGCGGTCAATGCAACGCAGGTTCAGCCGCGGCCGGTCAGTGCAAGTCCGGGAGCTCTGCGACTTCAAAATGTAATTCGGGTTCAGCGCCTCACTGATAATCAAAGGAACCGGACCCCTGATCTGTCCAATGGAGAGGGGAGGCCTTAGGGATAAAATTCTTCAAGGAGTCTGAATCAGGATACGGTGAAAATTCTACCCGCTCTAATAAGGGCCCCAAGAAAACGTTTTATGTACATTAAGGATTTATTATTATGAGATATCTCATCTACGGTCTGTATCAGGATCTCATCCCTTAGAAAAACAGTCTCTTTGATAAACGCGATTTTGTTCGCAATTCCCTGAATGTTACGTATGAACAACAGAACAAAGATCTCTCTCGGGACATAACCCCTGATTCTCCTTGAAAGGATGTATCTTTCCAGGCGGCTTAAATTCGCGATCACCACCCCATGCTTGAGACGGGCAGGAATCTTAATCCCAAGAGTCCCTTCCACCAGGATGAGGGCATAGAGCAGTATCCTCTCCTGGCGCCAGAGGCGCGCGCGTTCAACAATCTTCTCATGGCAGTCCTTATCACTTTCCAACCTTAGCAGGGATTCATGGAGGTCCACGAGCCAGATCAGCCGGGAGTAACCGTGTTTCAGGGCATGGGCGGAGAGGGCAATGAGGTTGTCATAGGGATCCAGACTCAGAAGTCCGTCCGACTCTTCAAATAGGGGCACGGCCTTGTCCCACATGGGGGCAAGGTCAGGGGGGAAGACATATCTCCTGGTGCGGACCCTTTCCAGGTTCAGGATATGTGTGTGCATGTCAATGCAGATGCCGTTCCTCATAAAGATATCCGGGTGCGTGTCCATGGGATTATGATATCCCATCTCCCGAAACAGATCCGCGAGAAGCTTTTTATGGGAAGGCCTGACCATCAGGTCTACGTCGCCGAAGGGCCTTAGACCGGGGTCATTATAGACAGGCATAAGGGAGAGGCCCTGCAGCACCACCACGGGGAGCCCTCTTTTTTCAAGGATTTTGGAGAATGCCTTCATCTCGGAGATATAGGCAAGAGTCCGACGCCTGGTCTGCTGATAAATGTCTTCTAAAAAAATCCTGGTAGGGTCCGGAAGCCGGTCAAGGAGTCCCAACTGCTTCAGGTGCACATGGAGAAACCCTGTAACTCCCTCCATTTCCGCGATCATCACAAGGTTCTCCCAGGGGACTTCCTTTTCGGAAAAGCGGAGAATATATTCTTTTTCCCCTGTGTCGATGTTTGTTCGGGATATGCACCTGATGAATCTTATCAAGTCCTTCCAGGATATCATGTTCGGTCACCGGATATTAATGGAAAATAGGGGATCGTGAAGAACCCCACGGCAAGCAAGTAGGAGGCAGTTTCGGGGATCAGATCCCAAAAGGGGTCAAGGCAGCAGGTTTTCATCAGGAAGCCGTCCTCCCTCTTCCAGGAACCTTTTAAGGCATGCTTCGGGACTTGGATGATTTTCTTCCCCTGTAATCAGGTAGGCCAGGGCCGGACAGTTTCCCGTGCAATAGTTGATGTAATCGCAATCCCGGCAGGAGGCGAAATCCCTCAATGGTATCTTATATCGCTCCCTGAGCCTCTTGAGTTCGGGGTGATTTCGCCATACCTCTTTTAGATCGTCCTTATTGATGCGGCCCAAGGGGATATGGCTCATCTGTATGCATGGGACCATGACCCCGTCCGCACGGACAGCGATTTTTTCCATGGTGCCGCCGCAGGCCGTAAGATAACCCCCGCCCGGAAGGGATTTAACGCCCCGTCGTCTGCACCTTTCCATGTTGATCCAGCTTATCCCGTCGGCCAACGGGCCTGCGGTGCCACTTATTCGACCATTGTACCTCCTGTTAAGCTTCAGGAGCGTCTCCATGGCCAGCGACCGCTCCTGGACCGTAAGCTGGATCATGCTCGCGTTCTGCCTGCAAAGCCCCATGTATGAGGCGGCGTTTGTGGAGAAGCCTGGGAGGCCGATATCCTCAAGCAGCAATTTGGCGATCCCCTCAAGATCCCTGACATTCTGTCTATGGATAGTGACCCTGACAGAGACAGGGACATCATGTTTCTGTAGGAGTTTCACTCCCCTTACGGCCCTATAGAAATTACCCTTTCCCCTGAAGATGTCATGGGTTATGGCTATTGAGCCGTCTATCGAGACCTGCACCCCGTCGCATCTGCCTGTGTATGCAAGAAAGGCTGCCATCTCATCGGTGATCAGGGTCCCGTTGCTGAGGATGTTGTACCGCATCCGATTATTCACGATTCCTTCAATAAGGTCCTTCAGGTCATCTCTTATAAAGGGCTCTCCCCCCTGCATTGTCACGTTTAGTATGGCGCAGCGGTTCAATTCCTCAAAGAATTCGATCCATTCTTCTTTGGTCAAATCGAGGTCCACGTCACCGGCGCTCGTGAAATGACTGCAGTATTTGCATCGCAGGTTGCATCTTCCTGTCACCGCGATCTCAACTGACATCGGTGTTCTCATGATGCCTGTGGACATAGACCCCAATATACTCCTTAAATAGTGTCCATCCAGAAAAATCCAATTTCTGGATGGAACTCTTAGCTGTCAGCGATCAGCAGGGTCGATCACTACATCGACCGGATTCCGGCGGGTACGGTGGCCCGCCCTACATAATTTAAATATATCTTAAAATAAAATTTCACATCTAATGTCACGGTATGTCAAGGAATTTCGCGATATCGGTATGGGCGTAAAGATCCTAACCCATAAGACCAGGGTTTGAATAAGTGCCCCATAGGGGAGCCAGCGTCGAAAATAATCCTGAGCCACAGCGGAGGTCGGGTTCTTTTTTTCAAGCCCTATCTCAAAAAGAGT
>CAZGIZ010000263.1:0-3974 GCA_964526655.1 uncultured Desulfobacteraceae bacterium | reverse complement strand
GCCCTTTACAATCGATAGATTTTACTATGCAATATTATAACCGGACATTACTGAGCTTTTAGCCTGTTAACCGTGAACTGTGAACCGCTTAACCCGGGTTTAAGAAAGACTGGAAAGTGACCGTAATAAGACCGAAAATAACAGCAATCCTGCTGTCCCTCATTCCAATAATCTTTATACTCTTATCCCTCTGTCTGGGGAGATATCCGGTTTCGTTATTAGAGGTTATTTCCGAGTTATGGGAGGGCCTTATCAACTTCAAAATCACCCTATCCAATACCACCCAGCTCATCATATGGGAAATACGTCTTCCAAGAGCGGTCCTTGGATGTCTTGTCGGCGGCGCCCTGGGGGTCAGCGGTACTGCTCTCCAGGGACTTTTCAAGAATCCCCTCGTAAGCCCCGGCATCCTGGGGGTGAGCTCCGGGGCCGGTTTTGGGGCTGCGCTGGCCATCCTCCTCTTCAATTCGACATCCGCAGCCTATCCCTTTGCATTAGGATTTGGAATCCTGGCCGTTTTTCTGAGCTATCTAATCGGAAGGGTCTACAGGACAGCTCCGAACATAATGCTTGTACTCGGCGGGGTCATAGTGTCATCCGTATTCTCGGCCCTGATATCCTTTGCCAAGTACGCGGCCGACCCCTATGAACAGCTCCCTTCCATTGTCTTCTGGATGATGGGGTCCCTGGCAACGGCCGGTTATGGTGATATCATGCTGGCAGGCCCCTTGATACTGATCGGGGCGTTCGGTCTCTTTGGGTTAAGATGGAAGATAAACGTCCTCTCCATGGGGGACAAGGAGGCACGTACCCTCGGTGTTGACACAAGACTGACCAAGGGCATCGTTATTTTCAGCGCGACCCTCGCCACTGCCGGGGCCGTCTGCGTCAGTGGGGTAATCGGTTGGATAGGTCTCATTATTCCCCATATAGGCCGCATGCTGGTCGGAAGTGACAATAAGATTCTTGTCCCCGTGAGCTTCTCCCTGGGGGCCTCTTTTCTCATCCTGATCGACACCTTGGCCAGGATAATCACGGGCTCCGAGATCCCCCTGGGCATCCTCACCGCCCTGGTAGGCGGCCCCTTTTTCGTGTACCTGTTAAAAAAGACCAAGGCCAAAGGATGGTAGCCCATATGGCCTTTATTGAAGTACAGGATATCGCCTTTGACTATGGCCGTGGAAAAATCTTTGAGGATCTCAGCTTCAAGGTGGACAGGGGCGAGATATTTTGCCTTATCGGCCCCAACGGGTGCGGAAAGACGACGCTTCTTGACTGCATCCTGGGCACACTGAAGCTGAAAAAGGGCGCTATCATGATCAACGGAAAAGACATCTCCGGTCTTGGCCCCAGAAGACTTGCGCGGTTTTTATCCTATGTGCCCCAGAGACACGAAAGCGCCTTTTCCTACAGTGTCATCGAAATGACCATGATGGGCCGGGCGGCTTATACGGACATATTTTCCGCCCCGGGGGAGAGGGACAGGGCGATCGCGGAGGAGGCCCTCGGAGCGGTAGGCATTGCCCATCTCAGCGAACGGCCCTACACCCAGCTCAGCGGCGGGGAACTGCAACTGGTAATGTTGGCGAGGGCCCTCGCCCAGGAGAGCCCTGTTATTGTAATGGATGAGCCCACGTCTCACCTCGATTTCAGACATGAGCTCGTGGTCCTTGAGAAAATCACGGGACTTGTCCGTGAAAAGGGGATAACCATCATCATAGCGACCCATTTCCCGAACCACGCCTTCTATTTCGAAGACAACCATCGAGAGACGGAGGTCGCCATGTTAAGCGGGGGCAATTTTATGGCAAAGGGCCGGCC
The DNA here is from genome assembly GCA_964526655.1 of uncultured Desulfobacteraceae bacterium. Classification (GTDB taxonomy): domain Bacteria; phylum Desulfobacterota; class DSM-4660; order Desulfatiglandales; family HGW-15; genus CAZGIZ01. Next base: position 2,153 of record CAZGIZ010000263.1, on the reverse strand, counting down.
CAGCGATGTCCTGAATGTGGATAATATCAGGAGGCTCTACGGGATAGAGTCAAACCTGATCTCCTTTGTTTCCGGGGGCGGCAGGGAGCAGAGGAGGATTATCCCTGTCAGGACTGTGAAATAATGACCTGAAATGACCGGTTCCCGGTTCAAGGGTTACATGGGAAGGATTAAAAGTCATGTCTAATAAAACCGTGAAAAAGGTCTTCAAGCCGGGCATTACGATTATCCTGGTCTGGGCATTTATCCTGGCAACCGGCGTGACAGTAAAGGGAGGGGAGTATTACCCCATAACCCTTACCGATTGTGTGGGAAGGGAGGCGGAGATACCGGCAAAGGTCAAAAGGATAGGCTGCCTCTACGCCTTCGCGGGGCACACGGCCGTAATGTTAGGCAGGTGCGAGGATATAGTCGCAGTCTCCAACGGCCTGAAGAGGGACTCCCTCCTGCTCGACATCTGTCCTGCCATAACAGAGGCCCTGGTCCCCAAATCGCAGGGGGCCGTCAATCTTGAAGAGCTCTTGAAGGCGGAACCGGACCTGGTTTTTGTATCGGGAGATATAGGCAGAAACAGGGCGGCCATAGAGAAACTGGACAGGATGAAGATCCCCTGGCTGGTGGTTGACTACACCAGCATTGAAGAGCAGCAGGGAGCGGTTGAGATGATCGGAAGGGCACTGGGCAATCCCGAAAAGGCCGGCCGCTACAATCAATACTATCAGGGCTGCATAAAACGGGTCAGGGCTGTCACCTCGCAAATCCCTGAGAACAAGAGATTGAGACTATATCACTCCGTCAACGAGGCGAACAGGACGACCATCGACAAGGGCCTGACAACGGACTGGCTTGAAGTGGAGGGGATTATCAACGTCTCTTTAAACATAGACAAAAAGTTCCTGGAGGGAAGGAACTTCGTCAGCATGGAACAGATCCTCCTGTGGGACCCTGATGTGATCCTGGTGAACGAGCCGAACGTCACCAGGCATATACTTACTGACAAGCGATGGTCCACTATTAAGGCTGTGAGGGAAATGAGGGTGTATCAGATGCCCATTGCCATCTCACGCTGGGGGCACCCCGGCTCCCTGGAGACCCCCCTCGCCATATTATGGACCGCCAAGAAGCTCTATCCTGAAAAATTCGGCAGCCTTGACATGGCCCGGGAGACAAAGGCCTTTTACAGGGATTTTTTCAACTATGAGCTCTCGGACGATCTTGTCAAAAGGATCCTCAGCGGAAAACTCTTGCGCAAACCTAAAAATTTGCAATAGCAAAGAAAAAAGGTATAAGGTGTAAGGTATAAGGTGTAGGGAAAAAAATGTACAATTTAACCCAGTAAACCCTGTACCTTGAACCTTAACCCTCTTTACCAGATACTGCCGATTTGTTCCGGACATGCCCATTTGGCAAAGATATAAGGAATAAAAGTAAGATTATAATGTCAGACAGATCAATCTCAAAGTGGTATGACCCGTTGCTCTTCGGGATTTTCTTTCCGATCCTTACAATACTGGTCAAAATACTCTATCGCACCAATCGTATGGTGGAGGTGGAGGGAGTTGAAAAAAAGGATGCGGCCCTCTCAAAGTCAGGGGGAAGGGCGATTTACGCCTCCTGGCACCAGCGGGTCTTGTTTCCCGTGAGCCAGCTCATGAACCAGGGCGTTACAGTGATGGTAAGCCGGAGCCGGGACGGCGAATACGCCGCGCAGCTCCTCCGGCATTTTGGGTTAAGGAATGTCAGGGGCTCTTCCACGCGGGGCGGGTCCGAGGCCCTGAAGGAACTTGTCCGGGAGATCATGGAGGGAAGCTGCGGGGGTATGGTGGTGGACGGCCCCCTGGGCCCCCCCCGTGTGGCCAAGGTAGGCGCCGCTGTCATGGCTCGCGACGCACAGGTCCCCATCATTCCCCTCTCCTACGGCGCCGACCGGTGCTGGGTATTCAATAGCTGGGACAGATTCATGATTCCCAAGCCCTTCGCCAGGGTCTCCCTCTGTTATGCCGAACCCATCTGGGTACCCCCTTCGGCGGATGGCGAGGAACTTGAATCCTTCAGGCGGCTCCTGGAGGAGAGGCTCAATAAGGCCTGCAAATGGTGTGATGAACAGTTTGGTCAGGAAAGGCCCTGGCAAAAGTAGGCTACTTCAGTTCAAA
>CAZGIZ010000262.1:0-4005 GCA_964526655.1 uncultured Desulfobacteraceae bacterium | reverse complement strand
AGGCGGTCCATTTCCCGAACGTGGGCGAACCCCTTCGTATATCCACGGCCACGTCAAAGACCTCGCCATCCAATGCCCAGACGATTTTCCCTTGGGGCCGGCCTATCTGGTAATGGAGGCCCCGCAGGGCACCTCTCCGGGATCGTGCTCTGTTATCCTGTACAAAAGGCAAATAGATTCCTGCAGCTTCAAACTTATCCCTATGATACATCTCGGTGAAAAAACCTCGATCGTCCTTGAATATCTCGGGTTCGACAATAATGACTTCCGTGAGGATGGGGGATGGCTTGAAGTTCACGTCATCGGTTCCTTATGAGCTGTTAAAGATCCTTCTCCCTGAGTATCATCCGAAGATAATCGCCGTAGCCGCTGTTATCCATGGTATCGGCAATTGCCGCCAATTCTTTATCGGAGATGTATCCCATACGAAAGGCTATCTCTTCGATACAGGCTATCTTGAGGCCCTGCCGTTTTTCAATGGTCTGGATGAAGTTTGTAGCCTGGACAAATGATTCATTTGTTCCTGTGTCCAGCCATGCTATTCCCCTTCCGAATTTTTCCACCTTTAACTGCCCATTTTTAAGATACAGCCTGTTGAGATCTGTTATCTCATATTCCCCACGGCCTGAGGGTTTGAGTGTTGCCGCCATTTTCGAGACATGTCCATCATAAAAATAGAGGCCGGTGACGGCCCAGTTAGAGACATATGATCGAGGCTTTTCAATAATGTCCAGGGCATTTCCGTCAGCATCAAATTTGACCACGCCATACCTTTCCGGGTCGTTCACCCAGTAGCCGAATACCGTGGCACCTGTTTTATTTAACAAGGCCTTCCCAATTGATTCCATAAGGCCGTGACCGTAATAGATGTTATCACCCAGTATCAGGCATGAATGATGACCGGCTATAAATTCCTCGGCGATGACAAAGGCCTGGGCAAGGCCCTTTGGTTCAGGTTGCTCGGCATACTGGAAAGAGAGACCTATCTTGCTTCCATCTCCCAGCAATTTTTCAAAAAGCGGCAGATCATCGGGAGTAGATATGATCATGATTTCACGTATGCCTGCGAGCATGAGGATTGAAAGGGGATAATAGATCATGGGTTTATCATATATGGGAAGGAGCTGCTTGGAGATGATTCGCGTAGCCGGATAGAGGCGGGTGGCGCGTCCGCCCGCTAATATTATCCCTTTGATATCCTTGTCGGCTTCCATTTGGTCTATCTCCTCAATGTGAACAATTCTGGATTTATCTTTAGAATTAACATTATAAAATGTCAATAGGTATAAGGGATTAACTCGCAAGCCCGACATTCATATGAGTACAATTCCAGGGGGCCATTCACCTGTTGAATTCAAAAAATTGACTGGTATTTGAAAACAGATTATATTAAAAAATATAGTAATTTGTGGTGACGAAAGGTTTTTTTGGGGATAGAGTGATCTGAAGGTTTGGATTATGGCTTATCTGTTGCTTATGAAGATTTCCTTTGGTAAAATTTAAAACGGACAAGGACGCGAAAGGGGGATACGAGAATGCGACTGCAATTTAAAAAAATCATTTGCGCAACGGATTTTTCTGATGTCTCAAACCATGCCGTTTCTTATGGAATCGCTCTGGCCAAGGAATTCAAGGCGAAGCTCTATCTCTGTCACGTGATAGATCTTTCCTCCGCTACCATGTATGGAGAGGCAACATTTGCCTTTGAAGCCCAATATGTCCAGATGGAGGAGTATGCCCATGAGCGGCTCAGGCGTTTGATGGCAGAGCATGCGATTGAATGGGAGCCTCTGGTTTCGACAGGACGCGCTGCCGATGAGATTGCCCTGCTGGCTGAAGAAAAGGCCGTGGATATGGTAATCGCGGCGACCCGCGGCAGATCAGGGCTGAAGAGGCTTATTTTAGGGTCCGTAACGGAACACCTCATGAGATCCCTGTCGTGCCCACTGCTGACCGTCCCGAGACCGGAATCGGATTCCATGACCCTTGAATTTAGAGAAGTAAGATTCAAGAAAATACTTGTCGGATGTGATTTCTCCGCTAATTCGAACCTCGCTTTTCAGTATGCGATCAGCCTGGCACAGGAATTTCAATCGGAACTGCACCTGGTTCATGTTATTGAGCCGCCAATTTACAAAGACTTGCCCAAGTCTATGGAAGAGGCGAGGGACAAAATCCATCAGAGCCTGCAAGAGCAGTTAAAAGAGAAGCTTGAAAAAATGGTCCCAGCAGATGCCTCCAACTGGTGCAAACCCAAAACCATGCTTTTGGCCGGCCATGCGAACGAAGAACTTTCAAAATATGCCCTGATTCAGGATATAGACCTGATCGTTTTAGGAGTCACGGGGCACCGGCTGGTTGAGACCCTGTTTGTGGGATCAACCACAGATCGTGTTGTTCGTAAAGCTCACTGTGCCGTTCTTTCCGTACGTCCCATGCCCCAGGATGGCTGACGCAGCCTTTTGATAGAGAGGTCAGGGAGTTTTTCATTTTATTTCCCTCGCATTCTTAAGACTCCCGCTCCCTTGATCTTTCCCTCCTTGAGCATGACGAGGACCTGATTGGCCTGCTCCAGTTCAAACTCCTGCACCTCGGGCTCTATCCCGATCTCAGCGGCCAGGGGCAGGAATTCGAGGGCATCTTGCCTGGCCACATTGGCCACGCTTTTTAGCTCCTTTTCCTGCCAGATATGATCCGTGTACTCCATTTCAGGTATGGGGTCGATTTTCCTTATGGCATTTACCACTACCCTTCCGCCCTTCCGAAGGTTTCTCAATGCATGACGAACAGGTTCACCCACGGGTGTAAAATCGATGGCCCGATCAAGCCTCGAGGGCGGCGTTTCTTCCATAGTGCCGACCCAATCAGCGCCCAGGTCCAGGGCGAGATCTTTGTGGCTGCCGGATGCTTTTCGTGAGAATACAAATACCTTGCACCCCCAATATCTTGCCACCTGAATCGCAATGTGGGCTGATGCCCCGAATCCATAAAGCCCGAGTATTTCGCCCTTCTCTAATCCGGAAAGTCTCAAGGCCCTGTATCCTATGACGCCGGCACACAAAAGAGGGGCCGCCTGGGGGTCTGAAAAATTCTCAGGAATGGGGTAAATGAAATCCTCAGAAGCAACCATGTATTGGGCATACCCGCCGTTTGCATGAAGACCCGTCGCTTGAAATTGATCGCAGAGATTTTCATGACCCTTCAGGCAGAATTGACATCTTCCGCAACTTGAATATATCCATGCGACGCCGACCCTGTCTCCTTTCTTAAAGCGGGCGGCATTCGATCCAAGGGACTCAACTGTCCCTATAACCTCATGTCCTAAGATCAGGGGTAATTTTGGAGGAACGAGCCTTCCCTCAATCTCATCAATTTCGGTATGACAGACCCCGCACGCTGATATCTCGATTAGCACCTGTTTGGGACCCGGTGTCGGCTCAGGTAAATCGACCATTTCCAGGGGCTCTGCCTTAAAGGGAATGCCGGGCATCCTGCGTTTCCCTTCAACCGCCCTGATTTCACAGATCTCTTTGAGGACCATCGCTTTCATTTCCGGTCTTTCCTTTCCTGTTAAAGGTCTCGGGATTTCTATAACTCATTGGAATCATACAGGCCCTAATGAAACCTTGCTGATGCCAAGCACATGGCCCGCCCTGGCGCGACTTCATGATAAAAAGCAATTGGAGAGTTTCGTACGGATAAAAATCCTTAATCGATCGCCCCTTCGTTTCGGTCTGGGCCAGGGAATAATGGAATGCTGGAATAATTGCAATATTCCAACCGGACATTGCTGAGTAAATATGATATTCTATCATTCTTGATGTTGCAATATACTGAAGGGAAATAAAAGCTAATTGTCCAATCAGGGGCATTACAATCGTGAAAAAGGATCTTCTCCCCATAAAAATATATGTTTCGGCCTATTCTGGCCATAAGGTGAACGAGAGGCCTGAAATCATTATCCTGGATAACCGGAGACTGAGGGTGCAGAACATCCTCGAGAAG
>CAZGIZ010000261.1:0-4021 GCA_964526655.1 uncultured Desulfobacteraceae bacterium | reverse complement strand
CACGGGAGACGGCATGCTAACGGCCCTTCAACTGCTTTCAGCCATGGGGACGTCTAAAAGTCCCCTGTCCCGGCTTTCCACCCTGATGAGGATCTATCCTCAGACGCTGATCAACGTACCCGTAAAGAAAAGGCCTGACATCCATGAGGTCCCCGAACTGGCAGGTGTCATAGAAACCGCTGAAACCGACCTGGGTGATGATGGAAGGGTGCTGGTGCGATACTCTGGAACCGAGCCCCTGTGCCGTGTCATGGTGGAGGGCAAAGACAGGGAAAAGACTGAAGAAACCGCGAAGAGGATTGCGGCCGTAATTGATAAAGAGCTTAACCGCTAAAATTAAAGATCCGGACCCGGAGGACCCTGCTTTGGTGATCCCCGGAGGAGATTTGGGTTACCGGCATTTTAGGTGCCTAAGGAGTAGTGGAGTACTCCGGTGGATTTATACCGGCAGAGCCATTTTTCTTTGTCCTGGCCCGGAGGACCGGGTTTTCCTTGTGAGCATAAATCTTCCAAAGGGGATGTTCTCCACTCACTGACTCTTATCACGTCTTAACAGTGATGTGGAATTCCCGGTTCTGATATGGATTCAAAATCGGAATCCGTTGTTCCACATCCCTATTTCCCGGTAATTCCTGTATATAGCTAAACTTCCTTCCCTTTCTGTCATGGACATGGGAATCCCGAGTTCTTTAAACCATGACCTTAACAAAATATTTTAACAGTTATTTCGGCATATTACATGAATGGCATAATTTTTGATTCTTTTTTATAAGGAAATATTTTGATTTTGAAAAAGTGGATGCCGGCGGCTGGCAGATGCCTGCTAGGAAATTTGAACCGGATTCACATATAGAGGGGACCTATTATTAAAGAGGAGGATAAGAGATGTTCTGGAAAAAGAATAAAAACAGGCCGGTGCCGATGAGTGCGTTTCTGTCCAGGCATATTGCCAAAGAGAGCGAAAAGTTGCCGGTCAATGCGGATCACTGGGTAAAATATATGAGTGTGGAGAGGGCCCATGCGGATGATCAGGACACGTTTGATGTCCGCATCTTTGATGAGAACATTGCCCTGAAGTCGAATTTCAAGGTGACCGACTATACGTCGCTTGACGCCCATCCCGACCTCATCATATTTGAAGGCTGGTATAACAAGAAGACCAAAAAGGCGGATGTAAAATATAAACAAGCCGCCTGACAAATTATCAAATAGATAGTATATTAGGGCCATTTGATGCCCAAGAGAAATCCGTCCTCTTGAGGACGGATTTCTTTTTTCAGCCAGCCAGGCATTATTCAGGTTGATTTACACGAACAGGGCATAATATTCTTATTTCCGGGCTGAAGCAGGTATGGTGTTTCTTTTCAAGGAGATATCTTTTTGTAGGATTAAATTATTAAAAGTGCAACCATTTCGTGGAATTTTATAAAATTGAAAACCTTGAGATAACCATTGGGAAAGAAGGGGCAAATGAGTTCTCCAAGGTGAGCTATCCCCTTAGATATGGCGTCTATTCGGAGATAAAAACTCCCGGACACATATTCCATTTCAACTTGAAGGGTGAGATAAAATTCATCACCGGCCGGGATGAAATCTGGCCTGACCCCTCTGAATGGCTCAAGCGAAGCGCTGGAAATGATTGGATCTATTATTCAACCGGAGGCTACAGCGGTGTTTATGACTCCTTTGGTGAATATTATCAGCCATGCCTGTCATACCCGAGCAACTCAATCAATGTAAGCGATCCTTTTTCCAGCAAGGCCGTGAAGCGCGCTATCGATTCATGGCGCCGGCTTCACAAAAAGGTCGCCGCCATTGATACGGGCTCCCTGCCCACCGGCCTGAAAAATTTCCTTGATCTGGTCGCCCAGGGGTCCCCCAGCGGCCTTGAGAGGAGATCCCGCATATTCCATGACATCATCGGTGATAGGGTCACGGTCTTACCCCCTGACGCGCGGCATGTGGATTATGAAGTAATCCCTGTCATAGTGGCCGACGGCTGCATGTACAAATGCGACTTCTGCAGGGTCAAGTCGCCCCGGGAATTCAAAAAACGCGGCAAAGAGAATATCCGGGAACAGGTAAGAGGGCTGAAAGAATTTTACGGGCGGGACATATACAACTATAACGCGATCTTTCTGGCACAGCATGACGCGCTTTTTTCAGGGATAGCTCTACTGGAATTCGCCGCAAAATACGGCTATAAAGAATTCGAATTTGACCGGTCAAACATCAGAGGGGCATATCTCTTCCTCTTCGGGAGCGTGGATTCCTTCCTGGATGCAGATCACGCCCTCTTTGACCGGCTGGATGGTCTCCCTTTTTTCACTTACATCAACATGGGGCTTGAATCGGCGGACCGGGCGACCCTTGACATCCTCGGAAAGGCGATTGATCCGGATGCGGTCCAAGAGGCCTTCAATAAAATGATCGAAATAAACAGCAGGTATGAAAATATAGAGATCACAGCAAACTTCGTCTTCGGCGACGGCCTCCCGGATGGGCATATCCCATCCATAATCCGGATGGTTGAAAAAGGGCCGGATCGTCCCTCTTCCAAGGGCGCCCTCTATTTTTCACCCCTGATCAACGGGAAGAGAGGGGATAGGAGGGGAATCAGGAGGGAGTTCTACAGGATAAAGGCCAGGTGCCGCCTCCCGGCCTTTCTCTACCTGATTCAGAGGCTGTGAATCAATCACATGGGAACCACATCTGCCTTCCATATGATCCCTTAAAAGTTAATTGGCAATGGATGCAGGCACTGTGTTTCTCTTCAAGGGGATATCTTTTAAAAATTCCACAAGGCGGCGTTATGACCAAATATTTGGTGTTTATGAGTCAAAACCCTTTGATAATATCCTCCAAACTTGGCAAACACCAAATATTTGGTCATTTGCTACCAGGCAAGTAGATATCCCCTTGAAGAGAAACACAGTGACGTATTACACAAATAAGATAAATGTACTGCCAAAATGTTATTAAATTGAAAAATGATTATAAAAAGAACCGGAAAAATAACCGAAAATTTTTACGCCATTGGTTCACCAGTAGTGCCTGTCTATCTCCTGGACGGGCCCAAACCAGTTCTCTTTGAAGCCGGCTTCACGGCCGTGGCTAATCTCTATATAAAAGGGATCAAAGAGATCCTTTTAAAACGAAAACCCTATTGCCTCTTCCTGACCCACTCCCATTTTGATCACGTGGGGTCCGCCGGATTCTTCCGGGAGGTATGGCCCGAACTTCGAATCGCAGGATCTGAGAAGAGCCGTGAAGTCCTCAGAAGGCCGGGGGCCGTCAGTCTGATTACGGACCTGAACCGGGAAGGCATACAGACAATGCGCTCTGAATGCAAAGGGAATATTAACGAAGAGCCTTTCAAGGCCTTTGACATTGACATTGTTATTGAACCGGATCAGGAGATAAGGCTGGCTCCTGATATCACAGTCAAGGCCCTCCATACCCCGGGTCACACATGGGACTTTTTGAGCTACTGGATCCCTGAAAAAAAGATCCTCATCGGTTCCGAGGCCCTGGGATGTTACGAGAGGGGAGATTATATACAGAGCGAATTCCTGGTTGATTACGATTTATACAAGGATTCCCTTAAAAGACTTGCCCAATTGGACGTCCGGGTCCTCTGCCCCGGTCACCATGCGGTCCTGACAGGGCGGGATGTAAAGGAGTTTATGCAAAGATCCATCAAGGCCGCTGAGGATTACGCAAGCTTTGTGGAGAAACTCCTCGTTGAAGAAGACGGGGATATCGACCGGACCGTAGCACGGGTCAAGGCCGTGGAATGGGATCACAGGCCCTGGCCGAAACAGCCCGAGCAGGCCTATCTCCTCAATACCCGTCTGAGGGTGGAGACCATTCTGAAGCGCGCAGGTAAAGGGTAAAGATCCCGGCCCATAGGACCAGGATTTGAATAAGCGCCCCATAGGGGTGCCTGTATCGAAAACAACCCTTAGCCATAGCGGAGGTCGGGTTCTTTTTTTCAAGCCCTATCTCAAAAAGAGTTCCA
>CAZGIZ010000260.1:0-4035 GCA_964526655.1 uncultured Desulfobacteraceae bacterium | reverse complement strand
CCTCCCCCTGGGGGCCATCTCTTCCACATACACCCCCTCGAGGCGGGCCCCGGGGACTTGATGCTCTATCCGCATTATCATCAGGTCATAGGCATCCCTCACGGCCTCCCGGTTCTGGAGATTGATTCTCACGCCCCCCACATCGCTCTTGTGGATAATGTCCCGGGAAACGATCTTCATGGCCACGGGATACCCGATGTAATCGGACAGCTCCATGGCCTGCTCGGATGAGACGCACAGCTCGCCCTTCGGGACCTCAAACCCATAGGCCTTCAGGATCTTTTTCGCGTCCACCTCACCTATCTGGACATTGCCCTTTCTCCGGTACGTGTTAATTATGCGCTCCACGCGGCGCCGGTTTACGGGAAAACGCGTTACCACCCTCGGCTCACGGTCACGCCAGGTCTTGTATTCATACATCGCCTTGAGGGAAAAGACCGCCCGCTCGGGCGACGTGTAATCGGGGAGATTCCTGGACACGAGCTCTTCACGGCCCGGAATTACATCCTGTCCCCCCATAAAGCACGCCAGGAGAGGTTTTTTGCCGTCCGAACAATTGGCGATAACCCTGGCGGTCTCAGCGGGCCTTGTCATTGTCTGGGGGGTAAGGAGCGCGATGACCGCGTCCACGGCATCCGATTCCAGGGCAGTTTTCACGGCTACCTCGTAACGCTCGGGGTCGGCGTCTCCGAGGACGTCTATGGGGTTTCCTATGCTTGCGGCCTCGGGGAGTTTTTTCTTGAGCGCCGTGGCGCTCTGGTGATCGAGCTGGGCGACTGACATGCCGGAATTCTCCACGGCGTCGGCGCATATTATTCCAGGGCCGCCGGCGTTGGTGACGATCGCCACGGATTTTCCTTTGGGTAAAGGCTGCATTGCAAGGGCCGTCGCAAAATCAAACAACTGTTCAAAGGAATCCGCCCTGATGACACCCGATCTCCTGAAGGCCGCGCCATAGGCCACGTCGGCCCCTGCCAGGCTCCCCGTATGGGAGGATGCGGCCTTGCTGCCCGCCTGGGTGGTGCCTGCCTTGAAGATGACGACGGGTTTCTTGGATGTGACTTTTTCGGCCGTTCTAATGAATTTCGTGCCGTCTATAATGCTTTCAAGATACCCCACTATGACCCTGGTCTCCTCATCCTCGCCAAGGGCCTCGAGCATATCGATCTCGCTGATGTCCGCCTTGTTCCCAATGCTGACAAGCTTTGCCAGCCCGAGACTCCGGGACGCGGCCCAGTCCAGTACGGCGGCGCATATAGCACCTGACTGGGATATGAGTGAAATATTCCCTTTTTTGGGCATATGCTGGGCAAAGGAGGCGTTCATTTCATGGTAGGTATTTATCAGCCCAAGGACATTTGGTCCCAAGAGACGAACACCCTTGGACCTGCATAGATCGGCAATCTCTCTTTCAAGCCTGGCGCCCTGCTCATCTACCTCCTTGAACCCGGCGGTTATTATTATTATGGCCTTGGCGCCGGAAGAGATGGATGCCGATACCGATGTTTTGACGAATTTGGTAGGTACGGCAATGACGCTCATATCCACCTTTCCATTATAATCCGACAAATCATGGTAACATTTTATCTTTAGGATCTCATCGGAATTGGGATTGACGGGGATTAGGGTGCCTTTGTATCCCCCGCTGATCAGATTTGAAAGCACCGCGTTTCCGACCTTTCCCTGGGCCGATGACGCACCAATTACGGCTATGGATGAAGGCCTGAAGAGATGATCAAACATATGGTCCATTACTCCTGTTCCCTGCGATTCCCTGTGGGGAAATCACTCGCTTTTAGAGGCTGATAAACATTCTGGCCCAAAGGACCCGGCCGGAGCAATGACTCCTATGGCATAGCCTCTGTTTCTTAGTCCCGCATAGCGGGAGTTTCTTGCTATGAAATGAAAATATCGTCCATTTTTATGCTAAAGCCTTAACTTAAGACCGGCAAAAAGAAAAGCAAGAGGTAAGGCCCGCACTCTTTCGGCTGAATTTGATTTGACACATAAGGACAAGTTCTCTATACTCCAGTCCTAAAAAAGCGATTACTTGCCAACACAACTCAACATCTCAAAATTTGTATTAACTTAACCTAAACGGAGAATAATTTTATGCCCGAGGATCAAACACAGGAAAAAACCGCTCTGATTGTGGCCGCTGTCGCATCCTTTACTGGGCCCTTCATGTTCTCTTCCGTTAACGTGGCCCTGCCGGCCATACAGAAGGAATTCTCAGTCAGTGCCATTCAGCTCGGCTGGATAGCCACATCCCTGATGCTGGCCATGGCCGTGATGATGGTGCCCATCGGCAAGATCGCAGACATACATGGCCGCAAGAAAATTTTCATATGGGGGCTGATTCTCAACACCCTGGCCTCCCTGTTCGCGGGTTTCGTCGGATCAGTGGAAATGCTGATCGCTTCCCGTGTGATACAGGGTGTGGCCATGTCCATGTTCAACGTAACCAGCGTGGCCATTTTGACCTCTGTATTTCCACCGCAAAAACGCGGCAAGGCAATGGGCATCTATGTCTCCGCCGTCTACATCGGCCTGTCCGTAGGGCCCTTTGCCGGCGGGGTCCTAACCCAGCAGGTGGGATGGAGGAGCCTTTTTTTCCTTGTGGCACTTTTCAGCGGCATCTCGGTTTACGTGACCATGAGGTATCTGAAAGGGGAATGGGCCGACGCTAAAGGTGAAAAACTGGATCTCTTAGGTTGCTTCCTTTACGGGATTGCCATCCTGGCCCTTGTCTACGGGGCCACAATACTCCCGGGAATGATGGCCCTTTATCTCATTGCAATCGGGGCTATCTCCATGATCGCCTTTATCAGGCATGAACTCAGGGCCCAGTTCCCTGTGTTCGAAGTGAGGCTCTTCTCGGGAAACAAGTTATTTACCTTTTCGAGCCTTGCCGCCTTGATCAATTATTCCGCCACATCAGCGATCACCTTCCTGCTCAGCCTTTACCTGCAATACATTCAGGGCATGTCCCCCCAGTACGCCGGTCTTGTTCTCATGGTCCAGCCAATCCTTATGGCCGTCTTTTCTCCCCTTGCAGGAAGATGGTCTGATCGAACCGAACCCAGAAAAATCGCCTCATCGGGAATGACCCTTACGGCCCTGGGGGTGTTCCTTATGGCCTTCATCGGAACGGGAACGAATATAATATACATCCTTGGCACGCTGGTGATATTAGGGTTCGGTTTTTCCCTTTTTTCATCGCCCAACATGAATGCCATCATGGGTGCCGTTGAAAAGAGATACCTGGGAATCGCCTCAGGTACAGTATCGACCATGCGGTTGTTGGGGCAGATGGTCAGTATGGCGATTGCCATGGTCATTTTCGCCCTTTTCTTAGGCCAGGAAGAAATAATGCCTTCCAATTATGACATGTTCCTGAAAAGCGTCTACGTCTCATTCCTGATATTTACAGTTCTCTGCGTTATCGGGATCTTTTTTTCGCTTGGCAGGGGCGAGTTGAGGAACGACCGAGGTTCCTCCGGCAAATGAATACGGTAACATCCTGAAATGACGAAGTCCTACCGCCGGGCTGGAGGCCCTCTGGTCCGTTGGCAATGGGATATTTATAAATTTGGCGTAAGGCGTAAGGCACAAGGCGCAATTAATACTCGAAGTTCAGGAGGAGAGTTTTTTGATTTATCCCCTTGCGCCATGCGCCATGCGCCATTAGCCACTAATTCATATCCCCTTTCGAAAAAGTTTAGCTAATTTAACCCAAGTTTTGCGTAAGTTCTTTTCAATCCTATTCCGGAGATTTCAAGGCCGGTTCTGCCTTTTATGTCTTTCTATATATTTTTTTACTTCATCACCCGGCTGGAAAACGCCAAAGTGCCCTTCGCACAAGATACCCGCTTCCAGATCCATAAGCTTTTCCATGGAGTTCTGATAGGCATGCAGGTCGGAAAGGAAGTCCTTGTAGAAGGGTCCGTGCAGGTCCTGGCCGAATAACACCTTTTTCATGCTTCCTTAAGGAGCCTTGCGGACATGGATTCTACAAATTCTTCATCCCTTTTA
>CAZGIZ010000259.1:0-4071 GCA_964526655.1 uncultured Desulfobacteraceae bacterium | reverse complement strand
TCCCCTATCCGGGGCATGGAATGATGGACAAAGATAAAAAGGGCACCCTCTACATAGTCGCCACGCCAATAGGGAATCTTGAGGATGTGACCATAAGGGCCCTTGAGATACTAAAGAGCGTGGACTTGATAGCCGCTGAAAATGTAAGGCACACGCGGGGGTTCTGCAATCATTACGGTATCAGGACAAGGGTAACCGCCTATAATCAGCATAACCGGAAGACAAGGGGCCCTGAGCTGGTTAGAAGGCTTGAGAAGGGCTCCCGGGTCGCCCTTGTTACAAGCGCCGGCACACCGGCGATATCGGATCCCGGGTCCATGCTCATAAAGATGGCACTTGACAAGGATATCAGGGTGTCACCGATCCCGGGGCCTTCGGCGGCGATAGCCGCCCTTTCCGTGTGCGGATTGCAGGTGGACAGGTTCCTGTTCCTCGGGTTCCTGTCCAACAGGCCGGGAAGAAGGAGAAAGGAGCTCAGGGATCTGGAGCATGAAAAAAGGACCATGGTCATCTTTGAGGCCCCCCACCGCGTCAAAGCGACGCTCGCGGACCTGAAGGAGATCCTCGGAGACCGCCTTGTGGTCATCCTCAGGGAACTCACAAAACTCTATGAGGAGGTAAAAGCCGGGCGGGTAAGCTCCCTGCTCAAGGAGCTTGAAGGTGACAGGATAAAGGGCGAATTTACCATCGTGATCGCCGGGGAGGAAAACAAGGAGCCAATCGATTGCATAGACGTAGAGGTCAAAAAAAGGATACGAAAATTAATGGAGGAAAAGGGTGCTGGGGTCAAGGAGGTCGCCCTTAGTCTTTCGCGGGAACTTGGCCTGAATTACAGGGCTATATACAGGGAAGGACTTGCCATAAAAAGGGCACAGGATTCCCCCCAATGAAAAAGGGGAGAGGTAAGGCCGATCCAAAATAATTATGGCCAAAAAAAAGCAATTATTATAAAATTGGAAGTTGTATTGAATAATTTCCCATCAGGAAATCGCATTTCAGACGGAATTAAGGCGACATATAAGGTTGAATTCTTCATATGGAGCATACAAAGAGACTAAAGATAGTCAATGACCTGGGTCTGCATGGCCGGGCCGCGGCCAAGATTGTGGAGTTGACCGGCCGATATCGGTCAAAATTATACTTTAAAAAGGACGGCCATAATGAAGTAGACGGGTCAAGCATTCTCTCCATACTCACGCTCGCCTGTCCCAATGGAACCGAGGTAGAGGCAAGGGCGATCGGCGAGGACTCTGAAGAATTATTAGAGGATTTGAATCGACTTTTTGAAAGGAAATTCGGCGAGTCTAAATGAAAGCGCACAAAGCTAAAGAGAATACCATATTAAAGGGCATAGCAGTCTCATCTGGGATAATAATCGGCAAGGCCCACATGGTGGATAGATCCAGGCAGAAGATAATCTACCAGTACCTTATAGATGACAGGGAGATCGACAAGGAGGTTGCGAGATTCAAAAAGGCCCTTGAATTGACCAAGGAGCAGATTGTCACCTTAAAGCACAAGATGTCCGAACAGATCAGGGAGCATTCCTTTATCCTGGACGCACATCTGATGATCGTGGACGACAATATGGTTTCAGACGCAACAGTCAAGACCATTATCGAAGAAAAGATCAACGCGGAATGGGCCTTAAAAAAATCGGTGCAAAAAATAAGGGCCCTTTTTGAGGAGATAGACTACGAATATATAAGGGACCGTATAAATGATGTCCAGAATGTCACGGAAAGGATCCTGAGGAACCTTGCGGGTAAGGATCAGGACAGCCTCTCCGAGATAAATGAGCGTGTGATCATAGTGGCCCATGATCTCTCCCCGGCCGATACCAGCGAACTGAATACCGCCATGGTCATGGGCTTTATCACAGACGTGGGCGGGCGGACCTCACACACGGCCATAATCGCCCAGGCCCTCAAGATACCGGCTGTTGTGGGCCTTGAAACGGCCACCACAGAGGTCCAGGACGGCGATATACTGATCGTTGACGGCTATAACGGCGAGATAGTCATAGGCCCCGATGAAGAAAAGATCAGGGCCTATGAAGAGAAGCAGATATACCATGAGAGATATAAATCGAGCATCCTTCGCCTGAGTCACCTCCCATCAGAGACCCTTGACGGCCACAGGGTGGCGATCAAGGCCAATATTGAGTTTCTGGAAGAGGTCGTGGCAGCGAAAGATCACGGGGCCGAGGGTATCGGCCTTTATCGTACCGAGTATCTCTATTTGAGGAGCAAGGGGATCCCCGACGAAGAGGAGCTGTTTGAGGATTACAAGCAGGTTGCGGAGATTATTTCACCCGCTCCTGTGACCATAAGGACCCTGGACATAGGTGGAGACAAATTTTTAACCGATCATGAATTGACAAAGGAGACGAATCCAGCCCTGGGTCTGAGGGCCATAAGATTCTGCCTGAAGGAGCCGAAGATCTTCAAACCCCAGTTGAGGGCCATCCTGCGGGCAAGCGCCTACGGTAAAATTCGTTTGATTTTTCCAATGATATCAGGGCTGCAGGAGTTGCGGGAGGCCAAAAAAATCCTTCATGAGGTCATGAATGACCTGGAGAAGGAGAAGGTGGACTTTGACCGGGATGTCAAACTGGGTATCATGATTGAAGTCCCTTCCGCCGTAACCATGGCCGATATCCTGGCCAGGGAGGTCGAGTTCTTCAGCATCGGAACCAATGACCTGATCCAATACGCCCTTGCGATAGACAGGGTCAATGAACACGTAGCCTACATGTACGAGCCCTTTCACCCGGCTATCATAAGGATGATCACTCAGGTTGTAAGGGCCGCTAAGGACGCAGGCATCGAGGTCGCTCTGTGCGGGGAGATGGCGGGGGATCCCTATTGCGCGTCCATGCTCCTTGGAATCGGAATTGACGAGCTGAGCATGAATGCGGGGGCGATTCCCTTACTTAAAAAGATAATCAGGTCAATCTCCAGGAAGGAGGCCATTAAGGATCTGGAGGATATCCTGAAATTCGCGACCGCCGAGGAGGTTCGGGAATTCATAGTCAAGAAGACCGAGACATTGATACCGGAGCTGAAGGCAAAGGATTATTACATGGGGCTCTCGATAAATCACGATGCGCGAGTGTCTATTCAATTCAATCAAAATAACAGAACCGTATCCTCTTTAAATCCATGAACAAAAAGATCGTGTGTCAAAATAGAAAGGCCTCTTATGATTATCATATTGACGAGGTGGTTGAAGCGGGGATTGTGCTTCTGGGTCCGGAGGTGAAATCCCTCAGGGAGGGAAGGGCGAGCCTTGTGGACGGATACGCCAGGGTCAGAGACGGTGAGGTCTTTCTCTATAATATGCACATTACACCCTATCCCTATGCCCATTACCAGAGCCTGGACCCGGTAAGGACCAGAAAACTCCTCCTCAATAAAAGCGAGATAAAGCGTCTTATCGGGAAGACAAAGGAGAAGGGATTTTCTCTGATTCCCCTGAAGGTCTATTTTTCAGGGGGCAAGGCAAAGGTCGAGGTGGGAGTCGCCAAAGGGAAGAGAAAGGTGGATAAGAGGCACTCACTGAGGGAAAAAGAGATGAAGAGGGAGATGGAGCAGGTAAGGAAAAAACGCAATTATTGACTATAATTAAAAAAATGATTATAATCTCTACGACCTGATTGAAAATATTTCTAATCGGGTCGCTAACCATAATCAAAACCAATCTTAAAGAACGGGGGCGAAACGGGTTCGACGGGGATATGGAAGCTTAAGTTGCATATCGAGGTTCCATCTGGTCTCGTAAAACAGGTGGGTTAAAACAAACGCAGACGATTATGCGTACGCCTTAGCCGCGTAAAAAGAGGCTAACGTCCAGTTCGTCTTGCCTGCGTGACGGGCATGGGCGTCGACTCAGCAGGATAGCTGATCCGATGCACCTGCAGATCGGTGAGGTGAAAATTTTATGCGGGTTAACCCCTGGCAACCTGGCCCGGTAGGGAACCAGGGGCGAAAATTTATTATCGGGCTAAATATGTAGACGCTTAAGTGGAATATTTTCGGACGGGGGTTCGACTCCCCCCGCCTCCACCAG
>CAZGIZ010000258.1:0-4136 GCA_964526655.1 uncultured Desulfobacteraceae bacterium | reverse complement strand
AAGATAAGGTTATTCGAGATCTCGAAAAAGCCGAGCCGGTCGCAATTTGCAACCAGTTCGGCTTTTTCTTCGGACTTAAAAGGATATTACCATATCCTCTTATCCAAGATTTGGGTAAGGGCAGGCAAAAGATCCCCAAGCCTGGGATCAAAGCTGATGGACCTCTCCTGTTGCCTTGTTTTTCCAGAAGCCCCGTTGCTGTAAGGGCCACTTGAATTCTATGGCCCCTGGCCGGGGGCAGTCATTGACGCAGCTACCGCAATACCAGCATTCCTCGGGGTGCAGGATAATGGGCGGCTTGCCCTTCTCCGGGTGCGGTATGTACACATCTATCGGGCAGACCTCCACGCAGTGGTTGCACCCGTTGCAGATATCCGGGTTGAACAGCACAGGACTGTTGGGTGTATTGATATTGGGAATGGCGCTTAATTTTTCCTGAGACATCTTTATCCTCCAAAAATAATTTTATTTTTCTTTATACACGCCCTTGTAATCCTTGTTGTGGGCCTCATACTGCTCCTTCATGTCGCCCCAGAACTCCTGGGGCAATGAACCTGTCTTGACCTTATTGTTTTCAAGCTTGATGGTCAGGAACTTGTTCCATTCCGGCGGATCAAGGGCCGGATAATCAATCCTGTGGAAGTCCAGGGGCATGCTGCTGGCCTTGCGGGCCAGGGATGCCTGGACGATTATCTTGGCATATTCCAGGATACTGATGTCCTCCAGACTGCGCATCAGCTTGTGGGGGTCAAGGGCGAAGAGAGAAGGCACAACCTCCGCTTCGATTTTTTGCAGGGATTCCAGTCCCATGTTAAGGAGGGACTCGGTCTTGTATTCGCTGACATAATACTGCATGACCCTCGCTATACCTGCATGGAGCTCCTTCCATTCCATGCCGCTGCTGCGCCTGACGGGGGCATAGACCCTGGCCTTTTCCCTTTCAACTTGGTCCCTGGAAATCCTGGACTCACCCACCTCCCTGGCATAGGCAGCGGCCTTGCGGCCCGCATACCTGCCCGTGGCCGCTGCATAACTGTGGTCCTCGGGTGAGAACGTCTGCATACCGGCCGCGTAGAGCCCTTCGAGGGTAGTCCTGAGGTCCCAGTTCACCAGGATGCCGCCACCGTAGCCCGCCTCCCTCCACTGGGGCAGACTCTGGCCCTCGATGTACTTATAACTCTGGAGCAGGTCCCTGGCAGGATCAAAGCCGCCATTGTTGAAGGTATCGATAATGATCTTTGTGGTGGCCTCTTCCCCTAACATCATCTTCCATGTGACGTTTCTCTCCACCTCGGGCATGGCCGGGAAATCACCATAAAAGGGCAGGGCGTATTCTCCCTTGAGCACGGCCTCCCGGAGGGCCTTATCGACCCCCGGGGTCGGGATCATTGCACCGGCATCCACCCAGCCCTGTATGGGCAACGGCAGCCTCTTGCCGTTGGCATCTACCAGGGGGACATTCTCATAGCTGGCATCGCCGGCCCCCGTATACCAGGCATGCTTATGGCCCGTGGCGATACGTATGACCCCGGTACCCTCCATCTTGGTCAGCTCGGCCCCTGCCTTCCATGCCATGATGGTCCCGTCCCCTGAAATGGCCCTGGACATCATGTTGGAGTAGCCTCCCAGTTCCATGTTCATGAGCCATATGGAACCGGCCCCCGCCGTGGAGAGGATGGTTGCCTTGGACTTGAAGATCATAAATTCGCCGGTTCGGTTGTTGAGGCCCGTGGCCCCTACGACCCTGGCGCCCTGGACCCCGCCTTCTGTCAGGAGGCTTGTCCCCATAACCCGGTCAAAGATTTTAACCCCCAACCGCTTGCACTCCTTTTTAAGGGCAGGTTTAAAACCGCTTCCCCAGACCCTTATGACCACATTGTTGCGTTTTTCAGGGGGATTGAAATTCTTCTCTCCCATCCTGGGATCAGGGAGATAGCTGTGTATGGTGCCGTAACGGGGGGAGATCATGAACTTGGTCTTTTCATCCCGGCCTTCGGCGCCGGCATATTCATCCCCTGTGTCCCTGATCTTGCCGCCCATCTGTTCCATCTCGAGCAGGGCATCATAATTCTCCCGGCACTGGATCTGGATGCCGATGCCGTTGCAGTAGGGGCGGTCCGCCATGTGCAGGGCCCATTCATCCGGGTCCACCCTGGACAAAGGATTTGCCGGGGCGTTGCACCAGTGATCGCATCCCGGACCTCCGGCCCCGCTCCTGACGGTGTCGCTCTTTTCCACAATGGCCACATTCAGGCCCTGCCTGGCCGCGCTGATGGCCGCCCAGCAGCCGGCTATGCCCCCTCCGACTACCAGCACATCGGTCTCGATCTCCTGCTCCTGGTCGAATCGGACAGGGTAGGGCCAGTCCGGCGGTTTACCTTGTTCCTTTAAATAGTCATGCCACGTCGTCATTCCTCAACCTCCTTTATGAAATTAAAGATCCTAAATCGTCATTAATCCACTTGTTACAACGGTGAGAAGTGAATAGGAGTATGTCAAATAGGTGATTGCATGTCAAAAATTTATTTTGCTTTTTCCCATTGAGTCCTCCCCCCTCTTGATGTAAGAGGGGGTTGGGGGGAGTTGATGACCCCTTCTAATGAGACCCAGAAGAAAGGCGGCCGTTAAGAGGGAAAGGGCGCACGCCGCGAAGGCGATAAAATAATTACCGCTCACGTCAAAAATGTATCCCCCGAGGGCCGGGCCGATGGCCGCCCCCAATGCCCACCAGCCGGACATCATTCCCATGATCAGTCCCAGCCATCTTGTGCCGAAGATGTCACCGATAAAGGCCGTTATTATCACCCCCGCCCCTCCCCACAGGAACCCGTAAACCACGGCAAAGGCGTAAAGCATCCATAATTGAACAGACCACATGAGCCAGACCAGGGAACCGAACTGGATGAGGGCGCAGGTAATCCCCAGGGTCTTTCTACCGAAGGTGTCCGAAAATTTACCTATCAGGAGCCTCCCAGGTATGTTGGAGATTCCCATAAGGCTCAGTATATAGGCGGCATCCATGGGTGAAACACCGGTGCCCACTGCATAGGGGATGGCGTGGACAAATATCATATGGAGACTGAGCGAAAGGAAAAGCCACGTTGAGCCGAGCAACCAGAACTGGCTCATACCGAATGCTCGGCCAAGGGTGATATCAAGAGCCAGGTCGTTCCCATGGTTTTTTGGACGATCCGGTCGCAGTGCCACGGATTTTGCGCCGTCAGGGAAAAGACCCAGGTCTTCGGGCTCTTTCACAAGGAGGAGCGAGACAGCGACAATGCCTGCCCACGCGATGATCCCCAGGATAATAAAGGCCTTGCGCCAATCGAAATTGGAGATCAGGTAGGTGGCAAAGGGCGCGAGAACAATGGCCCCGACTCCCCCTCCGGATGAAGTGATCCCTACCATGAAACCCCTTTTCCTGACAAACCATCTCGAAGCGGTAACGTTTACAACGCCGTATATGGGGCCTGTTCCCATTGCAAGAAGCAGGCTGTAGGTTATGAACAACTGCCATGGGGAGTGCACAAGACTCGTGAGGAGGAGACTCAGGCCCGTAAATGTTCCCATGAACAGGCCGACTTTTCTTGGCCCGTATTTATCCATGGCCCACCCTCCGCCAATGGCCATCAGGGAGCAGAGCAGCATATAGATAGAAAAAACGCTTGAAGTCGCGGCCCTGGAAATGGTGAACTCTACCTCTATGGATTCCAGGAATACTCCATAGGAATAACGCATCCCGATTCCTATCACCCCAATGAAGAATCCCGCCCCAGCTATAATCCATCCATAAAAGATCCTGTCTCTCAGCGACATATGGTTTTTCTCTTATCCTCCGTGAACCTGAGCGTCCTTTTAGTAATGGCCGAGTCCGTAGCTTATCAATATTCCTTTGAAAGAGAAAACATAAATTTCCCATGGTCCATCAGTAATGTCTATAATATTATCTTTGATTCATTTCATTATAGGAAATCCCCGTTGTGCGGGAGTAAGACATATGGGTTATGTCATGGGAGTCATTGCTCCGGCTGACTTCTTTTTTTCAAGCCCTATCTATAGGCCAAGGTGGCGGTTCCCGCAGATGGAAGGGTTCAATAGGACAGGTCATTTCATCTGAAAGGGACATTCTGCCAGGG
>CAZGIZ010000257.1:0-4211 GCA_964526655.1 uncultured Desulfobacteraceae bacterium | reverse complement strand
TTACTTGCTATGATGTTGAATATATGAGATGAATTACTTGTGTGTCAACAGGAAAGAAGCAACGGCTAAAGTATGTGGCCTTGCTTTAACCCCATAAGGATTTAATGGATTTAATGATGGAGGTAGGTACCGAAAGGCTCAGGCATAAGGCTCAGGGCGCAAGGTGAAACATAATTTCGCTTATTCCCGCCCTGTGCCCTGAGCCTTCTTCATTGATACCACCTTGAAGAGATAACATTGCCTACCTTGGCATATCTATAACCTTAGACCTTGGACCTTAAAATTGGTCTTAGCCGAATTACTCTGATGTGGCATTAGGCTCGCCTTAGATGAAAATCTTTGACAACGTGGATTAATATGTTGAAACCGGATATGGGATTCAAATTTAATCGTCATGAACTGGCAGGCTCTCTGGGGGACCTGGGGACCATCCTGCCGCTCGCAATAGGGATGGTGGTGATCAACGGCCTCGACCCCCTGGGCCTTTTTTTCTCCGTGGGCCTCTTCTACATCTTTTCTGGGTCCTATTTCAGGGTCACGGCCCCTGTTGAGCCAATGAAGGTCATTGGCGCCTACGCCGTCGCCTCGGGGATCAGCGCCTCCCAGCTCACTGCCTCGGGCCTCCTTATGGGGCTCTTACTCCTCATCATCGGCGCCTCGGGCGCCATTACGCTTATCGGCAGGTACGTTCCAAAACCTGTAATTAGGGGGGTGCAGCTCTCTACAGGGATCCTGCTTGTATCCCAGGGGGTTAGGCTGATATTAGGGAGTTCAAGGTTTCAAACCCTTAACAAGGCGGCTGAACCCTATCTGTCCATCCATGGCCTGGGGTTTGTTCCCATCGGCATCCTTATAGGTATCGTGCTCTTCATCGCCACCCTTCTCCTTTTGGATAACAGAAAATTTCCTGCCGCCCTCGTCATAGTGCTCACGGGCCTGGCAATCGGATTGTTCTTCGGCAGTCACGAGGGATTCGGCGAGATCAGGCCCGGCATCTATATCCCCCATATACTCCCCTTCGGGTTCCCTTCCATGGCCGATTTCACCTTCTCGTTACTCGTACTGGCCATACCCCAGTTGCCCATGACCCTCGGAAACGCGGTCGTCGCCAACGCAGACCTGTCCGCCCAGTACTTCGGTGATTCCTCCAAAAGGGTGACCAACAGGGCCTTATGCATCAGCATGTCATTAGCCAATTTTCTGAGTTTTTTTCTGGGCGGCATGCCCATGTGTCACGGGGCCGGGGGCCTGGCCTCCAGGTACCGGTTCGGGGCCAGGACGGCCGGATCGAACCTGATCATAGGCGGCCTGTTCCTGCTCCTTTCGCTCCTGCTGGGAAGGCATATCCTGTCCCTGGTATACCTTATTCCCATGTCCGCCTTAGGAGTCCTGCTCCTCTTCGCGGGAAGTCAGCTTGCCATGACTATCCTGGATATGAAAGAGAGGAAGGATCTGTTCGTGCCCCTGCTCATCCTGGGCATCACCCTGGCCTCAAACCTGGCCGTTGGTTTCCTTGCAGGCATTGTCCTTGCCTATGTGCTGCGTTCAGGCAGGTTATCGGTTTAGGGCCTCCAGCCCGGATATACTCCCAATACCGGTCATTCTGTTATCTTATTGATGGGGTAAGAAAGGGGGCCCGCCGGAAAGCGGGTCCCCTGTATGCTAACTAAAAAGTCAGTTTTAATCCCCCATAGGCTGTACGACCCGCCTGCGGAAAACCATAGCTTTGCTCATAATTCTCATCAAAGAGATTTTCGCACCCGATGTAGGCGTAAAGCCTGTCCTTGAGGATTCTCTGCTCCAGCTTCACATCCACAAGGCTGTTATTGCCCAGTTTCCTGGAATTCCCGTTATCATCAAGAAAATACTGGTCAGCAACGTGCCTGAAGCTGGCATAGGCCGAAAGGCCGCATGACCAGGCATAGCTGCCTTCAAGGGTGAACTTGTGCTTCGGATCATATTCCAGCACATTCGTCAAGGCATTTGCAGACCTGTCTTCAGAATCCATATAGGTGTATCCCACCCTGATCAATCCTGTGTCAAGAAAGGGTTTTTGAAGTGTGAGCTCTATCCCCTTAAAACGATAATTATCATGATTTTGATTCACATTATTGACATCCTTTTTGATATAATTTTTCACGTCGTTTAAAAATCCTACCAGGTCGGCTTCGATGCCCCATGGCAACTGTCTGGTAACCCCGAGCTCATAATCGGTTGACTTTTCCGCGCGCAGGGTCATGTTTCCGCCGTTATTCGCATCGTAAAGCTGGCTGAGTGAAGGGAAACGTATCTTTCTTGAGACCGAGGCCCTGACATGGGTATTATCTGAAATTTGGTACCTTGCTCCCAACAGGGCGCTGCCCTTGTCTTCGTCTTCACCTATCTTCTTTTCCTGCCAGTAATGGCTGTAACCCGCGACGAGATCAAGCTTTGAACACAATAAGACATCATATTCCAGGGCAGCGGAATGGATATCCACCTCATATTTATTATCATAGGGTACCAGTGGACCGTTTTTTGCCAGGATTATTGCCCCAACAGAATGAAACTCATCCTGCTCCGTGGCCAGAGAGGCTGTCAGAAAACCATAGCTCCCGAAATCATAGACCCCCTGTATATTACCGCCTGTGATTTTAGTCTCATCATTGGTGTAATATCCGTTTTTTGCAGTTATCGTGCTGTAGGTGGCATCATCGTACCTGGCACTTTCCTCTTCATATCTGTTATAAAAGGCCCAGGTTCGGAGTTCGAAAGGGCTGTCGGGATCATAGGCGGCGGAAAATTGAGCGGAATTGCCATCGTAATCCTTTATTCGGACGAAGTTGGGATTTTTGGCAAAAGGATCACTCGCAGTCTTGGTCAGGGTTGAAGGGGGGCTGCCGAAGTTTCCCCCCTGGTCTTCAAGGGTTATGCCTAACTTCCAGTCATCATTAATGGTGTAACCTGCATTGCCGAAGATATCTTCCCTTTTGCTGTAGCTGTTATCCCTCAGCCCGCTGTCTTGAAGAGGTGTAGGTGTAAAATCGTCTGACAACCTGTAACCGTCCGAATTCTCTACGCTCCCACTGACAAATGCGTCAAACTTTCCCTTGCCCCCTGACAGGCTCATTTGGCCCGTCTCTGTTTCTCCTTCGCTGATTTGTCCCGAAACGCTCCCCCTGAATCCCTCTCTGCCCTTTTTGGTTATGATATTGATCACACCGCCCAGAGCTCCCTGACCGTAAAGCACGGAACTTCCGCCGTAGGAGATCTTTATTTTTGCGATGTTTTCAGTCGGGATAATAGCGGGATTGAACTGACCGTCCGAAGTGGAATTGATGGGTATGCCGTTTAAGAGCAAGAGCACATGTCTGGATCGCAGCCCCCTAATATTGACACGGGGAATGCCCTGGGCACCGGACCTTACATCCACACCCGGCAACAGCTCCAATGCCTTATCCAGTGTTTTGACATTCCTCTTCTCAATTTCTTCAGCTGTAATCTCCCTTTGGGTAGCTACAGCCTCAACACCGAGCCTGCCTCCTGTAACAACTACCTCGCCCAATGTATATACGTCCGTAGCTTCATTAGAGGTCTCCGATGCCGCGCTTCCGGCAAGACCGAGACAGACAATCAATATAAACAGGGCAATCAGTTTTTTCCTCATAGGGCATCCTCCTTGGGATATTTACTTATTTATGGAGCGGGAGACAGCTTTTTCTCCCGGTATTATTATAATAAAGTCAAACATGGTTGTTAGTTTTTGTCAATTTTTTATTTCTATCAGAAAATAGTCTATTTTAATTACATATAAATACATTATATGACTAAGAGCAACTTTTAAGAACAACTCCTTTTCCAAATGGATACTGCAGAAAATTCCACCGGCTATATGCGTCGGATGAATGTTGAATAATATAAGGTTGTTATCCGGATAATTGGGTTGTTCATGTTGACCCCCTGACTTGCTTCCTCTATACTTCACGGCCATAGTGATTTTTTAGCATAAATTGGGTGGTTCCGGGTTCAAGGTTCAGCGTTCAATGGTTGTAACTTTTTGAATTAATACATTTTTTATTATGTAACTTGAATTTTTTATTGTTAATCAATCGCATATGAAAGTATTATTTTGGCTAATACATAGCTCTTCTGGCAGCATAAAATTTTTAGCTTTTAGCAGTAATGTCCGGTTATAATATTGCATACTGATCAAAGGGCCGCAGGGGGATCTC
>CAZGIZ010000256.1:0-4223 GCA_964526655.1 uncultured Desulfobacteraceae bacterium | reverse complement strand
TCAAGGCATTTCGTCCCGCCCGGCAGCCTGTCTCCATACGGCTGGACCCCTTTGACATTTCCATGATAAAACGCATCGCCCGCGGAAAAGGAGTCCCTCACACAACCCTCATGGCAGCGTGGCTTCATGAGAAGGTTGAAAAGGAAAAAAGCAAGGTCAATCATTAAAGTGGCAATACTGCCATTTTGTCCAAATGATTAATAAGGGGGAAACAGCCTGTTAGCGATCTAGCAGATAAGCGGTTGATAATAAAGGATATAATAGATATTTTTCAATTTTAAACACTGTCCAATAAATTTATTGGACAAGAGCAGGAAACCACGAAATATGCAAATAACTATTTGAAATTATTGATATCAGAGCTAAATATCCCTTTCCGGATAATACACAATTTGCAAATCCATAGATGCAGATTGACAAGAAACAAATTTCGAGCCTGAGGACGATCAGTCAGGCCCGACCTAATCGCAACTTTTTCTGCCGAAAAGGAGGCTCGTCTTACCAGCAACGGCATCTCTCAAAATTTAACTGAATTAGATCAGATCAAATTTGACAGTTAATAGTTGGAAAAACTGTATTTTGGAGGACGTTGTTGACTAACGTGACAAAGCATAATTTGTCATGCTAGCCAACAACTCCCCTATGTCCCAGAGACGGATAAATCATATTTTCTTCATCTTCCATCTCCCCAGCCTGAAATAGGTCACGTAGGCAATAGCCGCGGAAAAGGTGCTGACGACTATGGCCCATCGCAATCCGTATACACCGAGAACAGTATACCTTGAGAGGATAAAGGCCAGGGGAAGCTGGATTACCCAGATCATGGTTATGCTGATAAACATGTTCGGCAGGGTGTCCCCCGCGCCCGTGATACAATTCTGAAGTACGATGACAAGTGCCATGATCACGTAACTCCCCGTCGCGATCCTCAGAAAGATACTGCCTAGGGCCACCAGTTCGGGATCTGTTGTAAAAATAATCATTACATATTCCGCCCATAACAGGATCGCCAGCGAAACTGCCACGAGGAAGGCCTCGAGAACACCCACGGCGGACCATGCGTTCCGTTCGGCCCGCTCCGGTTGTCGTGCTCCCAGGTTTTGACCTACCAACACCCCAGCGCCCATGCCGAATCCGAAACCGGGCAGTAGGAAAAACATCTCCACCCTGGTCGCGAGGCTGTGGGCAGCAACGGCGAGCGTACCAAAGGGAGCGGTCAAAAAGGTGAGAAGAAGGTTGCCAAAGTTCCTTTGCAACTGCATGATAAGTACGGGAATACCGATCTTCAATGTCCGCAATATAATATGGAATGAAAAACGAAAATCTTTCGTCCCAAGTCTCAGCCTTGTGCGTCCACTGAAGAGCAACGACAAAACAAGTATAGATCCGAGACAATGTGAAATCACATTGCTCAGGGCCGCGCCCTGGACTCCCATATGGGGAAATATCCATAGGCCCAGGACAAGGAAGGGACAAAGGGTTACATGCAGGATCCTGATAAGGACCTCTATCATCAATGGGCTTATGGTGTCCCCTGAAGACTGGACCACGTACAGACCCATCACCAGGATGATCAAGGCTAACCATCCGGCGAACATGATTCTCATATAGGCCGTCCCTAGGGCAACCACTTCCGCTTCCACGCCGAAAAGGCCCATGATGGAGCCGGTCAAAGAAATCCCTGATATCATGATCAGTGTGCCCCAGGCGGCGCCTAATATAAAGGCCTGCCCGGCAACATGATTCGCTGCGATGAGATCGTCCGCCCCGACAAAGCGGCTTACCATGGCCCGGACCCCCATAATGATCCCGATGTCCATGGACATCACGAGCATGAGCACCATATTGGCGATTCCCACTCCTGCAATGGCCGACGAGCCCAATCTCCCTATCCATATCATGTCCACGACCTGGCTGATCACGTACAGGGTTTCCATGAACACCATGGGCCAGGAGAGATGCAGGAGATTTCTGATTACAGAACCCTTTGTCCAGTCGCGCCGGAGGCGGGATTTTTCCTTTGGAGTGGATTCTATATCGGTCATTTTAAATTACCATTTCATAGGAATGAAAACCATATCGCATTCCGCTCAACCTATATGGATATTCCATAAAAAAAGCTCAAGGAGCAAGCCCCGAGCTTTTTTTAAGAACTCGCTTTTCAGGCTGGTGAATATAGTGGAATGGTTTCCTCAAGTCAATAAACATCATCGGTGGGGACGCTGGTAAAAAAGTAAGTTGAGAAATGATAGATCTAATTTTAGGAAATTGCATGAGTGGGAAAACCTTGTTTTCTAAAATTTATCATGCAAGGGAAAGCTTGGTGTAGAACTAGCACAAAAATCCATAATAACCGCTTCAAGTAACCTGCCTTTGATTGTGGAAGGAGGGCTCTTCCGGGATCTTCTGAGATTGAGGCCATTGATGGCCCTTTTATTCATACAGCCACACGGAGCATGAATTTATGCTCATTGTGGAAATTATACACAAAAATCTCCGCAACTCATTGAAATGGTAATCTTTTAAGAAATTAATCTTTCATTTAATGGTGCACATTTTAAAATGAAAAAGTTCTGTTTGCCCTCTATTGATTTTGAACACAAGTCAATCAAAAAATTAGTAGATATATCTCCTAATTTTGGTAGACATATTTAATAAAATATGATACTGTGACGAACATGGAAATCATTACCAGAGATTTTACCCGCACACTGAAAGCCAGACTTGCAGAGGATCTGAATTTCATACAGGTCGTCATTGGACCGAGGCAGATTGGTAAAACCACCGGTCTGGAGCAGATTATTTCAGAGTGGCGTGGGGCATCTCTTATGGTGACGGCGGACGAACTGGCTGCACCAAACCGCGAATGGCTTTCCCTTCAGTGGCAGCGGGCAGAACAAAAAGGACGGGGTACCCTGTTTGTGATCGATGAAGTACAAAAAATACCTCAATGGAGCGATGCCATAAAATACCTGTTTGACCAGGATCGGCGCAAACTTAGAGTGGTCCTGCTCGGATCTGCCAGTCTTTCCCTTCAAAGGGGGTTGAGTGAAAGCCTGGCGGGGCGTTATGAAGTTATTCGCGCAAGTCATTGGAACCTGAAGGAGTGTCAGAGAGCCCTCGGATGGTCCTTAACAGAATACCTCAAATTCGGCGGCTATCCGGCGGCCGGAGAATTAATCGGAGATATTGATCGCTGGCAGAGTTTTATGCGAAATTCCATAATTGAGCCGGTCCTCTTTAAAGATATCCTTGGCTTATCCTCGGTTGCCAAACCTGCCTTATTCCGCCAGACATTTGAAGTTGCCATGGCCTATCCCGCAAGGGAAATTTCGCTGCAAAAAATACTGGGCCAATTACAGGACAGTGGAAACGTAACCACCATTAAACATTACCTTGAGCTCCTCGAAGGGGCCTTTTTAATCAAAGTCCTGCAAAAATATACGGGATCGGAAGTGAAAAAAAGGGCATCAAGTCCTAAAATTTTGCCATTAAACAATGGCCTGATACATGCGTTTCGAAATCCGGAGGATATGGATTCAGATCCGGAATGGCGCGGTAGGGTTTTTGAAGCCGCGGTAGGGGCGGCACTCGCCTCTGTATCAGGGGGGTCGCTTTATTATTGGAGAGAAGGGAAGTATGAAGTGGATTATGTGCTCTGTCTCGATACAAAGGTGTATCCCGTGGAGGTAAAGTCCGGCCGAAGGAGGCATATGAACGGAATTGCCATGTTTTTAAAAAAGTACCCGGTCAGTCACCCGGTTATTATTGACAGCAAAAACGTAGAGGACGTTCTATGTGCAACCGATGTTGGGGAGCTATTCCGGAAAGGCAAGATCTTTTAATATCGGCCACGCAAATCGACTTTGCTAAGGCCCTCATTCTTATTGCGTTTTATCATGATATTCCGCAATTGATTTTCATATCTTAATGCAGCCCATTTCATCTATCACCCCTTTTTTCATATGGATCTGTCGAAAATTAACGCTTACAGAAAATTTATCTTATGTTATGGCAGCGTGGCTTCATGAGAAGGTTGAAAATGAAAAAAGCAAGGTCAATCATTAAAATGGCAATGCTGCCATTTTGACCAAATGATTAATAAAGGGAAACATCCTGCTATTGATCCATGTAACTTCTCAATAAGTCCGGGCAGACATAACTGGACTCACCGATTAATCGGCATCTTCGACCGGCCGGAGTTTATCCCGCACTTGATGCGG
>CAZGIZ010000255.1:0-4293 GCA_964526655.1 uncultured Desulfobacteraceae bacterium | reverse complement strand
AATCCCGCCCCGCTTCCAAGGTCCAATACCACCTCTCCCGGCTTTAAATCCGCCATGCTGATAGGATTTCCACAGCCGAGACCCAGGTTGGCTTCTCCCGGCGACAGGGAAAGATCCTCATCCGTGTAATCAAGGGCCTTTCCAATTTCCTGGACGGTGATAAGAGGACGTGATTCACCGCAGCATGACTGTGAGCACCCCCCGGCATTCCCCTTCGCAATGTCGGCGTATTTCTTCATTACGAGGCCGCGTATCTTTTCTTGGCGATTTTCCATCCCTTTAAACACCTCCTTTGTATATGTTATTTTTTGGTTATCCATCCCTTAATTTCGTCCTTTGTGGGGATCTTGCCAACACTCTTGACCTCGCCGTCCACAACCACAGCCGGTGTGCCGAAGACTCCATGTTTGGCAATTTCCATGGTATCGGTCACCTTCGTAATATTAGCGCTCAGACCTGATTCGGTCACCGCCTCTTCCACATTCTTTTTTGTTGCTTCGCACCTGGGACATCCAGGCCCCAATACCTTGATTTCCATGATGTTCCTCCTCTTAATAAGTGAAGTAATGGAGTGTCGGAGCGATGGAGTATTGCACCAAACAACACACAAATGCTTGGGATGATTTAGCCCATAGCTTCGGCAGTCAAATAATCCTGAAGTTATTGCTTTTGGGTTTCTTTCAACCACTCTTTAAGCTTGTTTTTTGGCGGGACCTTTCCCACCGCCTTGACCTTGCCGTTGATGATCAGGGCCGGGGTCCCCATCACGCCGTATTTCCCGATCTCTTTGATATCCCGGATGTGTTCTATATCAGCTATGATCCAGGTTTCAGCCATAACCTCCATGATCTCCTGCTCAAGCCGATCACATTGCACACACCCCGGTCCCAGGACCTTGATCACCAGCCCTTCGGAGGTCTCCTCTTCAAAGGGCTTCCCCAAAAATTTCTTGAATTCCCGCAGAAAGGCCTTTCCATAACTTTCCTTTACCTTTTCCGGGATATAATTTCTCTTAGACAGGCGATTCAGGAGCTCTTCAATGATTTCCTGATCGGGTCCCTCGCTATAGGTTTCGGCCATGCTTTCCATGACAACCTTAAGCCCGATGATGCCCACAGGAGTACCGCCGACTTTTATCTGGGTTATCTCATCTTGCGACATAATTCTTCCACCTATTTTACTACAAAATCGCCAAGGGCGAAAAAGATCTCCCTCAATCACATCCCTGAAAATTATGCGCCTACGTACCCCGAGCACGGTCGGCAGAAGATTTTGCCATCCTTCAGCAGGGCCTTGTTTTCAGCCACCACTTCCCCGCAACGCTCACAGGTCACCAGGTTGAAGCTGGGGGCAGGTGCGGTTGGCAAAGGGTAATCGAATACTTCGGACACCGTGAACAGCTCTTCATCTTTTTTTGCAAGAAGACCCTCAACAAGTGGTCTGCTGATATCCAGGGGAACCTCCGTAGGCGGGGTACCCTGGTGACGCATCTTGACAAAGGGAGACTCGAAGGATTGCTTCATTACTGCAGGTTTAACCGACACTCGGACAGCTTTTTTTGTGGTCTTCTCAACTAAGGAAAAAGCCCATTTACCGTATTCGGTTCTTTGAATCAATCCTTTTCCGAAGGTGCATCCGGTGGCCATCTGAACTCCGTCTGCAAAACAACCTGCGGCATGACCCGTTCCGGTTTCGACAAAGGCAAACTTTGCCATGTTGGACTCTCGCTCCACTCCAAGCGCTTTTAGTGCCGCGAGCCCTGCGCGAAAGCCGAGCGGCATCCCGCCGCAGATATGTCCATGGATGACAAAGGACGATTCCAGGATGCGATCCCACAGTTCACCGGCTTCCTTCCCCTTTTCCGCCAAATTTTGCATGGTCTCAAATTGTTCTTTTTTCATCTTTTTGACTCCTCTCTTTTTATTCACTTTGAAGCGGTCGGCGTACCGACCAAACTCGGAAAACGATTTGCAATGCAGTTAGGCAACTACATCGACAGCTTTCCCATTTCCACCGTGCCGTGACAAAACCTAACGAACCACGCCGTATATGAGCCAGAGAGAGATAGCGGTCAGAATGATGGCGAAGTATTTCTTGAGCCTGGTTTTGTCCGTCTTTACGCTGAAACGTGGTCCGATTTGAGAGCCGATAAGTACACCGGCTGCCAGCGGCAACGCAAGTTTCAGATCAAAATGGCCTTGCAGGATGTGACCAACAAAGCCGGTCAGGGCCGTGATGCCGATCATGAGAGAAGAACTACCCACGGCGATCTTCATGGGCACTCCCCCCAGCAGAACAACTACAGGGACCTTGATCAAACCGCCGCCCACTCCCAGCATACCGGCCACAAATCCCGCCAGAACCATTATTGGCACGAGGATGAGCACATTTATGGTGTAGGGCTCGGCAACACCCGCCCTTTGCCAATTCCACCAATGGCCGCCGGCCTGCGGTTGAACCTGGTCTCTGACGGGGCGATACATGAAATAAGCGCCGATCAACAGCACCCCCGCGAAACACAATTTTGCGACATATGATGGGATATATTCGGAAAGGTACCCTCCCAGAAAAGACCCCAAATTCGTAGGTGGCTCAATCAGCAGTACCAGCTTCCAGTCCAGGGTCCTGGCCTTGGCGAAAATCAGCATGGATGAGAGAGAAACGACTATGATGAGGACCTGGCTTGTAGAGGCGGCGACATAGAAAGGTACGGAAACCGCTAACAACATGGGAACATAAAAGGCCCCGCCCCCTTGCCCCAACATGGAGAAAATCGTTGAGACAGCCATGAAAATAAAAAACAGAAGAATCAACATTTCGTAGGACATGGATAACCTCTAATAGCTTGTTTCTCTATGGAAATATTTCCTGATGAACATCTTTAAGATTCATATTATCCGATGATACTGCCATAGAGCATTCCTGCAATAGTGGAAAGAACCACAATGATAATGCAAAATACGGCTGTCTTCTTTACCCCCATAACCCCGCCGATTACCAGCATGTTGGGAAGCGAGAGTGCGGGACCTGCAAGAAGCAAGGATAATGCCGGTCCTTTGCCCATGCCGGCGCCCAGCAGGCCCTGAAGAATGGGCACCTCGGTGAGCGTGGCAAAATACATCAACGCGCCGGAGACCGAGGCAAAGAGATTTGCCCAGATGGAATTCCCGCCCACCAGATACTGTATATAATGCTCAGGGATCAAGGCGCTATGCCCCGGCCTCCCAAGCATGAAACCGGCCACAAGCACACCCGCCCCCAGGAGCGGAAAGATCTGCTTCATGAATCCCCAGGTGGACTGGACCCAGGTCACTCTTTCGTCCTTCAGGAACCACCCCTTGAGCATGAAGCCCAGGATGATCAACAGCGCGGCTGTGATATACCACTTGGCCGCAAAAATCATGGGCCAGAGTCCGGTGGCGCCTTCAGCCGGTCTGGCAAAAGCGGCGAAAATGAGGATCAGGACCAGGGCCAGCATGAAAAGTGCCTCCTGGGTCAGGGTCCGGCCCTTCTCCCCTTCATCCGGGAGATAGATCTGCCCTGCCGTCCAGGCCGCGTCATCCTTCCTGAAGAAGAAGGCCATGAGAAGGCCCGTAATTATGGCGAAAAAAATCGCCCCAATTGCCCGGGCAAGGCCTAATTGCCAGCCCAGTATCCTGGCAGTCAGCACAATGGCCAGCACGTTAATGGCCGGGCCGGAATAGAGAAAGGCCGTTGCCGGGCCGATTCCGGCGCCACGGGTGTAGATGCCTGCGAAGAGAGGCAGGACTGTGCAGGAGCAGACTGCCAGGATCGTTCCTGATATTGAGGCCACGGAGTAGGATAATATCTTTTTTGCCCGGGCCCCGAAATATTTAAGGACCGACGCCTGTGACACGAATACAGCAATGGCCCCGGCGATAAAAAAGGCCGGGATCAGACAGGTCAGGACGTGCTCTCTGGCATACTCCCGGAGCATCATGAAGGCCTCAAGGCCTGATTGGCGGATTGTTTCATTTGACCAGGGAATATAATAAGCTGCCGCAAAGGTCAGCAGGATAATCAGCAGTTTGGTTCGTTCTTTCATCGATGTGATCTCCGAAATTAAATATCCATATAGCGATTTATAGATATAAAAAGATCAAAAAAATTTCCTTATCTTTTACAGACTTCTTCCCTCCGGATATTAGGAAGTCTTTTAATAAGCCCCGTAATTTCAGGCTCATCTTCCAGCCAGTGCCTAAGATTTCCCATAAGGCTTGAGGCAAAAGGGGATTTTCGCCCGTCCGTGAGATAATAGTTGACCCAAAGGCC
>CAZGIZ010000254.1:0-4360 GCA_964526655.1 uncultured Desulfobacteraceae bacterium | reverse complement strand
TTTTTCAAGCCCTATCTCAAAAAGAGTTCCACCAGACTCCGCCGTTCCCGCCACCCTACCCTATAGATAAGGCTTGAAAAAATGAACCCGACCGGGGCTTTCCTGGAATGAAATGATTTTTTTAAGATAAATGTTAACCTCCCCTTTTTTATATGATATCTATGCCTTAAAAGAAGAAAGCCGAAAAAATCCTTTCTCCCAACTGTCTATGGAGGGATTAACTTGGACTTTAAATTATGTAACACCATCCTTGACAACATCTCACGTGTTATAGTGGGCAAGCGCTCCTCAATGGAGCTTCTTATGGTGGCCCTCCTGGCGGAGGGCCATGTCCTGTTGGAAGACGTCCCCGGATTGGGCAAGACCCTGATCGCCAAATCACTGGCAAAGAGCCTGGGTGGGTCCATTAAGCGTGTCCAGTTTACGCCGGACCTCCTGCCCGCGGATATAACCGGCTTTAACGTCTATAATCAGAAGACCGGTCAATTCACCTTCCAGGCAGGTCCGGTAATGTCAAATGTCCTGTTAGCCGATGAGATCAACCGGGCGATTCCCCGGACCCAATCCAGCCTCCTGGAGAGTATGGAGGAGCGTCAGGTAACTGTGGACGGGCACACCTTTCACCTCCCATCCCCCTTTTTTGTCATGGCCACACAGAACCCCATCGAAATGGAGGGGACCTTCACTCTGCCCGAGGCCCAGCTCGACCGGTTCCTTCTCCGGATTCGGCTGGGGTACCCGGAAAAAGATGAAGAGATCTTTATGCTCGAGCGTTTTCAGGAAGAGGACCCTTTGTCGGGTCTGGGACCCGTGGCCAGCCCGGAACAGATAACCGAGATCCAGAATGCCCGCAAGAAAATCCATGTCTCCGGTCCTGTCCGTGAATATATCTCTGAGATTGTAAGGTCCACGCGCAGCCACAAGTCCGTTCTCCTGGGGGCCAGCCCCCGCGGGTCCATTGGCCTGATGCGCGCCAGCCAGGCCCTTGCCGCGCTTAGGGGAAGGGAATATGTCTTGCCGGATGATGCCAAAGAGTTGGTCATCCCCGTCTTGGCCCACCGTCTGATCCTCAGGGAGGAAGATCGCCTGCGAGGGGGCTCCCCTGAAGATTTTCTGAGGGAGATCCTCGGCCGGGTTCCCGTTCCCGTCCCCGATGATAAGGCATAGTAACATGGAGGTCAGGGAAGAAAGGATATCATCGGCATTCATCATCCCCTTTGTCCTATTCTTCGTGGGATTATTTCTCTTTTTGTCGCTGCTCCATAACCAGAGGGATCTCACCGTCCTGACCATCCTCATTCTTGCCTTGGTGGCTGGCGCCAAAATCTGGGGCTGGATGAGCCTTTCGGGTCTGAGATGTCGGGTCTCACTCGACAAGATGAAGTGCTTTCCGGATGAGGATTTCACACTTAAAATACACATAGAAAACCCCAAATGGCTTCCCCTGTGGCTCCAGGCAAAACTGGACGCGGCAGGATTCCTCGGGCCCCTGTCGGATGAAGAGATGCCGGTCCTTGAAAGCGGCCTGTTGTGGCGCCAGCAAGTAGATTTCCCCTGGCGTTTGACTGCCCGAAAAAGGGGAGTCTATCCCGTTGGGCCGATTCGCCTACTTGCCGGAGACCTCCTCGGATTTTTCCCAAGGCAGAGACTGGTGGAGGCCCCGGACATCATCGTCTTTCCCAGGATTGTCCCCCTGAAAACCCTTCCCCTGAAAAGAAACGACCTCTTCGGTGTGCCAGGGGCAAACAGCCCCGTACAGGATCCGATATACATCCTTGGAACCAGGGATTACCAACACAGTCAGCCGGCCAGATACATCCACTGGAAGGCGAGTGCGCGTCATGACCGGCTCCAGGAAAAGGTCTTCGATCCTTCGGAGCAGGCAAGGGTCCTGATTGTCATTGATGCGGAGAGCTTCTCAAGAGGCCGTGATGAAGAGGCCTTTGAAAAGGCACTTGAAGTCGCCGCTTCCCTGGCCCTACGGTTTGACCGGCAGGGTTACGCCTTCGGGCTTGTGACCAACGGCGAGGTTGTTGGAGAGTGCCCCACTCTCCTGCCCGTGGCCAGGAATCCCAGGCAGTTGCCTAAGACCCTGGAGATATTAGCCCGCCTGAGGATGTCGGCGTATGGAGGACTTGAGGACATGCTGACTCGAGAACTGTCTCTGCCATGGGGGGTGAGTGCCGTTCTCTTAGCCCATGAAGCGGACATGTCTGTCCTCTCCATTAAGGAATCTCTGGTACGCCGCAGGATTCCCACCCTCTTGTTGGTGAACCGTCCCTATTCCTCCCCATATGGACAGGACCGGGAATCATCGGGGATAATTTATAGGCTTGAAGATATCAGATTCGAGGCCAGGGAAAGGGAATGAAAAGGGGCAAGGCAGGGCTCATCTTTTTGTGCAGCGCCTTTATGGGGCTCATCTGGCGATATGCCTGGGCCAACTATCTCACGATCGCCGCGTTCCATCGTCCCTTTCCCCTCCTTGAATCAATCTTTGCGCTTGGCATGGGCTCTTTTTTAGTCTTCATCTCAATGGGAAGGGGCTGGCGGGTTATCTGGGTCCTTTGTGTCCAGGTCTTGGGATTCGCCCTAATCCTTTCGAGGATGATCTATGTCTTCCATGACTGGTCCGTCCCTTTTCTCAACCCGGGATGGCTCGTGGAATTCGCGGGCAGCACAAGGGGTCTCCTGGAATGGCTTACCCTCTTCTTTCTCCTCATCTGGACCCTGATATTCTGGTTCGGCGGATGGCTCCTGACAAGGAGGCCCAGGACATACGTCAATGTCTGCGCGCGGTTTGATATCGGCCTGGCCTTTCTCCTCGCGCTCTTTCTTTTAAAGTATGTGATATGGTTCAAAGGAGGAATCGAGACACCCGATCCCCTCTCCGGGGCCATACTGTTCCCCTTTTTCCTCTTCAGCATCCTGGCCATAGCCCTTGCCAGGAACGATAGCGACATCCAGAGGGATTATCTCCCTGGCTACAGGGGTACGGGCCTGATCCTTGGTTTTGCCCTGGTCGTTCTCCTCTTCGGAACCGCCCTGATATCCCTATTCCTGCCCTATCTGACCATGGTCGCCAGGGCCGGATACTGGGCCATGAAGACCGCGGCCCAACCCCTGGGTCCTGTCTTGGTGGGCATACTCAGGTTTCTCTTCAGTCCGCGTAAGATGCGTATGGATCCGCAATCTCCCCCCGGTGGAACCTCTTCCAATCCGGCCGCTCCCATGGATACTGGGTGGTGGGCCGGTCCCATTGGTGAGGTCCTATTCTTCCTGTTTTGCGGTCTTGTTGGATTGATCGTTCTGATCCTCAGCCTTGTACTGTTATGGCTCCTTCTCAGATGGCTTTTGCCACGATTCAAATGGCTCTTTTCAAGGACCTCACACTCCAGGCACGATGATTGGGACCTGTTTTCAATCCTGACAATGGGGTTAACCGCCCTTTATCGCCTCTATTATAGGACAAGGGACCTCCTCGCCCATAGACAAAAAAGCGCCCTTCAGCTCTATGCCGGCCTCCTGGGTTGGGGCCGTCGCAGCGGACTTCCGCGCCTCTCAAGCGAGACGCCCATGGAATACGGGGTTCGCCTGAAGCACCGGTTCCCTTCACTTGAAGGGGAGGTGAAATCGATTACCCATCTCTTTAATCTGGAGGTCTATGGCGGCCTGAAGGCCCATGGCCGGGACCTCGACATGGGACGCAGGTCCTGGCGCCGCATGCGGAGCCCGGTCCACTGGGCAAACCGTGTCAGGGTATGGTTTCTTCAGCCGGAGGGTTAGCATGGGTAAGGGATATAGGGAGGCGGAGGTCGGGTTCTTTTTTTCAAGCCCTATCTCAAAAAGAGTTCCACCAGGCTCTGCCGTTCCAGCAGATGGGAGGGTTCACGCCGCCTAACCCCTGGCCGTTCGGCAAGCTCACGGTCCTGAGCAAAGTCGAAGGACAGGATGTCCCTTTCCGATGAAATGACCCCTCCTCTTGAACCCTTCCATCTGCTGGAACAGCCACCTTGGCTTATAGATAGGGCTTGAAAAAAAGAATCCGACCGGAGCAATGACTCCTATGGCATAGCCTCTGTTTCTTACTTCCGCATAGCGGGGGTTTGTTACAATGAAATCAAAGCCGGCACGGACTTCATTCATCCCATGCGCAGATCCAGCGTCCTCTTATCCGTCTCTTCAGCATGGCGTCAACCACCTCATTGATCTGTTCAACCTTGAACTTTTCCGTGATCAATTTGTCCAATTTCAGGATATCTTTCTGCACGGCCATGTCGGCGAAGCGGGGAATATCGATGGATGGATAGGTCCCCCCGTACCCGCTACCGATGATAGCCTTTCCATGGAGGGGAAGGGA
>CAZGIZ010000253.1:0-4395 GCA_964526655.1 uncultured Desulfobacteraceae bacterium | reverse complement strand
TAGTTCACAGAGTCAGGCGAGGCCATGACCCTTTTTCTCAAGGGGATATCTCTTTTATCGGTTCAAGGTTTAAGGTTCAAGGTTTTTTCCCTTATACCTTACACCTTGCACCCTACACCGGCAGTCTTAAACATTTATCCCCTTGAAAATAGGGGTCATGGCCGAATACCTACTAAATAGAAAAAATTGAAATGGCTAATACATTCACCTTTGTACGTTACCAATAGTTTTGAAGAGAAGCGGGAGGGGTGGGTTGGAATGTTCTTGATTCTAATATTGATGTCTCAATCCCAGCAACAGGATGAGTCGTTCCATTTTTTTAATACAATAACACCCGCCGACCAGGTACCGACAGCGTAGGCTGTGCCGATCCCGTTTTCGAGGTAGACATAGCCTGAAGAACCCAGGCCCCTCGAATTAAAAGTAGCTGTATTAGACCCGTAACTGATAAAATCACCGGGAAGGGAGCCTCCCGAGGTTGTGGCGCTTTTGGTGGCATTTCCACAACCGTAGCCAATATTGCCGGCAGGATCGTAATCCAGGAAATTTATAGCCTTTTCAGACGTTCCATCGGGCCTCTCAACAATGTAGGAGCCGCTTCCGGCAGTGCTGAAGACCAATCGGTAGCTGCCGTTGTTCTTTATGGCCAGCATCCTGGCCAGGTGCATGTTTGAATATAGATCTCTGACCGCGCATCTCAGCCTGTACCTCGGCATCCATGATGAAATTGCCGGGATAGCTATAGAGGCCAGAACACCCAATATCATAAGGGTAATCAACAGCTCCAACAGGGTGAAACCTGAAATAACTTTTTCCTGTTGGATGCCTGATTTCATAGATGCCATCGCTATGGTACTCCATAGCCATTATTGTTAAGGAGTCAGAAATCAGATGCCAGAAGCCAGAATAGGGTAGGGAACTCACTACTAAATTTATGGATAGACAAAACAAATTGGTGTGCTTTCTGCCATACGATTAAGTCCTTGAAAATCTTAGCAGGGCTCCTTTTCATTCTGGCTCCTTAATACTTACTCCTAGCTCCTGAATAGGGATTCCCTTGTTTATATCCGCTGGCGGTGTTGATACTTTTTGCAAATATTGAGCCATTGTAATTATCATATAATTTCAATTACTTACAAAATATCATAAAATCCCTTCCAGCCGATATTGTGCACATTTGCACTCGAAATTGTGTACGGCCAAATTCTAAAGTAGTTATGGCGGAAACAGTTTCCCGGTGATAATATGCCCCTATGATTATTCGCAATGGAGACATTATTGAGCTGTGGGTCGATGGAATGGCCTACGGCGGTCACGGGGTTGCCAGGTTTGACGGGCTTGTCATCTTCATAAGGGGCGCGATGCCCGGGGACAGGGTCCTGGCCCGGGTCGTCAAAAAGAAAAAGGACTATGCCAACGCCGATCTGCTGGAACTGATAGACCCATCGCCCGACAGGATTCAGGCCCCGTGTCCTTACAGCGGATACTGCGGAGGCTGTCAGTGGCAGGACCTGAAATATGAACGACAACTGGATTATAAAAAAGGACATATCAGGGAATCCATGGCGCGTATTGGTCTGATTCCCGAGATCCTTGTCCATGATGTCATCCCTTCCGAAAGGATATTCGGATATCGAAACAAGATGGAATTCTCCTTTTCCGACCGGCCATGGCTGCCGCCAGAGGAATACAAGAGGGGAGATACAGTGGATCCCTTTGGTCTCGGCCTCCACATCCCGGGAACATTTAACAAGATAATAGATATTGAGTCCTGCCTTCTCCAGCGGGACAGGGGGAATATCCTCCTCCGCGAGATAAAGCGATACGTAAAAGAGGGCGGCATCCCGGTTTATGGCCTGAAGAGCCATAGCGGATTCTGGCGTTTTCTCACCTTACGTTATTCCGCAGCGACTGATGAATGGATGGTTAATCTGGTTACTTCCCATGAGAAGAAAGAGGTGTTGATGCCCCTGGCTGAGGCCCTTTTTCAGGAGTTCGGGGACATTAAGACGATTGTCAACAATATCAACTCACGAAGGGCTGCGATCGCTTCCGGCGAGAGAGAGACGATACTGATAGGCGAGGGATATATCACTGATGCGATTGGCCCTTTTGAGTTTCAAATATCCGCCAACTCCTTTTTCCAGACCAATTCATCGGGCGCCCTAAAGCTCTACGAAAAAGTAAAGGAATACGCCGAGCTTAAGGGTTCCGAGATCGTACTCGATCTCTACTGCGGAACGGGGACAATTCCGATTTTCCTCTCAGGTTCATCAAAAGAGGTAATCGGAATGGAGATCACCGAAAGCGCGATTCTTGACGCAAACAGGAATTCCAGGGCGAACGGCGCGGACAACTGCCGCTTCATCCCGGGTGATATCAGGGAAACACTGTCGGGGATAAGGAAAAAGCCGGATGTCATGATAATCGATCCACCGCGAGCTGGGATCCATAAGGATATCCTGGCCGAGATCATGAGGCTTAAACCGGGAAGAGTGGTCTATGTATCCTGTAATCCCACAACCATGGCAAGGGACATAGCCCGGATGATGGAGCATTATGATCTTATTGAGATCCAACCTGTTGACATGTTTCCCCATACATATCATATCGAGGCCGTGGCCAAGATGCTGCTCCGTCAGTAATGTCTTGACATTCTATCTCCTTTGGTATTATCTACACTTCTCTTAACCCATTCGAGTTAAGATACTGATTCCATTATATCTAAATAGTGGAAGGTAGGAGAGTGATGAAAACCATCAGAATTCTGGGGACCGGATCCTATGTCCCTCCTAAAATATTAAAAAATTCCGACCTTCAGAAGATGGGCCTGGATACGACAGATGAATGGATAGCGCAGCGTACCGGGATCAGGGAGAGGAGAATAGCTGAACAGGGTGTAACCACCTCGGATTTGGCATACGAGGCCTCAATGAGGGCCCTCAAAATGGCTGGAATGAAGCCAAAGGATCTTGATCTCGTCATTATCGGCACCATCACCCCTGATACCTGCTGTCCCTCGGCCGCCAACTGGCTTCAGGCCAAATTGGACACTCCGCAGGCCATGACCTTTGATGTTACCGCCGCATGCTCCGGATTTATTTACGCGATAAACGTTGCAACGCAATATCTGAATGCAAATTCCTGTAAAAACGCCCTGGTCATAGGGGCGGAAGTCATGTCAAGGACCGTCGATTGGACAGATAGGACCACCTGCATTCTCTGGGGTGATGGGGCCGGGGCTGCCGTGTTAACCAGGGGAGAAAAGGGACATGAACTCCTTTCATCTCACATCCATTCCGACGGGGCCAGCGGGCAGGACCTCCTATTGCCCGGAGGAGGATCAAAGACCACCCCGATATCACATGACAGTGTGGACAAAAAACTCCATACCCTCAAGCTTATTGAGGCGAACGCCAGTTTCAGGGTTGCTGTCAGACACTTTGTCGGATCCATTAAAGAAGCGGCCAAATTCAATAAAATCGCTGTTGAGGACATCAACTGGTTTATACCTCACCAGGCGAACCTGCGGATGTTCCACTCCATGGCAAAGAGCCTGAAGCTCCCCATGGATAGGTTCTACGTCACTATTGACAGATATGGAAATATCTCTTCCGCCTCATGCGCCATAGCCCTTGATGAGGCTGTCAGGGATGGAAGCATAAAAAAGGGAGATCTTATCTGCCTGCCGGTTTTCGGAGGCGGTCTGACATGGGGGAGCGCCCTGATAAGGTGGTAATTTTATTAAATTATTTCCCCGATATCTTCGGGTCTTAAATCTAATTTACGAAAGAGCTTCTTTTCAACCTCTCTGCACATCAGGAAATTGTCTTTGATTAATTCGGCGAGATCCCTTCTATTATCGGCGTAGCGTGTGAGGAGATATTCCAGACGCTCTTCAAGGCTCACAATCCTGTCATGGTTTACCCTCTTGTCAGCATAATAGATAATCTCCTTTTCATTGATATCCAGGTCAGGATTAAAACCATTAAGCCTTATGTGCTCTTCCACTATGTCGGCTATTTCCCCGAAGCCGTTCTGAATACAGATCTCGCTTCCCTTGGCCGCATGGTCCTGGTTGGAATTCAGGCATAGGGTCTTACCAATATCGTGCATAAGGGCGCCCGCTGTGACTTTTTTCATTGAGATTTGAAAACCGGCTTTTATTATTTCTCTGGCAATAATATTAGCCACCTTTTCAACCATTATGGAATGGTCCCTGATATTATCCAGCATTCCATATTTTTCCATTATCTCAAAACAATCTTCCACAGTCGGAATCATTGTCCTATTTCCCGGCCTTATATTTAAAGGATGAATCATATGGGTACTCGTTGTCAGTCTATCAGTTATGGAAGATTTTACAAGGTATATTTCCCATTAAATAAGGCCGTT
>CAZGIZ010000252.1:0-4399 GCA_964526655.1 uncultured Desulfobacteraceae bacterium | reverse complement strand
ATCAGGCCAATCCCTTAAAGGCGGTCAGGGGCTCATGGATAAGGTCTCCCTCCCGGAAGCGCGATGGTCTCAAGGAATGTACATCCAGTGTCCTGGCCTGGCCGTGAATTATCAGTTCGGAGACAAGTATCCCCGCAGCCGGGCCGTGCATGAACCCGTGTCCGCTGAAACCGTTGACGCAGATGAATCCTTCCATTTCCGGGAAAGAGCCTATGATTGCATGGTTATCCGGAGAGATCTCATAGAGCCCGGCCCATCCGCCGGCGATCCTGGCGTGTTCCAGTAGGGGGACCCTGTAGAGTGAGCGGTCCGCGGTCCACACCCGCGCCTCAAAGTCCATTTTTTCGTTAAAGGAGGGCTCCCTGTCCTGGGGCCCCGACAACAAAAGCCCCTTCCCCTCCCGCCTCATGTACCAGCCCTGTTCCATGTCCAGAATCAACGGGAACCTGGACGGCAGTTCATCAAAGTCATCCGTGAAAAACAGTTGCCTCCTCAGAGGAATAACCGGCAGCTCAAGGCCCAGCATTGCAGCTACCTTTGCGGCAAAGGGACCGGCGGCATTGACCACGACCGGGGTTGAAATATTTTCACCCGCCGAGGTCTCCAGGGATTTTACGCACCCATTTTCAGCGCGAATCCCGGTGGCCTCGACTCCCTCAATCAGCAGGGCTCCCTTCTGCCTCGCCTTTTTAATGTACCCCTGGAGGACCTCATAGGGGCCGGCGTACCCGTCATCCTTGGTGTATGATCCGCCTGTCAGGTCGTCGGTCCGGAGAAAGGGCCAACGGTTTTTTATGGCTTCCGGTTCCATGAGAACCGGTTCAAGGCCCATTGATCCCATCAGCCGGCCGTTTGCCTCCAGGATCGACCTTTGCTCACCATTGCTTGCCAGGAATAGATACCCTATGGGCCGGAATTCCGGGTCAACGCCGAACTCCGAA
This sequence comes from uncultured Desulfobacteraceae bacterium, assembly GCA_964526655.1. Taxonomy (GTDB): domain Bacteria; phylum Desulfobacterota; class DSM-4660; order Desulfatiglandales; family HGW-15; genus CAZGIZ01. The sequence continues at coordinate 3,458 of CAZGIZ010000252.1, read as the reverse complement.
GAAAATCCTTCAAGGACCTCCATACTGAGAAGGCTGAATTGGATGTTAATCTCCGTGGAAAATTGGGTGCGGATGCCCCCTAAACATTTCCCTGTGGAGCACTGACCCATTTGACCCCTTTCAAGGAGGACGACATTCCTGACCCCCCTTTTTGCCAGATTATAGGCGACACTGACCCCTATAATCCCGCCCCCGATGATCACGACATCCGCCTTCTCAGGCAACCGCCTGCCTCTGTCAGCCTTTTTAATGTCCATGGAATCCTCGGAATTCCCTCCCGTTCCCCGTTCTATTTTACCATTCCCTGTCTATCACCTAAGTTGAACGGTTCAAAGTTTAAAGTTCACGGTTGAAGGCGCCTGAACAACGGCAGCCGAAGTTTCTGGCCTTTAATGCAACGTCAACGCCGGATCACTCAATAGGTTACCGTGACCATTCCAAGACTTGAAGAAAAAAATGAGTGGCAGCAATCGATTATAACCTTTGAACCTTGAACCCGGAACCTTTCAGTTTAAGTATCATACATCAGCAAAGAATCCATGCCCGAAAAATAGGACCTTCCGATCAAAAAACAATTTAATAATGCGGGCGAATAATTCTTGTGTAAGGGTTCAATGAATGGTAAACGACTTAATCCCCGTGAGGAGGCTCTGTAAGAGGCGAATCACCTGCAGGGGTCATATGAGATCTGATTATTATACATGGAACGGATTACAGATAGAAAGCTCTTCTATGGCTATTTCATTGTCGCATCCTGTTTTTTAATACAGGCTATAGGCATCGGGACCCATGTCTCATACGGGGTCTTTTTTAGTTCCTTGATATCGGAGTTCGGCTGGTCAAGGGCAACCCTTTCGGGCGCCTCATCCGTGGTCTTTTTCCTGATGGGCTTCCTGGGCATCTTTGTGGGCAGGTTTAATGACAGGGTGGGACCGAAAAGCATTATGGGGATCACGGGATTCTTTTTCGGAATGGGTTATATACTCATGTCGTGGATTGGGACGGTCTGGCAACTATACCTGGTTTACGGGCTTATCATCGGTATCGGGATGAGCTCAATTGACGTCATAGCCCTGAGCACCACGGCCCGATGGTTTACGAGAAAAAGGGGAATAATGACAGGCATAGTAAAGGTCGGGACAGGTTTCGGACAGTTGACCATTCCCTTCATTGCAAGCATCCTGATCGCAGGTTACGGATGGCGGAACGCCTACCTCATCATCGGCGGCGCCTCGCTCCTCTTGCTCATATCGATCAGCCGGTTGCTGAGAAAGGACCCTTCCTCCACAGGCCCTTCACAGGACAACTGCCCCGAAAAGATCGCGAGGACGGCCAGGGAGATGAGAGAAGGCCTTTCCCTCCGAAACATGCTCCGTAATAGGGAGTTCTGGACCATCTGCGGAGCCAGCCTGGCCTGTGTCTATTGCTTCATCTCAATCATTGTCCACATCGTGCCCCATGCCAATGACATTATGAGGTCGGCGTCGAGATCCGCCGGCGTCCTTTCCCTTATCGGCGGTGTGAGCATGGCGGGCCGCATTACCATGGGATTCCTGATAGATCGGATGGGCACAAAAAAGACCATGATACTGTGCTTTGCCATCCTCACGGCCGTGCTCCTGTGGCTTCAGATAGCGAGGGAGCCCTGGATGCTCTATCTGTTCGCTATCTTTTACGGGGTCGCCCACGGCGGATTTTACACAGTAATTTCACCCATTGTCGCCGACCTCTTCGGTATCAGGGCCCACGGGTTCCTCTTCGGCATCGTTGCCTTCAGTGGAAACGTCGGGGGATCAATCGGCCCGCTGATAACGGGGTATATCTTCGACATAACCGGAGGTTACATGATTGCCTTCTGGATCTGCGCCCTGATGAGCGCAATAGGGCTCGCGCTTATTATATCACTAAGACAGGGCCTCTCTCACGCAGCAGGCATTAAGAACTTGTCATCAAGAAGGTAGGCCAATCAGATATTCAATTAAAGGAGGCATTATGTCAGATAAAAAAATGGATTTAGCCGGACCCGGCATAGGAGATTATGAAGAGCTTGAGGAAATCCTGCCAAAGGACTATCATTCCCTTCTCACCCCGAAAGAGACACAGAAGGCGATCTTTGAATTAAAGACTTACATAGAAAAAAATCTCTGCGACGAACTCAGCCTGATGATGGTGACAGTTCCCCTGATTGTCGATATTGAGAGCGGGGTCAACGACCTCTTGGACCGCGATGGTTCGCGCACACCCATACAGTTTCACATCTCCAACGATCATGAAAAAAATTCCATTGAGGCCCAGGTCGTCCAGGCGGCCACCAAGTGGAAACGCATGGCCCTCAAGCAATTCGGAATGGAAATCGGGGAAGGACTCATAACCGACATGCGCGCAGTTCGCAAGGACTATTTCCTCGACCACGACCATAGCGCCTACGTGGACCAGTGGGACTGGGAGCTGGCCATCAGCAAGGAGCAGAGGAATCTCCAGTTCCTTAGACAGGTAGTGGAAAAGATCTGGAAGGTCCTTAAGAACGCTGAAACCTACATCCAGGAATGTTTTCCCCAGTTGAAAAAGGGAAAATACCCGAACCTCCCTGAAGATCTCGTCTTTATGCACGCGGAGGAGATACTTGAGAAATTTCCGGATCTGCCGAGAAAGGAGCGCGAGACCGCGATCCTTCAAGAGCATCCCGCCATCTTCATCTTCGGGATCGGGTGGGTCCTGAAGGACGGCTATCCCCATGAAATGAGGGCCGCGGACTACGATGACTGGACCACTGAAACGATATCCGAAGACGGGAGACCCATGCACGGCCTTAATGGAGATATTCTTGTCTGGAATCCCGTAACAAGGCGACGGCATGAATTGACATCCATGGGAATCCGGGTGACAGCCGAGTCCCTCAAAAGGCAATTGGAGATCTCGGGCCAGCTTGACATGCTTGACATGCCCTATCACCGTTCGATCATGGAGGACAGCATACCCTTAAGCATCGGCGGAGGTATAGGACAATCACGCACCTTTATGCTTCTGCTCAAAAAGGCCCATATAGGCGAGGTGAGCGTTTCGGTCTGGCCCAAGGTCTTAAAGGAGATGTGCAGGAAGAAAAATATCCACGTCCTGGATTGATCATAAAAAATGCTGCCTGTCTCACTTCATTTCCTTGGAGACCTTTTTTACCCGAATGAGAACGTCGTCTCCCATGGATTTCTCTGAAACGATTTCTCCATCATTGCGGGCGATAATTCTTTTGATGTTTTCATTCTTGTCCCTTTCCAGGATAAACTCAAAGGATTCGCCCGGTGGTAAAATTCTCAGACATAGACCTACGTCCTGGTAGGCCCGTCAGCAATCCCCCCTGTAATCTATTGTCTTTTCAGCAAGTTCCATGATAAATCCCGTCACAGGTGTAAAGATCCTGGCCCATAGGACCAGGCTTTGGAGCCAAAGCGGAGGTCGGGTTC
>CAZGIZ010000251.1:0-4410 GCA_964526655.1 uncultured Desulfobacteraceae bacterium | reverse complement strand
CCAACACACTTGACTACGCCATCCACAACCACGGCAGGTGTGCCGAAAACACCGAACTTGGCGATCTCCATAGCACCCGATACCTTTTCGATCTCTGCCTCAACCCCTGCCTCTGCAACGGCCTCCTTAACATTTTTTTCCGTTGCCTCGCATCTCGAGCACCCGGGACCTAATACCTTTATTTCCATTGTATCCTCCTTTAAGCGTTATACCCCACGGTCATCTCTTCCATCACGGTAACCCCATGATGCCAACGTGGGAATTTGCCACCCTGATCTGTGTTACACCATTCTGTGCCATGCCTCATCTCTCCCTTTCCGCCTCACCCCATACGCCGTATGTCTTGCGCCTTACTTACCCTGCGATCCATCCATAGGTCATCCCGGCGACCGTGCTCAGAATCACGATAATGACGCAAAAGACCGCGGTCTTCTTGACCCCCATCACGCCGCCGATTACAAGCATGTTGGGCAGCGAAAGTGCGGGGCCTGCAAGGAGGAGGCTGAGGGCAGGCCCCTTGCCCATTCCGGCGCCTATCAGACCCTGAAGAATCGGGACCTCTGTCAATGTAGCGAAATACATAAGGGCGCCTGAAACCGAGGCAAAAAGATTGGCCCAGAGGGAATTCCCCCCCACCAGGAATTGAATATAATGCTCCGGAATCAGGGCAGGGTGCCCGGGTCTTCCCAGCATAAACCCGGCTACCAGCACACCTGCCCCCAGAAGTGGAAAGATCTGTTTCATGAACCCCCAGGTAGATTGAACCCAGGTTACTCTTTCGTCCTTGACGAACCAGCCCTTGAGCATGAAGACCAGGATGATCAACAGGCCGGCGGTAATATACCATTTGGCCGCAAAGATGGCGGGCCAGAGGCCGGTAGATCCCTGGACCGGTTTTGCAAAGGCGGCAAAGATGAGGATCAGGACCAGGGTCAGCATAAAAAGGGCCTCCTGTGTGAGGGTCCGGCCTTTCTCCTCTTCATCCGGGAGGTAGATCTGACCTGCTGTCCTGGCAGCGTCGTCTTTCCTGAAAAAGAAGGCCATAAGAAGCCCGGTCAGGACGGCAAAGAGGACAGCCCCAACGGCCCGGGCAAGGCCCAGTTGCCAGCCCAGTATCCTGGCAGTCAGCACGATGGCCAGCACGTTAATGGCCGGCCCTGAATAGAGAAAGGCCGTTGCCGGGCCAATGCCGGCGCCGCGTGTATAGATCCCTGCAAATAATGGAAGGACTGTGCAGGAGCAGACCGCCAGGACCGTACCTGAAATCGAGGCCACTGAATAGGACAAGATCTTTCTTGCCTGGGCCCCGAAATATTTCAGGACCGAGGCCTGGGACACAAAAACGGCAATGGCCCCTGCGATGAAGAAGGCGGGGATGAGACACGTGAGCACATGCTCCCTGGCATATTCCTGGAGCATCATGAAGGCCTCGAGGCCGGATTGCCGGACCGTTTCATTCCCCCAGGGAATGTAGTATGCGGCTAAAAAGGTAAGTGCAATGATAAGGATTTTTGTCCGTTCTTTCATGATAACTGTATTTCCGAATTCTAATATGCTTATTTAGGAATATATAGAAGACAAAAAAAATGAAATTTATTTTTTACAAACCTCTTCCCGGTGGATATGAGGAATCCTTTCAATAAGTTCTCTCACCCCTGTCTCATCCTCCATCCAGTGCCTGAGATTGCCCAAAAGGCTTGCAACATAAGGAGATTTGCTTCCGTCAGTAAGGTAATATTCTACCCAGAGGCCGTCTTTCCGAGAGTCAACTAAACCGGCATCTTCTAATATTTTCAGATTCTTGGAAACAGTGGGCTGGGAGACCTGCAGGGCTTCCCGCATCTCGCAGACACACATGGTCCTGTGCTGGAGCATCTTGACAATCTTGACCCGGTTGGCATCAGAAAGCGCCTTCATAATCCTGATGAAGTCTTTCATTTTTACAATCCTTCTATATTCTACTTTTGGAATATAACCGATTATCCTCTTTTGTCAACCAGGTTTTTTAAATAATATTGATTAAATTATTTTGATAGACAGATTAATCGCGGATTTAACTATCCGTATCTTCCCCTGATTACAATACTCCCTCTATCTCTGTTAGGATTCCGCAGCAGTTCAGGGGAAAAGATTTGGATGATTTTGACGCAGCCAATCCTCAACTTCGACTTTAAATCCCATAACCATCTGGAGCAGATCTTCTGCTTCCTTTTGAGATATGGTGCCTGCAGCGTCATATTCGCTGATGTTTCTTTTTCTTCGGCAGTTGTCCAAATAGTCCCGAGTCGCAGAAAAGCCTTGCCCCATCACCAAGGGCAACGCTTGGATAACACGGTAATGTTTGCTTTCGCCCCTCCCCGTCCTATACCCTGCGGCATAGAGCATAAGTGTCGCTAACTGCAAGCCAGCATTGTAGGCGATGCTGAATCGCCAATCTTTAGATATTTCCACCCTTGATGCATCGGTGAGATCACGTTCAACCAGTTCCAGGATGCCTCGTACTTCCTGTTTGCTGGTCTTGTGGGGACGGAGCCACCCATTTTTTTGCCAAGAATCAAGAGTCATCTCTCGGGCCTATGAGGATGATTTTTGGGCTAGACAGAACAGTGTTTAGAAAATGATCTTTGATACGCTTTCTTTGATCGTATTCGGTCGGTGTGAATTGGGATACATTGACAGACCGAGCGATTTTATTCTGAACTTCGCCCAATAACTCGGCAATCTTGAGACCGGGGAGTTCGGTTACAAGAAACAGATCCACATCACTTTCATTACCGTAGTCTCCCGTGGCAAATGATCCGTAAATAAAAGCGCGGTCGATCTCCGCTTCCATTGGGTCGAGGGAACTTTTCAGCACTTCGGCAATCCCGACGGTTTTTATAATAAGCCCTTTTATTTCACCGCCGATAGGGCACTCAGGGTCAAACTGATAACGATGCTGGTTTCCGGCTAATTCCCTCCTCAATATGCCGCCGCCATGAAGATTCTTTAGCTCTTTCTCCACACCCCTTATTGAAAAACCGGTGCTTCTGCTCAATTCGTTTATGTTAAATGAGCTCTTAGGACTCAAGGTGAAGATTCGCAATATTTCTATTCGTATTTTTGAGGATATCAAGCTTTTAATGGCTGACATCTTTGCATCCGTATACTTTTTGTATATGATCGTATACTTTTTATATATAGTTTAAGCGCCTATTGTCAAGCCTATTTTTTCGTATGAGCAGCGTTTCTTTATCCATGCTACTAAAAAGCTTTTTATAGATTGAAGCTATGGTTCAAATCGCTATTTAGCCAAGATGGCAATACTGCCATTTTGGCTAAATGATTAATAAGTGGTTTATTTTACGATAATATTCAAATTTCGACCTCGAGGAATCTCGCTAGTCGCATCTTGAAAATATCCTTAAATTTTTTATCATCCCCGTATCACGGATCATGGCAAGTGTTCTGCAATCCCACATTACCCAACCAGACCCTAATATCTTGAAGCCAAACTTAATTTTCTGATATATTGTTAATCATAAGTGCAAAATTCTCGGCGGAGTTATTGAAATTAAAAAACATTGCGGGCAAAATATTATTAGATTGTCGGTAGTTACGGAATGAAGTCTTACCGACCGCAGAAGCAATCATCTGAGAGCTGGACTATAAAAGGTATTGATATTTGGAAATATATCTGGATTGAATGAATTAAGACATATATAACAACTGGCAGATAACAAAACATGCTATCCGTTGTTGAAAATATATTCAATGAACTAACTGAAGGGAAAGACGATCTGCAGGCACGTATCAGTATCTTTGAGAGAATTAGAGATATTCCCTATGCTATAGTCCCAAGATTAATCAGTGCCGAAAATTATCTCGAAATTTTAAAAATTGGCAAGGGTTCATGTACACCCAAACATCTTCTTTTAGCTGACCTTTATAAAAGACTCAGATTAACTATTTTGTTAGCCGTGTACCCTTTCAGGTGGGCGGATGTTGATATTGAACTTCCTCCGCATCTGGAAAAACAGGCTGATTCTTTACCAGATGATCATCACCTTGCATGCAAAGTGGAAATTGAAGGCAGGCTAGTGCTGATCGACGCCACTGTGGATTTGCCCCTGCAAATACTGGGATTGCCAGTGAATACGGTCTGGGATGGGAAAGCAGATATGTTTATGCCGATCAACCCTTCCGGAGAGGAACAGTTGTTTCATCCATCTGAAGCAAAATACATAAATAATGTCTACATTGATGATGACCATCTGGCATTCTTTAATGGCCTTAATGATTGGCTTTCAGAGATAAGGAAATCCATATCCTATAAAGAATAAATTTCCATTTTACCGGATTTCAACTAATCTTTCCCCTTTTCTGTCCTTCAGCCATTTGCTGCAGACCTGATAGCCCCCGATCTGATAC
>CAZGIZ010000250.1:0-4446 GCA_964526655.1 uncultured Desulfobacteraceae bacterium | reverse complement strand
ACACCTGATTTTTCCAATTGACAAGATTAATGACCATGATATCATGACCATAGTCATATTGAACAGGGGTCTTGACATGGATAATGTAATATCAAAATCGAAATTCAAACCTCATGCCCTGAAATATTTCCGGCAAATAGAGCAATCGGGCAAGGAATTAATAATCACAGACCACGGCAAACCGACTCTGAAAATAGTCCCCTATTCAGAAGATCCCATGGAAACCCTAAAATCGCTCCTTAACACGGTCATAGAGTACGAAGACCCTACCTCTCCCGTAGGAGAGGAAGACTGGGAAGCCCTGAAATGATTGTACTTGACACTCATGCCTGGGTCTGGTGGCTAAGCAGCCCTGCTAAACTCTCTCCGCCCGCAAGGAAAATCATTGACCGCTCAATGGAGAACAATGAGATCTTTATCTCATCCATAAGCGCGTGGGAGGTTGCCATCCTGGTTGCTAAAGGGCGTCTAAAGCTGACAATAGATGTTAATGACTGGATTGCCAAGTCAGAAAAATTGCCCTTCGTTACATTCATCCCCATTGACAATACTATTGCAGTCAAATCCGTTTCCTTGCCGGGCCCCATACACAGCGATCCGGCGGACCGTATCATCGTTGCAACCGCAACAACAGTGGGAGCACCTCTTGTCACAAGAGATGAAAGGATATTAAGCTACCCATATGTTGAAACGGTCTGGTAGCCCACCATGAAAGGACTGCCGCTCCTTTTAAGCCTTGCCAGCCTCGATGAGGTGAAAACCGCATCCCCGAGGATATGGGACAGGAGAAAGAGGAGAAAGAGCTTCATTCCTAAACGCGTTTTTCACCTTAAGAAAATCACATCTATCGCGAGAACTTCGGCAGACTTTGCAAGTCCTTCATCTGAAGTTATCATGGTTGAGCTTTCCAGAGATGCTATTGCCAGGTGGATCGCATCGAGGCTCCTTAGAGGTGTAGTGAATTGACCGATCCAATTTTTCGCCAATCTATAATGGCGATCTTCAACAAGAAATCTTGTATAGTACCCGGAATCCAGATGTGAAAGGAATTTGGCGAGAATTCTTTCCCCGTCCTGACGATTTATCCCGTCCTCACGAACCTTCCTGGCCACCGCAGAGAAAAGTTCAAGTTCCGTGAGTGCACTTATTGCCGGACGAGATTGTGATGTGATGGCCGCCTCAGCCTGCTCACTCAACGGCTCTGGACAATAATAGGCCACAAGCACACTCGTATCTACATAAAGCATTAGTAGCGGGCCTCTTCTTTTCCTCTAACAACCAGATGGCTCAATGGTTCACCCGTTACCCGAATGGATGCACGAAATTCATCCAAAGGCGGCAATCGTTCGCCGTTGCTTCGAGGCGGCACAATACGGGCCACTTTCTTACCATGGCGAAGGATAGTAATTTCCCCTCCCGCCTGGACCTTATCAAGAAGGGAACTCAGCTTGCTTCTTGCTTCTTTTACATTGATCTCCATAAAATACCCTCCAAAAGTATGTACATTAATAGCGTACACATCATAAAAAAGAAGGTCAATCAAAAAAATCAGGCTGGCACTCCGGAACTGAGTAAAAGTGTATTTCAGGTTTATGGGCGGAATCCGTTGGGGTGGCTGCGATGCCACTCCCAGGCTGTGGCTATTATCTCCTCAATATTACCAAATTGTGGTTTCCAGCCCAGTTCTCTAATCGCCTTTTCACTGGAACCGATCAATATGGCGGGATCACCCAGCCTCCTTCCGGCAATCTCTGACGGGATATTTTTACCTGTCACCTTGCGTGCCACGTCAATCACCTGTTTTACGGAATAGCCGTCCCCGTTTCCCAGGTTGTATTTACCCCCGCTCGTCCCGTTCAACAGTTTTTCCAGTGCAAGGAGGTGTGCCTGTGCCAGGTCATTGATATGGATGTAGTCCCGGACGCAGGTCCCGTCCTTGGTAGGGTAATCATCTCCAAAAATGCTTACTTTCTCTCTTTTCCCAAGGGCAGTTTGAAGCACTAAGGGAATCAAGTGAGTTTCCGGATCATGGTCCTCTCCTATTTCACCATCAGGATCGGCGCCTGCCGCATTGAAATATCTCAGCGAAATCGAATTTATTCCATATGCGCCTTGATAGTCATCCAGAATCTGTTCCACCATAAGCTTGCTTCTCCCATAGGGATTAACAGGGGATTGGGTGTGTTCCTCCGTGATGGGTATCTCCATGGGTTCCCCATATGTCGAACAGGTAGAGGAAAATATAAAGTTCGATACATGCCAGTCTCTCATTGCTTCGAGCAGGGAGATGGTGGCGGCTACGTTGTTGCTGTAATACTTTCCAGGATTGGTTGCTGATTCGCCGACATAGGCGAAGGCTGCAAAGTGCATTACTGCTGCAATCTCATATTCCTGGAAAATCTTATCAAGAAGAACCTTATTTTCCATGGAACCTTCTATAAAAGGCCCCCATCTGACTGCCTCACGGTGTCCATAAACCAGATTATCAAGGACTACAGGCGTGTAGCCGTTTCCAACCAGATATTTACACATGTGGGAGCCGATGTACCCGGCGCCGCCTACTACGAGTATCCGCATAAAACGCTAAACCTAAAAATTTCAAGCCGACTTTGACCGAAATTCAAGATTAGACCCAATCTTCTATTTAATGTCTTCAAATAAGCTATCAATTGATCTCTAAATAGGATAATTATTCGGGATGCCGCCTTTGCTTCAATATCATTTCTGCGATTTTAATTTTGCCTGTTTTAGCGTTTTCAGCGGCCTTCTCTCCCAAGACAGCTTTTTCCCCGGGTTGATGATCTCTTCTATTAATTCAATCATCAACGCAATGAATTCAGATAATCAATGCCCCCGAAAGAGGCTCCCAATGGGCAACAGGCGAATGCCATCGACTGCGCCGTATTCTTCACCCGAATAGAAAAGGATGCGTTTTACAGGTCGGTTTCGGCTGTCTTTGAATTGTCGCAGGTTCTTAAAATCCTTAGGCCCGGGTCTTTTTGCAGCCTTAATTTCAACTGCGTATACCGTATCATCCATTTCAAATACCAAGTCAATTTCGTTCCCTGCCACGCTCTTATAATAATAAAACTGATCCGCTTTTATGAATCCGAGTTTTCGCCTTTTCTCTAATTCGGCTTCTTTTAAAGATGTTTATAAAATAGCATGGATATATTTGAAGTCGAATTAGAATATAATCATTTATCGCCCCTCATCCTTTTGTCCTATGGTCAAGTGATTTGTACCCAAAACCGGTATGAGCTGAAATGGGTAAAGGATGTTTTGAAAAAGATAGAATTAAAAACTAATAATTATTTACGGCCAGTAGAATATTCACAATCCTTTCTGCTGCCTTACCATCCCACAATGGAGGGATTGATCCCTTTTTGCCGTTTTTCATGATATCCTGAAAACACCTTAGTATGTCTTCTTTCCTGTTGCCGGCTAGGGTATTTGTTCCTATCTCAATAGTAATCGGCCGCTCAGTGTTTTCCCTTATTGTCAAACATGGAATTCCCAGGGCTGTTGTTTCCTCCTGGAGGCCTCCGCTGTCGGTCATTACTATAGTGGCATCTTTCCATAGAAATAACGATTCCTTGAATCCCAGGGGATCCAGAAGATGGATATCTGGATTAAGATCTATCCCAAAGGTCTCGATCATTTTTTTTGTACGAGGGTGGACAGGAAAAATAATCGGCAATTCCTTTGAAATTTCATTCAAGGCCTCAGAGATGCCCATAAATGTTTCCTTGTCATCCACATTGGACGGCCTGTGAAGCGTGAGAAAGGCATATTTATCAAGACCGCTTTTAAGTCTGTAAGTTGAAAACAGCGAAGTATCATAATCATCAAGGCGACCGAGCTGATACAAAAGATTGTCTATCATTACGTGGCCGACAAAGTGTATCCTATTTTTTGATTTCCCTTCTTTTAAAAGATTAGTAACTGCGCTCTCTTCTGTAACAAAAAAATAATCCGAGAGGGTATCAGTAACCATTCGGTTTATCTCTTCCGGCATGCTTAGATCAAAGCTCCTCAGTCCGGCCTCGACATGCGCCACCTTTATCATCATTTTCTTGGCCACGATGCTGCATGCCAGTGTGGAATTGACATCACCCACAACCACCACAATATCCGGTCTTTCTCTGTCACATACCTTCTCAAATTCCACCATTATCTTAGCGGTCTGCACGGCATGGGATCCGGAACCCGCATCCAGAAAAAAATCCGGTTCGGGTATTTCCAGATCATCAAAGAATGCCTGGGACATCTCATAATCATAGTGCTGCCCCGTATGCACAATCTTATACTGAATCTGTGAAATCTGCGTAATCTGTGGACCGCTTTGCGCCTTAAGAATCCTAATTATCGGAGCAATCTTCATAAAATTGGGCCTTGCCCCTGCAATGAGAAATATCTTCATTTCTCGATTAGCCTGCTACTGTC
>CAZGIZ010000249.1:0-4465 GCA_964526655.1 uncultured Desulfobacteraceae bacterium | reverse complement strand
TTCATTATAATGATTTGCTAATTCGAATTAAATTATGTTATCTTCGAGCCGTAAGTGTCATCGATCTTTGCGTGAATCATCCCCCTTCATCCATTCATCCCATGCGATGCATGGGGGCTCTTATGATTGTTTTGGGACCGCTGCGGTAAAAATATTCGAAAAAGGAAGGGGGAAGCATGAAACTCACAGGAGTGCCGTGTTTCATCGCAACTGTTCTTTTCTTTCTTGTCCAGGCAAATGCCTTTGCGGGTGATAAGCCCATTAAAGAAGGAGACCCGTTTCCCAAAATAGTACTTCCCGTCCCAAAGGATCCTGATTCCCGGAAATACCTCGGACTCTCGGATGGGGGCGCCTTCCAGATTCAGGATATCAAGGCTGAGGTCCTATTGATCGAGATATTCAATAGCGGGTGAGCTGTCTGTCAGCGGGAGGCTCCCGCTTTAAATAAGATATATCGCATAATCGAAAACAACGCCAAACTAAAGGGAAAAATCAAAATAATAGGCATCGGCGCGAAGGACGACATCTACTATGTTGATTATTTCAAGAAGAATTTCAAAATCAAATTTCCCCTTTTCCCGGATGAGGATCGCGATATCCATAAACTGGTCGGCGAACCTCCCACACCCTATTTTATAATTGTAAAGTTAAAGGGGAAAGGTGGGGTGGAGATCCTCCATACCCATCTCGGCAAGATTCCGCCGGCCGATGAGTTTATTAATCTTATGATAGAAAAATCCGGACTGAAGCTCTGAGTATCACGGTATCGGCTAATTTAAAAATTGGATCATCTCCAAATTAGTTGATCGATGATCAGGATTCAAGGGTTCGAGGGGTCAAGGATTCAAGGGAAATATTTGATAAAAAAATTTTATGGGATAATTAAAACGGCCCTGTTAATACAGATCCATAAATTTGATTTGTCCGCCACCGAATTGAACCATGGTATCCGCAGCAATCTTGAGGCCTTCCTCGATATAAATCCCTTCGATTCCCGGTACGGCATAGGCATAGAATAATACATTTTTGGTCCTCTCAGTGACCCTTGTCTTCTCGTCCGCCCCCTGGCAGAGGACGCACACTATCTCCCTTTCGTCCCTGAGGACTATCTCACCCTTTTTGGTCCCTATTTCGCGACCCCCCATACCGTGACAGGTCTCCCCCTCATCTGCCAGATCCAGTGTCAGTCTCCCGTCGAACCGGTCATAATCGGCAACCGCGACAAGGATACCGGCGCACATCTCAGCCATAAAATGGGTGTCCACCATCAGGTCGTACCGTGGAAAGCCGCTGTTGATGGTCCTCTTTAGGTGTTTGGGCAGGGGACACTCATGCCCGAATTCCTTAAAAAAGCCCTCATATATTCCAATACGCCCGGTGATCCCGGCGAGTGTCTCCCTCTTTCGCATTTTTCTTAGAAGCTTTCTCTTGTGCTGGTCAAGGCCCTCGGGGTTTGGAGGATTGCTGCAACCGGAAATCATGGCAAGCCCGAAGGCGACCCCGGGGTATCTCGACGAATATGCCCGGGAGATTGTGCAGTGACTCATAGTTGACTCTCCTAAGCTTTCCCTTTTACTCCCGAAATCGGCAATAATTACCCTGGACATTACTATTTAGCAAAAGGAGTAAAAGAACCGGCAATCAGACGAAACCATAACGAAGACGCAATTCTCCGGAAATATCATGCAACAGGTCCAGGACACGTTCCGCCAGCGGCTCTGTCAGGACCCCGCCCGCTCCGCAACTCGGTGTCAACAGGGTCCGTTTTAATATCAATCCGCGGTCGAATCCCAGATCTATAAAACGGTTCACACCAGCTTCAAAACGGTCGATGAGTGACTTCACTGATTCCCTTGCAGCCGCCTCCCGGTCCAGGGTGGGGACTATCCCCCATCCGAGGATCCCGCCCCGCTCAAAAAAAAGTCCCAGTTCCCTGGGATATAAGGTTAGTGCGGTCAAGTGATCATAGGCGTCGAAATCCAAAACATCCAGGTCAGTCTCCATGAGCAGGGACCAGTCGGTATTTTCTTCACAATGAACTCCGGCCAGGGCCCCGCGATCATGAATAGCCTTTACGACAAAATTGATATCACCGGTTACATCCTCACGGCTCACGGTTATGAATTCCTGTTTTCCAAATCCCAGGAGAGAGGGCTCGTCCAGGAAGATCATGCAGGGGAGCCCGAACCGCGTTAATTTTTCCAGTTGCCACAGGGCCTTCATCTCAACCGTCTTGATGACGACATCTCGTAGTTGCTCGTCATAATAGGCGCACCTCTTGCCCGGGTCCAGGATGTTCATGCCGAGGGTGATCGGTCCGGTTACCTGCCCCTTCAGCATCACTGTCTTCCCCAGAGATAAATGGTCCGGAAGCCGGTTCAGATATTCCTGGAACCCGGCTGCGTATTCGGGAGAGATGGCAAAGCCTTCCAGGGCCTTTTCATCACCTGATTCCGTGGCGGCAAGATATCTTTCATAGAAATCCGTGAGAGACCCGGTAAAATCCTCCCGCCTGTTATCTATAAGATCCCTGGTGCCATCTTGTCTCACGGCCGGCATCCCTTCCGTAAACTGCCGCATCATATTCTCCGATGATCGCCTCTTGGGAAATTGTACCCACGAAGGCAGTTCCGGGGTGCTGGAAAACATCAATCGCGTTCCCAAAGGCACGTCAACGTGCGGAAGACTTCCAATGGTGGTAGCAAGCATACAGGGTTCAAATATCTCTGCCATTTCCTATATCCCCCTCATTTTTCTGTTTCAGCCATTTCCCTTTGATTTCAATTCTCTTGCCCAGCTTATTATTAGATTTGCCACGTTTCCCATCACCCTTTCCAGGTTCGCCCAATAGTCCGATACGGCGTTGCCGCATGCATTATCAGTGATGCCCCTAATCTCGATGAAGGGGGTATCATTGAATCTGCATGCCCTTGCGCCTCCCGCCCCCTCCCAGGCAACGGCAATTCCTCCCGTCAGATCATGGAGGATGCTCCTCCTTTCACTGTCCATGACATCCTCGTCTCCGCTTGCTATTGGCCCAAAGTGGACCTGAAAGAGATCGCTTACGGGTGTTATTGACTTGAATTCAGCAATTTTGGATTCCTCGCTGTTAAACCTTGGAATAATAGGAGGCCCAACCTTATTGTCTATATCATGCTCCACGGTCTCGGTCGAAACCACAACATCTCCGATAGACAAGCCGTCCTTTATCGATCCGGCCGCGCCCGCGCAGACAACCAGGTCCCAGCCGGGAGAGGAGTCCAGGAGGTGCTGTGCATGGACCGCAAACTGGACCTTTCCTAATCCTCCGACCGCCAGGGTGATATCAAGATCAGGCAATTTCACAACCGGAAGCCTCCCGATCTTTGAGTCCTCAGATCGGATTTTTTCGTCAGTACAGGCCTTGAGAAAAAAATCAAATTCCTTCCGGGTCGGTATAATTACCAGTATTTTCATCGGGCTTGATTTTTATTAATTCTACTCGCAATATATTGTTTATTGTCAATTATTTTACTTTGTATAGCTTTCGATCCAGCTTGCCGACGGAGTAAAGATCCCGGCCCATAGGACCAGGCTTTGTATAAGTGCCCCATAGGGGCGCCTGTATAAAAACCAAACCTGAACCACAGCGGAGGTCAGGTTCTTTTTTTCAAGCCCTATCTCAAAAAGAGTTCCACCAGACTCTAATGTTCCCGCAGATGGGAGGGTTCACACCACAAAACTCCTGGCAGAACGCCCCTTTCAGATGAAATGACCTGTCCCATTGAACCCTTCCATCTGCGGGAACCGCCACCTTGGCCTATAGATAGGGCTTGAAAAAAAGAACCTGACCGGAGCAATGACTCCTAAGGCACAGCCTCTGTTTCTTCCCAGACGCTTAGGACCGGGGTTCCTGCAATGAGATACCCCGCCGCATGGCAGCGGGGTATCAATCGGATTATCTCCTAATTACGCCTGTCTTCTCCATAACCCTGATGCGAGCAGAGGCTATACCTCAGTCATCATCTTATCAAATTCCTGTACCGTCACAGCGGGCAGCGTGGTAAATGCGATTTTTGTGGCCTTGCTCAAGGCGATGGAGGCCTTCATCGCCTCTTTTACGCCCGGAAAAGTCACTATTAAGACCAGGTCCTTTTCACCTAACAAGGCATACATTGATTTTACTTCACCGCCCTGCTTTTTTACCAGATTTACCGCCTCATCCGTGCGTTTCGGGCTTATTCCTTCTACAGCCTTTTCCGAATACTTGCCAAACATAAAAAATTCCGCCATAATATCGCCTCCCTTCTCTTAAAGGTTTTTCCTTAAGACTCAGGATATCACTGATTTTATTATGCCTTATGCAATTGGTTTTTTCAACGGCCTTCACCGCCTTTGCTGCAAAATTCGTCCACCCACCTGCGCGGGCGTCTCAATGAAGCTCCCCACCGCAAGCGGTGGGGTATCAAGCGGAATTCCGCCATAG
>CAZGIZ010000248.1:0-4466 GCA_964526655.1 uncultured Desulfobacteraceae bacterium | reverse complement strand
AGGGAGGAGCGATCGAAGGCAACGCAGCAGATGACATCTTGATGGTGAATCAGGGCCTCCAAAAGGCTTTGACAGGCGAGAACAAAAGAATATAGGATAACATGTTAATGTAGTCCACTTTCTCCTGATCCATTAGTAACGTCGAAAAGTATATGCATGGCTGCATTTTTTCTGAGCAAGTTCTAATGTTCAGGCGAGGCCATGACCGAATGCCTGACTTGAGAAATTGAACGGTTCTAATCCATCAGGAGAACAGTCAACCTTTTTGAGCATCACAGTCATGACACCGAGCAAAGTATATTTCACGGATCTCAGGACATCCTATAAAAAAAACCTCCTCGATAAACTGGCCTCGCTCCTGGATATCGTGAATCTGAAGGACATGGTCCCGCCCCGCAGCCTGGTGGCCATAAAGCTTCATTTTGGCGAAAGAGGCAATGTCGCCTTTGTGAGGCCCAATTTTATTCGACGGATCGTCGATTATACAAAGGAACTCGGGGCATACCCCTTCCTTACGGACACGAACACCCTCTATTCCGGGACAAGGGACAATAGCGTCTCCCATCTCAAAACGGCCCTGGAGAACGGCTTTGCCTACGCCGTGGTAAACGCGCCCCTTATTATCGCAGACGGAATGAGGGGGGCGTCATTTGAAGAGGTGGAGATCGAAGGGAACCTCTTCAGAAGCGCCTTTATTGCCAAGGAGATCTTTGAATCCGACGCGATTATCAGCGTGGCCCACTTCAAGGGACATGACCTGGCGGGATTCGGCGGCACCATCAAGAACCTGGGCATGGGATGCGCCTCCAGGAGGGGTAAATTGAGGCAGCACTCCGGCCTGTCGCCAAAGGTGAAGAAAAAGAGATGCTCAGGGTGCGGTGATTGCGTGGACCATTGCGCCTTTTCGGCACTCTCCCTACTGGATGGAAAGGCCCTTATCGATCCCGAGAAATGCGTGGGGTGCGGGGAGTGCATTATTATCTGCCCTAACATGGCAATCCAGGTGCGGTGGAACAGGGACAGTCTCCTGTTTCAGAAAAAGATGGTCGAATATGCCCTTGCCGCAATCAAGGGGAAACAGGGAAAGTCGGTATTTTTAAATTTCCTGATCCAGATATCCCCGGCCTGCGACTGTCCCCCCTTCAATGACGCGCCCATTGTCCAGGACCTGGGAATCATGGCCTCCCTGGACCCGGTCGCAGTTGATCAGGCCTCCGTGGACATGGTCAACAACCAGGCAGGCCTGGATGGCTCGTGCCTTAAGGACGCAAGGAAGGAGGGAGATGATAAATTCAGGGGAGTCTACCCGGAGATAGACTGGTCCGTACAACTGGATTACGCCGTGGAGATGGGCCTGGGAAGGCGGGATTATGAACTGGTGATGGTGTAGGGAAGAGGCTCTAATGGTGTTAAAATATCACAAGTAACATTATTTTGGATAATGATGTGTAAATTATTTATTCTTTGATTGACAAACCATGGGTTTTAATGGCATAAAGACAACAAAAATCATAAAAGTGAGTTGACAGAGCGATATTGATATGGCCGTGACCTCCGTAAAGATAATGCAGTCTGCGGTTGCCAAGACCGGGGAATTGAAGATCGATTGTATAGGCGTCGGGGTCGGGATACTCCTGCACAGTCCTTCCAAGAAAGCAGCGGCCGGCGTTCATGTCCTGGCCCCTAATTCCGCGACACCGACACCGACAAATCCCACCAAGTTCGCGAATTCGGCAATCCCTCATATATTGGACATGCTTGGAAAGGAAGGGGTCTCACCTCCCCTGACCGTGGCTATCGCTGGAGGGGCATCAATGGAGGGCTCTCCAGCCGGGGCCAGCATGGGGTCGAAGGTTGTTGATGCCGTAAAGGAGGCCCTCTCAAAGGCAAATCTCAAGGTCAATATGGAAGAGACGGGGGGATCGAAGATACGCACGATATCGCTGGATATAGAGACAGGGAAGATAGAAATAACATGAAATAACAAAGGGTAAGGGAACAAGGGTATCAAAAAAGGAGATACCCGAGATAATAAGGAAGATCAAGATGAAAATAGAATGTCCAGGCTGCCATAAGGTATATAATATTCCGGATGAACGGCTGCCATTTGGAAAGGAGTTCTCTTTCCCCTGTCCGGCTTGTAAGGCCATCATCAATATAGATTTGAGGTCCAAGACAAAGGAGGAAACGGATTCATCGGCGCAGGACCAATCGACTCCTCCGGAGGAGGAACTCCCAAGGGGAGAGGTCCTGCAAAAAAGGATATTGCGCAGAGTAACGGAACTGCCCCCGATGCCCCAGGTCATGTTCAAGGCCAGGGAGGTCATGAACAACCCTGCCTCCAGCTTCAAGGAACTGGCGGGCATCCTTGAGACGGACCAGGCAATGGCCACAAGGGTCCTGAGACTGGCCAACTCGGCCTACTACGGCCTGGCGGGAAAGGTCTCAACGGTTCAACACGCGTCCGTATTGTTAGGGTATAAGACGCTGGGGGAGATTGTCTCAATGGCGGGCTCCTCAAAGCTCTTGGGGAACTCCCTGGAGGGGTACAAGCTGGATTCCGGAGACCTGTGGAGACATTCCCTTGCCGTGGCCCTGTCATCAAGGCTTATTGCCCTCAAAACACACCCTAACCTGGCAGATGACGCCTTTGCCGCCGGCCTGATACATGACGCGGGCAAGATAGTCCTCGACAGGTATGTCCTCGAAAGGAACGAGCAGTTTGAGTCCTTCATGTCGGATGGTCAGCGGACATTTCTTGACGCTGAAAAGGAAATCCTGGGTTTTGACCATTCCGAAATAGCAGCGGAAATATGCAAGAGCTGGAAAATCCCCAAGTCCCTGATCAATGCCATAAGCTTTCACCATTATCCTTCCCGCTCCAGGGACGACACCCTGGCATATATTGTCCATGTGGCCGATTCCCTCTCCCTGATGAGCGGAATCGGGACCGGTATTGACGGGATGCTCTACAAGATGGAAGGAAAGGCCATGGAATTGTTAGGTCTCGCGGAAGAAGATCTTAGCAGCATCATTGAAGAGACCGTGGAATCCGTAGAGAAGATAGCGTCACAGATGCAGTAATCCCCGGACCCCGTCCCGAGATCCCTTTAATAACAAATAGTCCACCCCCTCCCGCGGAGCAGCCTGACCAGAGCCGGGACCTATTTCCCTCCGGCCAGGTCAACACGTTCCCGGATGCACGCCACCAAGGTCTCAATCTCATTCTCCGTCAGCTTCAGTAAAAAATTCAGGTCAACATCGGCTGCAAGGATACCTTTTAGAATCTCAATCAACTTAGCCTTATTCATGGGCTCTCTAATACATTAAATGTTCAACAGGGTCAAACAATTTGATGGGTTCAGGGGCCTCCTCCAGTCCCTTTTTTGTTGTAACCCTTACCGGTTGTCTGGTAGATATAAAAGGAAACAACAGGGAAGGTATCCAAAAGGATTTTTGAATTGGGATAATAAATGAACCACATTTTTAATAAACTAAACTGATTGGTTCCGGGTTCAAAGTTCAAAGTTTATAACCGATTGCTAACACTCATTTTTTGCTCAAGCCCTGTAAAGGTCACGGTAACCCATTGGGTGATCCGGCGTTGACGTTGCGTTAATGGCCGGGACCTTTGGCTACTGCTGTTTGGGTGTCTTCAACCGTGAACCTTGAACGTAGAACCGTTAAACTTGGATAAAAGATAGAGATGCCAGTACTCCTTTTTCCACACTCCCGTATGCCCGCCTCGCTCCTGAACGCGGTCATCGGCCTCCTGGGGCCGATCAGGACCTATCTCCCATGGTTCAGCGAGCCCCCTGAATTTACGAGGGAGATGTCAATAGAGATAAAAAATCCGCCCCTGGGGCTCAAACCAAAGGATTCCTTCAAGGCCATGCTCTCGGAATACCGCATCTGGACGGAATGGAACCGCGACAGGAGTTACCTGGAGAGGGTGAAGGTGGACCAGATGGGGGAGGGGGAGGATAGCAATACCTGGGAGATCAGGCGGAAGATCAACCGCGCCGTTGAATCCGCAAGGGACAGGGAGGAAGAGGACACCCTGAGATGGCACCTCCTCATCACCCTGGCGAGGGACTTCGAGGAGCAGTTCGCGGCCGTGGATGAGATGATGAAGTCCATGAAACAGAGGGATTCCCTCCTCAAGGGGAGTGTTGAAAAGGCCGGTGACATGAAAGACCTCCTCGGGGATCTTTCGACCCTCGATCCGCGGTCCCTGCTGGGTGACATGAATCCGGGGCTGATCATGGGCGCATGGCTGGGCCTCTTCGGAGGATACCTGAAGGAGAATGAGATATTAATCACCCTAAACCCTTACCTGATGGACTATCTCTCGGGCGTATGGGACGATTCCACCATCACACTTACCCTGCCTGACATGTCTCAAATTCCCGGGGATAAACAGGATAGGATAAGGACCCTGATTTCAGGGATAGATGAAGACCCGG
>CAZGIZ010000247.1:0-4523 GCA_964526655.1 uncultured Desulfobacteraceae bacterium | reverse complement strand
CATGGCGATTTGGATTTGGGGGTCATTGGCACAGTCATCAATTAATTGTTAATGGGTATTGGTTATTGGGTATCGGTTATTGGGTAATCGTTATTGGGTAATGGTTATTGGTTATTGGTTAATTGTTAATTGTTAATGGCGCTGGGCGCAAAGCGCATAGGGCATGGCGCATGGCGCGGAGCGCAAAGCAAACGTCGCATAACGCGGGGCGCACGGCGAAAGTTTTTATTCAGTTTCTCCATAATACTTTGAGTAGTACTTGTAGTAGCCCCTGTAATAATAGCCCTCGCTTCTGACATCCACATGATTGAGGACAATGCCGATCAGATTGGCCTTTGCCTGAAGTATCTGATCCACGGCCTTTTTTACCATCTCCCTGTTCATCCGGCCCGCCCGCATCATAAAGACAACCCCGTCCGTGAGTGGTGCGAGAAGGAGGGCGTCGCTCGCGGGGAGGACAGGAGGGGAATCGATGACCAGGAGATCGAACCTCTTTTTGAGGCTGGAAATCAGGAAAGAGAGCCGGTCCGAGCCCAGGAGCTCTGTGGGGTTATGGGGCAGGCTGCCGCTCGGCAGAAGAAAGAGATTATCCACACCCGTTTTCAGGATGGCAGAATTTATCTGCCTGCTGAGGAAGGGGAGATCGTCTTCACCTATTACCAACTGGGAATAGAGCTGATGGAAATCCACAGGGTCAAAGGCGGGGTGTTGAAAATCGGTCTTGTCGATCTCCTTGAATTCAAAAGTCCCCTCCTTGAACTGGAGCGCGAGGCGGAGACCCTCCATCATGTGGACCCTTATGATGTCCCCGAGGTCCTCTTCCTTCAGGAGGCCCATGTTGATCAGGACATGGCCAAGTTTCTGGCCCGTGATCCTGTGCCGCGCTATGGCCTGTTTCATCTTCTCCTTTTCCAGGAGCTCGTTCTTGACAAGGACGGAAGCCAGTTTCTTTTCTTCGGGCCTGGTCAGCCAGTTGAGGTCCTTTATCCTGCCCTGGAGAAAAAGGACATCCACCTTTTCCTCGCCTTCAATGAGGTGGAGGATGCCTGTTCTTTTCTGGAGGGAAAGGAGCCGAAAGAGGTCGGACACACCGAGATCCCCGAGAGATCCGTCCCTTATTTCCGTGCCGAAGACCCTGGTGAGCAATTCCGTCAGGCCAGAGGAGTTACGGGATTCGACAAGACGGCTCAAAAAGGGTTTTCTGAGATCGGCGTCGATCATGAGGGTTGTCTTGCCTGCCTGGGCCATTGTGTAGGCCAGGTTGGCCACGGTGCTGGTCTTGCCCTCTTCCTCTCCGGCGCTCGTTACAAGGATGGCTTTATAGTCATTATCCATGAAGGAGAACTGTATGTTTGTACGCAGGGTGCGGAAGGCCTCGGCAAAACGCGACCTGTTGGGGTAGTTCGCGAGGAAGAGGTCCACGAGTTTACCGGACTGCCTGGCTCCCTGTGTTTTTTTTGATTTCATTGGTTTCCTCGTATCCGGTTATATCGGATAGTTTATAGGCTATTGGGTATCAGGTATTGGGTAACGGTTATTGGTTAATTGTTATTAGTTATTAGTAATAAGATGAAAAAATTGATTGTCTCCGTCGACACTTAGTCATATGATAAGTTTTTGTGCTTTTTCTTGTCCGCTACGGGAATAATGGAGAGGACCGGGATGTCCAGATATCTTTTTACATCCTCCTCCGTGCGCAGGGACTGGTCCATATATTCCCACAAAAAGGCAAGGCCTATTCCCGTCATCAGGCCGAAGATCACGCTCAGGACAAGGTTCAGCTTTTTCTTGGGCTTGACCGGCGAAAGGGGCATGACGGCCTCTTCCGTGATCCGGATGTTTGACGAATCGATATTGCCCGTTATATTGGCCTCCTTAATCTTTGAAAGGAGCGTGTCATAGAGCTTCTGATTCGTGTCCACGTTCCGCTGGAGGATGGAATATTTCAGCTCTTTTTTGTTGATGTCCAGGGCATCGTTTTCAAAATCGGATATGGTCTTCTGGAGGACCCCCTCCCTTGCCAGGAGAACGGACCGCTCCGATTCAAGGCTCTCCATCTCCTTGTCTATCTCCTGTTTTAGCTTGCTCCTGGTATTCTCTATCTTTGTATTGATCTGGACGACCTTGGGGTGTTTTGATTTATAGACCTTGGCGATCCGGGAATGCTCCACCTCCAGCTCAAGCAACTGGCCATAGAGGTTGTCTATGAGGGGATTTTCGATAAGGGAGCGGGCCCCGAATATGTCCCCTTTTGTCTGGAGTGTCTTTTTGAGCTCGTTTATCCTGGCATCCAGGCCGAGCCTCTTGTTCCTGGCCTCAAGGTAGGCGTCGTTAAACTCGGTTATCTTCTGCCTGTTTACATCCTGCCGGTTCTGCACGGAGAAGAGTTTTTCCTGCTGCTTGAAGTCCAGAAAGGCCTTTTCCGATTCTTCCAGCTTTTTTTTCATTTCATAGAGCTGATCGGACATCCAGGTCAGGCTGTTCTGGGAGGATTTGAGCCGGTTGTCGATATCGAACCTGACATAGGTCTTTGCCACGGAATTGGCAATGTCTTTAGCCATGACCGGATCATTGTCCTCCACATTGATCTTGAGGAGCCTGGTGTCCCTCACCTGTTCAATGTCTATTTTTTCCTGCAGCTTTTCTGAAAGCTGGGACATTTTTTCCTCAGGGGAAAGGAATTCCTCTTCCCTGCCCATTAGGAGACGCAGATTCTTCCTGATCTGGGTCATGAAATTCCTCAATGGACTCACCTCCAGGTCCTGCTTATCGCCAAGGGAATCGAGCTTGAGGTCCCGGATGACCTTCTCCATGATCACCCTCGAGGTTATCAGCTTGAAATGGGTGTTGAATGTCAGGGACTGGGAGATGTAACTTTCATAATCGAGCCTCTCGCCCGTGAGGGGCGAAGTGGCCTGCTCCTTTTCGATTGCCATTGTGGAGGTGGCCCTGTAAACGGGTCTTGCCAGGAATGTGAAGAGCATTGTCAGGGTGACTATAATGACCACGGAGGCGATTATGGTCCATTTGTGCTTTCTCAGGATATAGTAGTACTCCGAGAGGTGGGGGGATTGTTCAAGTTCCGTGTTTTGCATTTTGCCTTCCATCCAAATTAATTTTTAAGCCTAACCGCCCGTTCGCTGCGCTCACTTAAGGCGCGAAGTGCGCGAAGGGTATTATTTTTCATTTGCCGGGCGATCGGCAAATGAAAAGCTACGCTGCTTTTTAACATATGAAATGCCTGGCCAAGTCACAGGCGCCAGCTGGGATAGGGCCAAAGAAAATAACACCTTAGCGTCCTTAGCGCCTTTGCGGTTCGGCTTTACAAAAGGTTAGAGCCATGTCTCGGGGATATGGATCCGGTCGCCGGGCTTTAGCTCGATATCTGGGATTTTTCCCTCCTTGACATCGTTTAGATTAATATGGATCACCTCCTGGGCCTCTCCATTTTGACGTATTATCCTGGCCCTGTTGGGGGCCGCGAACTTGTCGAATCCGCCCGCCATGATGCAGGCGTTGAGGGCCGTCAGGCCAGGCTGAAAACTGTAAACACCCGGTTTTTTTACCTCCCCTTCCACATATATGTTGGATTCGGCCAGGTTCAGTGTCTTTTCAAGGGGGATATAGACCACGTCGCCGGATTTGAGAGGAAGATTGTTGCTCATATCCCCTTTATCCAGGAGGCTTTTCAGGTCCACTTTCACGGGTTCCTTTTTTGAGATGAGGGCTTCAATATCCTTTTCATCCTTCATGTTGCCCGTTGACTCCCTGAGGATATAGGCCACGTTCCCCCGTTCGGGCAGGACCCCGCCGGCCTTGGCTATCAGCTCCATGAGGGTTGCCTCGCTTGTCATTTCATAGAGACCCGGCTGCTTCACTGCGCCCGATATATAGTACTGGAGGCTGTGATATTCCTTTATCTGTATTATTACCTCGGGATCAACAAAGTAGTCATCTGCCAGGGGTTTTGTTATCAGGGATTCAAGCCGGGGGATTGTGAGGCCTTCGGCCTTGACAGGGCCGATAAAGGGGATATTGATCATACCCTGGCCCGATACGGTCAGGTCAACCTCCTGCTGCTTTTCTCCGCCGGCGAAGATCGTCAGGGAAAGGACGTCCCTGGGGCCTAAGAGGTATTCCTTGCCCTGGGAAAGGGATGCCACGGGAAGCAGCAACAGGGCGATAAAAATAAACAGATAAATCCGGATTACTTTTTTTGTATGATCATCCATTATCCAGCTCGCGATGGCATGGAGCGCAGCCGGCTTCGCTCGTGGAGCTTCGCCGGGCCAGGGCCGCCTTCGCCCAAGGGCTTCCGTCTTCGTCAAGACTTCGACGCGACAAGATGACGCGCCAAGTAGCGCATAGCGCAAAGCGTATTTTGTATAAGTAATCGTCAATATTAGTTATTATATTAATATTATTTATCGTTAAGCTATTTAACATATTGAAATTAAATGTAAAGTTCTAATTGAAAAAGGCAGGCTGCACTTCCTCATCGACATGCCGCCTGCCCTTTATGA
>CAZGIZ010000246.1:0-4606 GCA_964526655.1 uncultured Desulfobacteraceae bacterium | reverse complement strand
TGGCGGATTTAAAGCCGGGAGAGGTGGTATTGGACCTTGGAAGCGGGGCGGGATTTGATGCCTTCCTGGCGGCTAAACGAGTGGGAGAGTTGGGAAATGTAATCGGGGTGGACATGACCCCGGAAATGGTTCAAAGAGCCAAAACCAACGCGGACAAACTGAATATCTCCAATGTGGATTTTCGTCTGGGAGAAATTGAGAGACTCCCTGTTGAGGACAGCTCCGTGGATGTAGTCATCTCCAACTGTGTGATAAACCTCTCCCCCGATAAATCGATGGTTTTCGGGGAAATCCATCGATCCCTCAAGCCGGGAGGCCGGATCATGATTTCCGATATTCTTCGCTCTGGGGAAATTCCTGAACATATTCGAAATAATCCGGATGCCTATACCGGCTGAGTTGCGGGAGCCATTTCACCTGGGGAGGTGAAAGAAATTCTCTCCACCTTAGGATTTCAGGAGATCAACATCAGGCCCAAGGAGCAGAGTGTTAAGATCATACAAGATTGGGACGTCGGTAGAGAGGCAGAAAAGGTAGTATTTTCAGCTTATATACAAGCTGTAAAACCGGAACACGGAAGGCAAAATACAGCGCGGACGTGTAGAGGGGTTTGCTGAACAGGAATCCCTGAAAAGTTATTATGTTATTATTATGAAGGAGGTGGCATGAAAGCCAAGGTCTTAGTTATTGGATGTGCCGTGCTGGTCTTGCTTGCAGGGGGCCTCTCTTATGTATATCTCGGCGGCAGGAACAATGTAAAAGTGCTTGCCAGCGTGAACGGGGAAAAGATCACTGTGGATGGGTTCCTCCGGGAAATGGAGAAGATCCAGGAACCCGATCGAGACATGTTCAAGGAAGATCCTGCCAAATTCCTGGACATGATGATCATGAAGACGCTTGTGCTTCAGGAGGTCAAAAAGCAGGATACTCGGACCGCCAACGAAAACAAGGACGAGGAAGTGCTGATTCAGGAGTTCCTGCAACAGAAGTTCTCATCTCCACCGACTGTGAGCAAGGAAGAACTCACCGCTTTCTATGAAATCTACAAGGACAGAATGGAAGGAAGGACCCTGGAACAGGTGGCCCCAATGATCGAGCAGATCATCATGCAACAGAAGCGGGAAGAGGAGTATACTCGTTTTCTGGAAGGACTACGAAGCAATGCCGCCATTGAGATCAACCAAGAGCGATTGACTGGGCTGGCTGCCAAACCGGCCGAGGCCTCAACCAACACGGAAGAGGACCTTGCCAGAGCCCTCGAGAGCGGCAGGCCAATCCTGGTCGATTTCGGCTCGAATTCCTGCATCCCGTGCCGGCAACTGAGACCCATTTTGCAGGAGATTAAAACGGAGCAAGCGGGGAAGCTGGAGGTCCTCGTAATCGATATCTACAAGCATCAGGATCTCGCCGGCCAGTACGGCATCCAGGTCATGCCGACCCTGATTTTTTTCGATTCTACCGGCAGGGAAGTGATTCGTCGCCAGGGTTTCATGCCCAAATCCGCCCTCATGGAGGAACTCAAGAAGGTAGGAATCAGTTAAGCTCTCATTCCAGGATGTAAAAGGATAATAAGAACGGTCATTGATATGTTGAATGAGGAGATTTGTCTGTGTTTGAAAGTGTATTCCTGGCAGTAAGTGAGTGGATTGCGGGAGGCACGGCGATTGCCGCCCTGGGCTGTTTCCTGTGGGGCATAATCAGCGTGGTCTTCAGCCCCTGCCACCTGGCCTCCATCCCCCTTATTGTTGCCTATGTGGGCGGTCAGCAAACGATCGTGAAGCCGAGGGAAGCCAGTTTTTATTCGCTTGCGTTCACTTCCGGGCTCTTTATCACTATTGCTCTGGTTGGAATTGTGTGTGTCCTGCTGGGCCGTATGTTAGGGGACATAGGAAATTACTGGCAAATCCTGATCGGCCTTATACTCATCTGGGTTGCCCTTGGTATGCTTGGCGTAGAAAAATACTCCATGTCAGGCAGCCTGTTATACAAACTGAATCTTAGGGGCATCTTCGGCGCCTTCGGCCTCGGGCTTGCCTATGGGGTCCTTTCAGGCTCCTGCACCTTCGGCTTCATTGCTCCGATCCTGGCCATTATCACGGTCCAAAAGCAGGTTGCCACCGGTGTCCTTTTCATCCTGCTTTTCGCCGTCGGCCATTGCATGCCTATAGTTGCCGCCGGGAGTTCGACCGCCGCGGTGAAAAGGGTCATGGAGAACAGCGCCTGGCAGGGGGCAGGAAACTGGTTCCGTAAGGGGGCGGGCGTAGTGATTGTTTTATTGGGTGCATATTTTATCATCAATCCATTCCTTTCGTCTTTATAAGGAGGGGATTATGCTCCTGGAGAGCTATCGAAAAGAGATCTTTCGGCCCAAGTGTAATCCGGGGTTTCAGTCGGTGCACTGCATAGCGCATCTGGATCAGGATATCGGGGAGGCACTTCCCTATCTCAACGCCGAACTGGGAGGCTTTGAATATTTCAGTGACCCGCCGGCCGTAACATTTAGGGTCCAGGGCAAGATCATCACGGTCCATCCCATGGAGATCGCGGTCAACGCGCTCAAAGACGAAACCGAGGCCGATAAAATCCTGGAATGGCTGAAGCGGGAGATCAATGCCGCGTGGGAGAAAAGGGATGAGATCGAACCCAGATATGTGGGAATGCCAAAACCCAAAGTTTTCGAGATTCTAAAACTTCTTCCCAAGAGCAACTGCCGGAAATGCGGCCAGCCCACATGCATGCTCTTCGCCTCCCTGGTAGCAGAAGGCGTGAAAGGACCTGAAGACTGCCCTGAATTGGTGGAACAAGCGGCTGTAGATCTCCGAAGCTATATGGTGCAGTTTTCTTTCGACGCTTGATCGTTTGCATCGGAAGAAATCATGAAACGGCATTGACGGAATCCCAATGGGGAGTTAAAAAAATAGCACAGGGGTCCGCTTATGGAACAGGAAATCATCTGCTATTGTTTCGGGTACACCAGGGAAGCTATCCGAAAGGATGTCTTACAACACGGGCGTTCCCTTATCATGGAACGTATTGCGGCTGAGAAAAAGGCCGGGGGATGCAACTGCGCTGTCACAAACCCAAAAGGAAGGTGATGCCTTTCAGATGTTCGCCAGGTGGTGAACGAGACGCAGGGCATCGAAGAAATATTATAGGCCATCCGTTCGGCAAGTTCGCTTAGAATGGCTATTGATTTCAAGCGAAAATTGCGTGAATTCAACATGTAAAAGGGGGTATACAATGACAGCACAGAATTCGGTCACCAAACGCCTTTCCTTTCTCGACCGGTTTTTGACCCTCTGGATATTCCTCGCCATGTTCGTGGGGGTGATGTGGGGGTATATCTTCCCGGGCATCCGGGAGGTGATCAATTTTTTCCAGGTGGGCACTACCAACATCCCCATCGCCGTTGGACTGATTCTGATGATGTACCCGCCCCTGGCCAAGGTGAAATATGAGCAGCTCGGCCAGGTTTTCAGGAATATAAAGGTCCTGGCCCTTTCCCTTGTTCAGAACTGGGTGATAGGACCGATCCTTATGTTCCTGCTGGCCGTTACTTTTCTTTCCGGTCATCATGAATATATGGTGGGTCTGATCCTCATCGGCCTCGCCCGCTGTATAGCTATGGTCATTGTCTGGAACGATCTGGCATCAGGGGACACGGAGTACTGTGCAGGCCTCGTGGCCTTCAATTCCATTTTCCAGGTACTGTTTTTCTCGGTCTATGCCTATATCTTCATCACGGTGGTCCCCCAGTGGCTGGGCATCAAAGGGGCGATCGTGGACATTTCTATTGGTCAGATCGCCGAAAGCGTCTTCATCTACCTGGGCATCCCCTTCCTCGCCGGCATTATCTCCCGTGTCATGGGATTGAAGACAAAGGGAAGGGAGTGGTATGAACATAGTTTCATCCCCAGGATCAGCCCAATTACCCTGATCGCCCTGCTTTTCACCATCCTGGTCATGTTCTCCCTCAAGGGCGAGTATATTGTTCAATTGCCCCTCGATGTGATAAGGGTGGCCATACCCCTCTGTGTCTATTTTGTAATCATGTTTTTCGTATCTTTCTATCTGTCCATGAAGGTGGGTGCCACCTATGAGCAGTCCACTACCCTGAGCTTTACCGCGGCATCAAATAATTTCGAGCTGGCCATTGCCGTGGCCGTGGCCGTCTTCGGGATCGATTCAGGCCAGGCATTCGCGGCCGTGATCGGCCCCCTGGTGGAGGTGCCTGTGCTCATAAGCCTTGTCAATGTGGCCCTCTGGTTCAAGCGGAAATATTTCCCCTATGCAGTGGAAACACCCACTGGTGTCTGTCATCTAACTTGCCATGATAAGGGGGCGCTATAACTTTAGTTTATAGGGAGGATGTGTATGTGTCGAAGGTTAAAATGGATGGATGGACTTCTTTTGAAGAGTTGCTACTCCTTTCTTGGCAATCAAAAATAGGGAAGGCCCGCCGCATGAGGGCGGACCTATCCAGAATAAATATTTTATACTACATAATCATAATACCCGCGAATTACGCGATAGTGGGTGACCTGCTGCCCACCGAGCCATAGCTGGGGTATTTTTGCATCCCGAAGATATTTTTCAAGATGATACT
>CAZGIZ010000245.1:0-4640 GCA_964526655.1 uncultured Desulfobacteraceae bacterium | reverse complement strand
ATCCACATGCCCACGTCCCGCATGTATGACCTGTAGTCTTCACCGAAGCGTTTCAGCAGGAGGCCCTCTTCATAGCGCGATAAATAATATAAAAACCAGGTGGCCGCGATCCACACCAGGGCCGCGGCCAGGGACATGTTGATCAGGAACAGGCCAAGATATAACATCACCTCGCTCAGGTATATGGGATGCCTTACAATCCCGAATATGCCTTTGCGGATTACGGAGGGTGATTCACGCACCTCGCCGAAGACTATCCTCAGGCCTGACCAGGCGCAGTAGGCCGCCAGGCACAGGAGCGCGATCCCGACGGGCTTTCTCACGAGGGACGGCACGATCCCATTGAGCTGCGTGGTGTATTTCAGAAAAAAGGAATCAGCTATCCACACCCCGAAAAATAGCACGGCGAAAATTCCCTGGCCCCTATCCCCTTTTACATGCTCACCCGTGAGGTCATCCCTATGTTCAAACCACTTCTCACCAGTCGTTTTTGGACCTTCCATTAATCTTCCCTTTATGTTTTTTTATTCGAATACCTCCAGCTCTTGATGCTTCTCGGCCTCCTCAACTATCGGCCCCCTCACGGTAAAGCCGATGGCCAGGCCGCTTCCTCTTATGACCAGCAATCTGTCGCCAGGTCCAATTCCATACTTCTCAAGTGTCTTCAAAGGGACGGTGATGCCCCCGCTGCGCAATTCCACCCAGCAATAGGGCTTCCCTTTGTGCTCTATGACCTCTCCTTCGGGCATCCGGAATTCCCCCAGCCCTGGATGGACCTCCAGCGCGACTCCCATTGGAGTCCTTTTTACAGATTCTACGGACCCCAGCCCAAACCCCCCTGAAGTCCGGCTCCCGGGCACCAGGATCAGCTTCTCGGATTCTTTCAGGCCATACTCCCCAAGTGCCTCGGGAGGTATGATGATCCCTCCCGAATCCCCCACACGGGACCACCCGAAGGTGTGCTTACCTCCTTTGACAAGCTGGGGCATTGACTAATTCCTGTCTACGCTTTTAACCCAAATTGGTACTTCGAGATTTTTTAAGCGGTCCAAGAAATTGGCAAGGTTTAAATGCTGCTTTTCGCCCATTGAAAGAGTCATACCAGCAGGTATTTCTTCCTTATTTCGTCGTTCCCTCTCAGGTCATCCACGCTCCCCGCGTATCGGATCACCCCGTTGTCAATGATATACCCCCGGCTGCTGAGCCTCAAAGCCACCTCAACGTTCTGCTCGGCCAGCAGGACCGTCAATCCTTTTTGCTTCAGCGCCGAGATCTGCTCTAACAGGGCCTTAACAATGATAGGAGCGAGACCCTCCGTGGGCTCATCGAGGAGCAGGAACCTGGGGTTGGTCATCAGCGCCCTGGCGATTGTCAGCATCTGCTGCTCCCCTCCGCTGAGAAACCCCGCCTTTCGGGACCTGATATGCCGGAGCGCTGGAAACATTTCGTATGCGGCCTCCCTGTCCCATATATCAGCCTGATTGCGTCTCCTCTCGGAAATCTCGAGATTCTCGTCCACCGTAAGATCGGCAAAGACCCGCCGGTCGTCCGGGACATAACCCATGCCCATGCGGGCGAGTAGATAGGCCTTCTTTCCCGTGACCGTCTTACCCATGAACTTGACCGCCCCTTCACGGGGGGGCGTCAGCCCCATGATGCTCCTCATTGTGGTGCTCTTTCCCGCCCCGTTTCGTCCAAGCAGGCACACCACTTCCCCCTCCGAGACCTTCAGGGAGACCCCAAAAAGGATATGGCTCAGACCGTAATAGGTATGGATGCCTTTGACTTCGAGCATCACACACCTCCCCCCAGATAGGCTTCCTGAACGATGCTATTCCCCCTCACTTCATCAGGTTCACCCTGGATGATGGTCTCACCCTGCTGCATGACCATGATTTTTGTGGAGATGGCAAAGACCAATGCAATGTCATGTTCGCAGAACAGGATGGTCAATCCCAGATCCGAAGAGAGTTTTTTGATCAGGTCAATTGTCCCGGCCGTCTCCTCCGGCGACATGCCGGCCGTCGGTTCATCCAGGATGAGCAGGTCGGGATCATTTCCAAGGGCAACAGCCATCTCCAGCACTTTTTGCTCACCGTGGGACAGGGTGCCGCTGATGCGGCGGGACTTGTCAATAAGACCCACGCTCTCAAGGATCTTTTCAGTCTCCCTCAGGACCATGTTTCTGGAAGGCAGAAAAAGATTGGAGAGCATCCTCCTGTGGGACAGGACCGCGGTCTGGACATTCTCGAACACGGTGAGGCGCTGGAATATATTGACGATCTGGAAGGAACGGCTGATCCCCCTGCGGCAAATCCTGTAGGGCTGAAGCCCCGTGATGTCTTCTTCCTTGAAATGGACGGCGCCCCGGTCGGGCTTTAGCTGCCCCGTGATCAGGTTAAAAAGGGTCGTCTTGCCCGCCCCGTTCGGTCCAATGACGGCGACGATCTCTCCCCTATCGACGGTGAGCATTGCCTCATGGACGGCCAAAAAACCGTCAAAAGACTTGCTCACACCACTCACCCGCAGCATCTACCTTCCCTCCGTCGGGGCATTGCTTGCCCTGACCCTGGCCCTTTGGATAAAATACCCCAGGGCACCCTCGGGCAAGAAAAAGATAAGGAGCAGCAGGAGAATCCCGAGAACCATGGTCCAGTATTCAGTATAGATCCCCACAACGGTCCTGAGGGAAACCATGATGGCCGCCCCAAGCATGGGGCCCAGGAAGGAAAACCAACCGCCTAACAGGCACATGACCACCGTCTCCATGGACAGGGTCCAGAAGAGGAGGTCAGGGAATACGGAGCCCTCAAGGGTCATGAAAAGACTGCCGGCGACCCCGGCGAAAATGCCGGAGATCACCAGCCCCATAAGCTGATGCCTTTTGACGTTTATCCCGATGGCCTCTCCCCGGCCCGGATTGTCCCTGATGGCCTGCAGGGCACGGCCGAAGGGCGAGCTGATGATTAGATACATGAGGATCAGGGAAATGGCCGTGATGATGAGGATGAAATAATAGGCGCCTCTTCCTGAAGAAATCAGGTCCGGCAAAGGGATGCCGTGGATTCCGTCATCCCCGCCCGTAAGAGAATACCACCTGAAAACAATGGCCCAGACCAGGGATCCCAGAGAGAGCTGGAGCATGCCGAAATAGAGCTTTGAGAGCCGGATGCAGATGGCCCCCATTAGGAGGCTGAGGAGGGCCGAGGCTGCGGGAGCGGCCAGAAACCCCACCCATGGGGGAAGGCCTGTCTTGGTAATGACCAGGGCCGCGGTGTAGGCCCCGAAGCCGTAAAAGACGGCGTGGTGGAGCTGGTATATCCCGCCGAATCCGAGGACCAGGTTGCAGCTTGTGGCCATGAGACCTGTCACCAGGATAAGGGCTGTGAGGTAGGTGTAGAATCTCGACAGGAGAAACGGAAAGAGGAGAAACAGGATAAATCCCGCCAGGACACACAGGAACACATTCCGATTCACCAGTCCCTTAAACAAGACGCGCACTCCTTACCATGTGGACTTCAATAACCCCTTGGGACGGAAGATCAAGACCGCGACCACCGCCATATAGGGAATGACAATGGCGAATTGAGGCCAGACCAGGACGCCGATGGAATGGGTCAGGCCGAAAATAAGGGCGCCCAGGAGGGCGC
Source organism: uncultured Desulfobacteraceae bacterium (assembly GCA_964526655.1). GTDB lineage: Bacteria > Desulfobacterota > DSM-4660 > Desulfatiglandales > HGW-15 > CAZGIZ01. Next base: position 990 of record CAZGIZ010000245.1, on the reverse strand, counting down.
CCCACATATTTCCAAGCCCGCCGATAATGACGATGAGAAAGGCCTCCATGATAATCGTGTGGTCCATCCCCTGCGTGATATTCTGCGTAGGGGCCACCAGGGCGCCCCCCAGACCGGCAAGAAAGCAACCGATGACAAATACGAAGGCAAAGATCCAGCTTACGTTGATTCCCATGGCCCCCACCATCTCCATGTCCACGGCCGCGGCCCTTGAAATCTTGCCGATTTTGGTCTTGTTGGCCAAAAGCCACAGGCCGAGAGCGACAAAGGGGCCCAGGACCAGGAGAAAGAAGTTGTACCGGGGCAGGGGAAGACCCAGAATGGAGACGGACCCCTGAAAAATCTCCGGTGGAGACAGGGAGCGGAAGCCCGAACCCCATGTAAACTTCACCATATCGGCAAAGATTAGCATGCAGCCGAAGGTGAAGAGCATGAGCATGATGTGCTCCCGGTCATAGAGATGACTGAAGAGCACCCTCTCCAGAATAAGACTTATAACCGCGACCCCTAAGGGGGCCAGAATCAGGGAGGCCCAGAAGCCCAGGCTGCCGCCGATAAAATCGGCAAATGTGAAGGCCAGAAATGCCCCTATCATGTAAAGGGACCCGTGAAAGATGTTCGGGACCCTGAGTACGCCGAGCACGAGGCTCAAACCTGAGGACACAATAAAGAGAATCGTTGTACGGCTCAGGCCGACAAGGACCTGCTGGGCAAATCCGGAAAGGGTTATATTGAATGCCGCCTCCATGCTTCGGCCTTGACCTCCGTCCTTCCCCTCTAAAATTGTGGTTCTTCCGGTTTAATGAGTACGAATTTAATCAGTGCACGGCATTTTCTGAATCCGGTCCGTGGGGCTCTCTTTTCGACAGGCGAACTGGTTTATGGGCAATGCCATGGCACACTGCCATAGGAGGCGGGCGGAGGGCTTCCTCAAATACATGCCGGTCCGGGAGGATGTGGGTGTCCGCCCAAATACATTCCGCCCGCCTT
>CAZGIZ010000244.1:0-4729 GCA_964526655.1 uncultured Desulfobacteraceae bacterium | reverse complement strand
ACCCGGGGGCTGTTGTCCCCGCTGGTAGATACAGTCATGGATCTCGCCGCCCTTCACGTAGCTTTCCGTGATGGCCGGGTCATCCGTGACCCATTCGGGCCCGACAATATTAAGAAGGGCCCTGTAGGCGGCCCTCGGGACTCTCTCTTTTACCTTCGGCATACATGGCCTCCTTTCTTTACATGGCCTCGGAAAAAATTTCCGTGATATCAAACAACCGGATCTGATGATTTCCTTCCCTGATCCCGGTCCTGAAGGTCTCTTTACAGTAGGGACAGGCCGATACAAGTGCCTCGGCCCCGCTTATCTTTACCTCTTCGAGTCTTTCCGAGACCGTGTGCGCCGTAAGCTCCGGATAGGCCTCGGGAACTCCGCCGTGCCCGCCGCAGCACCACGAGAATTCGTGGTGCCGTTTCAGCTCGACCAGTTCAACTCCTGAAATAGAGGAGAGTATCTTTCTCGGTTCATCGTAAATACCGGCGACACCCCTCCGAAATTCCTTGCTCTGAAATCCTTCACGGGGTTCCAGGCACCCCCATTTACCCCGGTCTCCCTCCCAGTGGGTATAGGGCTCCGACATCCGCCCGAGGTTACAGGGGTCGTGCCATGCTACCTTGAGATCGATTCTGCCAGGGAGTCGCAGACTGCCATCTTCAAGTCCCTGGACAATGAGCTCCGTAATGTGGAGGACCTCAAAGGGGATTTCCGAGGTGTTCATCTTCATCATCCTTGGATAGTCCACCTTCCATGTCTTGTAGCACTCCGCACAGCTTGTAACCAGTCTCTTGGCCCCTGTCTTTTTCATTGCCTCGAAATTGCGGTCCATTTGTCTCCTGAAGGCATCATAGTGGCCCATGGCGAATAGGGGATGACCGCAGCACTCCTCTCCCGGTATCAGCATATAGTCCCCGAGGGCCTTGAGTATCCTGTCCGTTGAATGGGCGATCCCCTTTTCCCTGTAGGAGGCGGCGCAGCCCACAAAAAGGGCCGTATCCGCCCTCTCTTTGGGACTGTTCATCACCCACTCTGTCCGATCCTTGTGAGGTGCCCCGAATCTATTGTGCCGGGTCTCTATATTTCTTATGACTCCTTTGTGCGCCTCCGGGTAGACTCCCCTTTCCACCATATGACCCCTCAGGGCCTCAAGGGAATTCTGTATCTCCAGGTCAAGGTTCCTCTTGCATCCCGAGTCGCAGGCCCCGCACATGAGACACTGAAAGACCATGTCCTTCATGCCCGGCGTCTCATGGAGGCGATCTTCGATCAGGGCCAGGCCCAGCTTCAGTCTTCCGTAGGCGACCTTTGAAAAGTAGTATTTGCTGTAACTCGGGCACCGGTATACAAACCTGTTATCCGGCATGTATACGTGATCCAGCCACCTGCAGCTGGCGCATCTCATGCACCTGCGCATCTCATAGATATAATCCCTTAATTCAAATGATCCCGTGTCAATCATTTCGTAGCCTCCTCAAAAACAGACGTTTCCCGGACACATGATATAATTCGGGTCCAGGACCTTTTTCACCTTGGTGATAGTGTTTGTATAACCCCTGGCGTGTTCAAAGACCATCGGGGAGAGGAGCCCGTGAGGCCTTGAAAAAAAGGCCCCCTGCTTAAACAGGTTTTTGGCCGCCTCCACGTATAGGTCCCTGATTTTCTCTTTTTCCTTATCATCATCAGGGTCGTAATAGAACTGGTATTCCATGTGAGAGGCTCGTCCCTGCTCGATGGGCTGCAGGTATACTCCCATCCGACCCACATCATATCCGTGGGAGCCGGCCACCTCGATGACCGTATCCGTAAACATGGGCGCCTGCTCCATTTTGCTGATAAAAAAGAGGTCCTGGCACCCGCCCTTCAGCAGGTGCTTCCAGAAGACGCGATCTTCAGGCCATGGCTTTCGGAGCATTTCCGGAATACGCCTTTCAATGCCCGTCGCGCCGGGCAGGGAGGTAAGGATTTCCTTCACCGCCGGAATAGTGCCCGCTATCTCGTCAAGGGCCTCCTTCTCGTAGGCGATTCTCTCCTCGGGAAGCCTTGGCGGTCCCGAGAGAACAATAACCATGAACCATGGCGGGAGCTGTCTCTTCAGCCTCTCATAATCCTCCGGCCATTTATCCCCAAATATCAAGGCGCCGATCTCTCTGTTAATCAGGAAGCATTCATTGCCGATCATCTGGCGCTGTATCCTGTAAAGGGGTTCAATGGCGTCGGAAAGTCTCTCAAAGGCTATAAAATAGGTCCTGTTTATAACAGGAAGGTACTCGAACTTGACTATACTCCAGGTCACGACACCCATGGTGCCTTCAGCGCCCTGAAGAAACCGGTACCAGTTTGTTCCAGGGCCCTCCGGATTTCCCCCCCTGGAATCGCATTTTTCCGGAAATCCCGGCACGCTTGCCGAACCCGTGCGGAACCGCATGCCGTTTCCCCAGACGACTTCGTTGGATGTCATGGGCTCCCCGTACTCGAATCGGGGATTGGTCGGGACCTCCCTTTCCAGGAGGCTTGAAATCACCGATTGTGAAGCAGGGGGCAGTAAGGGCATTACCATGCGCTGGTTAATCTTTTCCAGCTCCTGCTGGATCTGCCCCCAGGTGACGCCCGGCTCAATTCTCGCCAGCCGATCCTGTTCATTGATATCCAGCACCCGGTTCATCTTTTTGAGATTCAGCACGATCCCGCCCATCTTGGGTAGGGTGCTGCCGTGAAAATGGAGGGAGGAGCTCACCGGAATAACTGGGACCAATACCTCATTAGCGTATCCTATAATCTCATGCACCTGCCCCGCGTTTTCCGGCCAGACGACTAAGTCCGGCAGGCTACTTACGGACATGAGGCTGTGATCTCTGGAATAATCCGAAAGGACATTCGCATCGTCATTGACATTATCACTGCCGACGATATCTGATAATCTGGATTTTAAATCCATGCATTCGCCTCCTGGTATTAGAACTTAGGGGCTTGGCCCCACTTGGAACGACCGCAAACCTTACACCATATACCCTAAACCTTGTGCCCTGCGCCTTATGCCTTACGCCCTACTAATAAGAATCATATTCCCCCTTTGAAGGATACGGGTATATCTGTCATGAAGATATCTTTTTAACCAGTCCAAAATGACTGTCCTATTCATACCCGTAAACACCGGTTTAATCAAGTCTTCTTCCTCCTTCCACAGTACTCCCCTTGTCTCCTGGGCAAGAGGTGTCTTTGGATAGACCCTCACACCCATCTGGAATGTTATCTGGGACGGCCCTAATTCATTGATAAGCCCGCATGTCTCCTTTACGCTCTCCTCATCCTCACCAGGATAACCTAAAAGGATATGGAACCCGAATCCTATGAGATCAACATCCGGCCTTCTTTCGTACCTCTTCGCCGCCCACTTAAAAGTGTTCACTGATGATATAATATCCTCCCTATCAAAGGACTTTCCGATTTTTTTCAACATCCTTGAAGAGCCGCTATCCAGGTCAAGGAGAAAATTAAAGCGCCGTCTGGAGTATCCATCGCTCCTTTTGTTATTTTCCGGTTGGCGCCATCCGTTTGTCTCGAGGATGAGATCCACAAAGTCCTCATCGATGTTTTTCGGGTCAAGATAGGCATGCCATGAATCGGGGATCTCATTTTCTTCGATCATTGCCCGGAGGATCCCTTTGGCCTGGGCAAGGGGGCGGTTGAAGATGTCATCGGCAAACATGATACGAAGGGGCTGTGAAGATCCGACCTCCTGACGGATACCTTTTAAAAACCTGATCTCATCGATGACTCGCCCCGTCTCTTTCAGGTACTGCCCGGGGCCGCTTATAAGGGGGTAGGGACAATAGCCGCAGAACTGCCCGCAGCCCACCCTGGTCCTGATTCCAAAGGTGCTGTCGCCGGTCGGGAGGCCGAAATATTTCCCTATTAATTCACGATTTTTAAGCATTCCGATGCTGCGGGTGTCTGGTCTTGTTATTCTACGGACGGTGCTGCCAGCCAGAAGGGATTGAATCACAAGGGGAAAAGTCGACTCCGCTGCACCTATTACGCCGTAGCAGTTGTCCTTTCGCCCTGCCATGAATAGTTCAGGCATCATGGAAAATGCGGTTCCCCCTAACGCTATAAAAGTGTTGGCATCCGATGAACGGGTCACACATTCGATGTAGTCCAGGAGATCCGGGACATAGTAATGGAGACTGGGATCACCATCGGTCATGGGATAAGTGGAATCGATGTTCCTCAAGCTGAGTCCGATAACATCCCAATGCCTTTGGGTTATCGCCCCTTTGATAAGCTCCAGACTCCTCTTTTTTCTTATTTTGAAATCAGGAGATGGTAGCGGCCCTCCCATACGCGTTAAATCGAGGATATGGGTCTTAAAATTCCCTTTCTCTCTTATTGCGCCCTCGAGATAATCAAGGCCGATCGGGTAGACGGGAAAGACCTCATTGAATGGTGTTGTATTTGTGTCAATTAATAAGATCTTTTTCATTGTGAAACCTCGGGATACCCTTCGCCATATATAAATATCCGAGCCCATAGGACCATGATTTGAATCTGCGTCCCATAGAGGCGCGACTGTGTCGAAAACAACCCTGAGCCACAGCGGAGGTAGGGGAAAAGAGTTCCTCCAGACCCTGCCGTTCCCGCAGATGGGAGGGTTCACACCACAAAACCCCTGGCAGAATTTCCCTTTCAGATGAAATGACCCGTCCTATTGAACCCTTCCATCTGCGGGAACCGC
>CAZGIZ010000243.1:0-4780 GCA_964526655.1 uncultured Desulfobacteraceae bacterium | reverse complement strand
CCGCATCTCTTTGAACTCATTTAATAATAAGGGATTGGCCGCCTATTCTGTCACGGCATGAAAATTGCTGATAATAGACCTGTCCTCACAGAATCTTCTACTTTTAAACAGCGGCAAATTCCATAGCGACTCAAACCGGAGAATCCCGATTCATTGCCAATCCTCCACTCATCATACCGGTAAGGATATTTTTCTCATTTTCTACAACCGACTATCTCCCGCCATTTACTCAAAATGGCAATATTGCCAAAATGAGTAAATAGGATACGGCTGGCTGGAAACCCACATTATTCAGGCACATATGTCTTCTGAGCAATTTGAGGACAATATGGTGGCCGCCATGCAGAAAAAGAGGATACTATGTGAGACAAGCCGATACTTAATTATCGCGAAGAGGAAGTGAAGAAGATTAAAGAAAGGGATGTTTAAAAGAGAAGTTCTAACTTGACTTGGACCGGTCAATTGTCCATGATTATCTCCACTTTTTGGAAATTTCCGGAAATACTTCAAAAAGAGACCTTTCAAATGGAGGATCATCTCCAAATTAGTTGATCGATGATAAGGATTCGAGGGTTCCAGGATTCAAGGGGTCGAGTGAAATACTTTAAAATATCTATGCCTTAAAAGTTTTGCAGATTTTGTATGAACTATGTTTGCATCATATTCAAAAACGAATCATAAATTTATCTGTAGAAGAAGGAAGGTTCAATTTAATATTACAGAGAAAATGGGCTATCGCGGACATGTCGTTAAGCATCGCAGAAGTTGAAAAGATGCTCAAAGCAATGATAATATCGTTTGAAAGCAAACACTTGACCCCTTGAATCCTTGAACCCTTTTCTCAAGCTATATTGGAGAAAAACTTAAATATATACTGTGATATTGGTAAACAGGGAGTAAAAGAGATGCCACCGAGTGAATCAGGCGCCCCAACAAACTTTATTCGAAACATTATAGACGAAGACCTAAGGACCGGTAAGTACGGGGGCCGGGTGCACACCCGGTTTCCTCCCGAACCCAACGGTTATCTCCATATAGGGCATGCCAAATCAATCTGCCTGAATTTCGGGCTCGCCTCGGAATACGGAGGACTGTGCAACCTCCGGTTCGATGATACCAATCCAATCAAGGAAGAAGAGGAATATATCAGGGCCATAAAAGAGGACGTTAGGTGGCTTGGATTTGACTGGGGTGAACGCCTCTTTTACGCCTCGGACTATTTTGACCGGCTCTACGAATACGCGATCAGGCTAATCAAGGCCGGCAAGGCCTATGTTGACGACCTGAGCGCGGATGAGATCCGCGAATACCGGGGCACACTGACCGGGCCGGGCAAGGACAGCCCCTATCGCGACCGGCCCGTGGAGGAAAACCTGGATCTCTTCAAACGCATGAGGGAGGGAGAATTCGAGGATGGGGCCAGGGTCCTGAGGGCAAAGATAGACATGGCCTCACCAAATCTGAACATGCGGGATCCGGTCATGTACCGCATTCTCCACGCATCGCATCACCGGACCGGGGACAAATGGTGTATCTATCCGACCTATGACTTTACCCATGGACAGTCCGATTCCATTGAGGGGATTACTCACTCCATCTGCACACTGGAGTTTGAGGACCACCGCCCACTTTATGACTGGTATATAGAGGAACTGGGTATCTATCATCCCCAGCAGATCGAATTCGCCAGGCTCAATCTCAGCAATACCGTGATGAGCAAACGAAAGCTCCTTGAGCTGGTCCGGGGCGGCCATGTCAGCGGATGGGATGATCCGAGGATGCCCACCATATCCGGTCTGAGGAGACGCGGCTATACCCCGGAATCCATACGCAGGTTCTGCGAGCGCATAGGGGTCGCCAAGAGGGACAGCGTGATCGACATGGCCTTGCTCGAGCACTGCGTCAGGGAGGACCTGAACAAACGGGCGCAGAGGGTTATGGCCGTTTTAAGGCCTCTCAGGGTGGTCATTAACAATTATCCCCAGGACCTTGTGGAGGAGCTGGAGGCCGTGAATAACCCGGAAGATCCCGCCATGGGTACGAGGAAGGTCCCCTTTTCGCGGCTGATCTACATCGAGCAGGATGATTTTCAGGAGGACCCGCCCAAGAAATTCTACCGTCTGGCCCCGGGCCGCGAGGTGCGGCTTAGATACGCATATTTTATCAAATGCGTGGATGTGGTAAAGGACGAGCGTACGGGAAAGATTATGGAGCTCCATTGCACCTACGACCCGGAAACGAGGGGCGGGGACGCCCCTGACGGGCGCAAGGTCAAATCGACCCTGCACTGGGTGTCGGCCGGCCACTCGCTTGAGGCGGAGGTCCGTCTGTACGATCATCTCTTCCTCAGACCGGAACCGGAAAATGAAAAAGAGGGAGATAATTTTAGCGCCTATCTGAACCCCGCCTCCCTTGAGATATTGAAATCCTGCATGGTTGAACCGGGTCTCGGGAAAGCGGCGCCAGGGAGCAGATTCCAGTTCGAGAGGCAGGGTTATTTCTGCGTGGACAAGGAGAGCCCTTCAGGCAGGGCCCCGGTTTTTAATCGAACAGTCTCACTTCGTGATGAGTGGGCAAAAATTCAGAAAAACCGGCAAGGAAAATGAGGTCGCTATTTTGATATGCTCGCGAACTGCCTCGGTGTTTCTATCGGCTGGGCCTTGGCCAGGACACGACTATCCCTGGCCCTGGTGCATGTTGAGGACAGACTCGGCGTACATTCAAGTGCATAAGACAAAAAAGGGGAGCAACAGGTGACTCTTCAAAAAATCATCCATTTTCTCACTTATGACCTGTGGCGAATTCGTCTTGAAGGAGTTCCCCCGAAAAAATCATTTTTCCTGAAACAGCTCAGGATAATAGTCCTCGCCTTCAGGGGGTTTGACGAAGACAAGTGCACCCTGAGGGCCTCGGCCCTGACTTTATTATCCATGCTCTCCGTTGTCCCGGCTGTGGCGCTGGTCTTTGGAATCGCCAAGGGATTCGGCATGCAGAAGCTCTTTGAAAAAGAGCTGCTTGAAAAGATGAAGGGGCAGGAGGAGGTCGTCTCATATATCATCACCTTTGCCAATACAATGTTAGAGGGCGCCAAGAGCGGGCTTATCGCCGGCATAGGTATTATAGCGCTTTTGTGGCTAACAATAATGCTGCTGGGGAATATTGAAAAGTCATTTAACGATATCTGGGGCATAAAGAAGGCAAGGTCATTCGGCAGAAAGCTGAGCGATTATCTGTCGATCCTTTTAGTTGCTCCCATCCTGTTTATCATGTCAAGCAGCATCACGGTGTTCATTACCACACAGATCACGCGTATCACACAAAGAGTGGAGCTGTTGGGTCCTGTCAGCCCCCTCATACTCTTCTGCCTTAAGCTCCTGCCCTATTGCGTTATATGGCTGCTGTTCACCTTCATCTATGTCTTTATGCCCAACACAAAGGTGCGGTTCAGGTCCGGCATTGTGGGTGGTATTGTGGCAGGCACGGTCTATGGAATAATACAGTGGGCCTATATTACCTTTCAGGTCGGGGTATCGAGATACGGAACGATCTACGGGAGCTTTGCAGTGCTGCCACTCTTCATGATATGGCTCCAGGTAAGCTGGCTTATCCTCCTCTTCGGAGCGGAGATCGTATTTGCCCATCAGAACGTTGAAACCTATGAATTTGAGCCGGATTCATTAAGGGTAAGCAATTCTTTCAAGAGGCTGCTCGCCTTAAGGATAGCGCAGTTCTGCGTCAAGAATTTTATCAGGGGAGAGGAGCCCTTGACTGCTGGTGAGATATCCAGCTCCCTGGAGATACCGGTCAGGCTCACGAATCAGATTATTTTTGATCTGGTACAGTGCCGGGTCCTTTCGGAGATAGTGGGAAAAAACGAGAAATCGCCGCTCTATCAGCCGGCGCGCGGGGCGGATATCTTAAGCATCAATTTTGTGATTCAGGCGCTCGACAGCCTCGGAACCAGGGACATACCAATGGTACATTCCCAAGAGACTCAAAAGATATCTGAGTCAATCAAGGAGTTCGCGGACATAATAGAGAAATCCAAGGCAAATATTCTATTAAAGGATATCTGATACTTTAATAAGGAGACAATGACGATCCATCATAACCGCTTTAAACGTACATTTTCCATTTCAGTGGCCTCGGCTTTGATAATCTTCTCCGCCTCTATTCCTGTGCTATCCTATGAGTTTATCGGCTGGGAGCACGGGGCGATCGGTTACAAGTTTGCCCTTGAAGGGGCGGAAGAGAAAGGTAGCCCCATGATCCTTTTTTTCCATGCAGACTCCGATGAATGGAGCGAAAGGATGAAGGAGGAATATCTTTCTGATCCCGGGGTGGAGAGATTCCTGAATGAGATCCCCAAGGCGGAGGTAAACACGGACACCGGGGATTTTGAAAAGAGTCTCGCGGCTGAATACGGGGTGGAAGAAGAGCCGGCCTTTTTTGTCGTCCTGCCCTTTCTCAACAATAAGCGCCTTGGAGTAAGCCCTTTCCTGGAGGATCGCGACATGACCCCTGATGAGTTTATAACGAATATCAGAAATATCTTCACTATGGGGTATAATGAAAGGGCCCATGAGTACTTTGAAAAAGAGGATTATGACAGGTCACTCGAATATCTCAAAAAGGCGGAAATCATGGACCCCTCGAGGCCCTATTCATTTTACGCCGCTGGTGTCCTCTATCACACGATCGCCATAAAGAAGAAAGATTCAGGGGCCTTTAAGAAGGCCGAGGAGAATTATCTAAAGGCCCTGGAGATCGATCCAGACCA
>CAZGIZ010000242.1:0-4801 GCA_964526655.1 uncultured Desulfobacteraceae bacterium | reverse complement strand
TAACCGTGAACTGTGAACCGGGTAACCTGTACGACTGTTATTTGCTTCCCTCCTTTGACGCCTTTACCAATCCCTCATAGGTCGGGGGCATCTTATACTCCAGTTTAAGATATCCAGGGCTGATGGGATAGGTCTGCTTCCCCTTGTGGGTAAGACTCAGTCCCTTGACTACATCATCAAACCTGCTCTTTGGCATGGCAAAGGCCATCTCACCGTCCGCCACCAATCCCAATCTACGTTCCCCGTTTCCCGGAAGGACATATTTACATTCATTCTCCTGGATCGCGGCAACAACAGGAAGGAGACAACCCCCTGAACCTGCCGACCTTGAGGTTAATGCCCCGCCCGATTCAAAGACAGCGGCCTGTATCATACGCATCACCTGGGCCCCATTCCCGTAAAAGAGAACTACATCGGGATCAAATGTGGCTTTTAATATAGGGGATATCAGGACATGGCTGTATTTCCCGAACTCGAACCTGGGCATTGTCTCCGCCACTTTTTTCCGTGCCTCAACGGACTGGTTTACGGGAGCGAGCACGTGCTTGCCGCTCAGATACTCATCAGGCCTCACAAATCCCAGGCCCGCAAGAGCTATGGGACAGGACTGGCTATCCCTGTCAAGGACCACCGTCAACTCCTCTCTCCGGCAGAGTCCTATGGCCTGGCAGAGGGTGAAAGGGGCCCCGAAGTCCTTCAGGGGATTCTTTGCACCTTCCGGTATCTCATTTTCACCGGCCAGCATCTTGACGGCCAGGGGATAGGTCTGGTGTTTAACATATGTTGACATTGCCTCATCTATTTCCTCCATGCTAACCATTTTATACCCTCCTTTTTATACCCTCCTTAATACTATGTTGAATAATTATCATATCATTTACAACCCAAACTAAGGCTATGCAGGTCCCTTCAAGACGATATCTTTTTAAAATTCCACCGGACAATTCCATGACCAAATATTTAGGGTTTATACCTGTTAAATTTTTAGAATCTGCTTCAAATTCGGCAAACCCTGAATATTTGGTCATTAGCTTCAAAGCAGGTAGATGTCGTCTTGAAAGGACGTGCATAACCGTATAAATTCCTAAAAATCAGGACCGATACGCTCGCCCTGCCCTAATACAAAGGCCTTAAACGCTCTTCTTCGAATCCAGCGTCTCCTTTATCTTGGGCAGGTTGAGCCGTTTTCTTTTCCTCTTTTTCCTTATCTCGTCCGCAGCGGCAAAGATGGCGTAATCCCTGTCAAGGACCTTGTCTCCCCATTCGTTGTCCTCCACTATGTCGATCCTCGTATAGGGCGGGTCCCACCACCTGTCCTGGGTATTGATTCCCCGCTTGCCCAGATCCCTGCCCGGGCCAGTAAAACGCATCCACAAGGGCGGATATTGCAACATCACGCCCCTTCTCTCTCCCTCAGCCGGCCGGTATTCTTCCCTTCCCGTGCCGGGCGAAAAGTACCAGCGTTCCCTGCATGGTCCTAAGGGCAGGACAGTCACAAGGGTACATCCGTCCATGTATCCCATACGCAGGAAGGCCGTGGCCGGAATCATCCCTATCCTGCTCTCCACGTTCAGCCTGTGGGCCGCGGCGGCTGCCCAATCGATGCTGATACCCAGTTCCATGGCCCTCCAAATGCAGCTCGGGCCCTTCATGAGCCATCCCCAGGGTTCTCCGCCTGTCTCGATAAATCGATTCCGTGTGTTTATTACCGCCTCGCGGCAGGTCTTGAAACCACAGGCGCCGCAGTCGAAACCCACCTGGTCGCACTTAAGGCACCTGGTCGTCTCAACCAGCGCCTCCTCTTCGGAAAGGCCTAATTCATCCTTGTCAAAGCCTGTCAGTGCTTTTTCTACCGGAATAAGCCCTACTTTGGGTCTTTCCGGATCCTTTCCCAGTTTTCCAAGCGCCTCCTCGGCTGGAGAGCGTTCCGGGACCTGCTCGGGAGGGGCCAATGCCTCATCAATAATCCCCAGACCGCCAAGGTACTGGTCAATCCATGACGCCGCCTTCCTGCCGGCCGCGATGGCCTCTATTACCGATGCCGGGCCCGTTACCGCGTCACCGCCCGCAAAGACTCCTTCCCTGTCCGTTGCCATTGTTTCAGGGTTCACCCGGATCAGGCCTTCATTGCCCAAAGACACTTTAAATCCGGAAGGAACATCCGGTGACTGCCCGATGGCCACGATCACGGTATCCACGTCCCTGCCGCACTCGCTCCCCTTAACAGAAATAGGGAAAAGCCTGCCGTCGGGGCCGGCGGTCCCTGGTTCCGTCTGTACGCATTCAAGTTCAAACCCTTCTTTTTTCGACTCCACCTTGGAGATAGTGGTCTGAAATTCGATTTTGACCCCTTCGCGGATCGCCTGGTCCACATTATCCTTATAGGCAGGCATCTCCTCCCTGGTGCGCCTGTAGAGTATTGATACCTCTTGAGCCCCGAGACGCAATGCCGTCCGGGCTGCGTCCATGGCGGCGTTTCCGCCCCCTAACACTACCACACGCTTTCCAACTTTTACCTTTTTCCCCAGGTTGACATCCCTCAGAAAGGAGAGACATTCAACGACCCCGGGAAGTTCCTGGCCTGAAACGCCGAGACCGGCGTCGTGATGCGCTCCGACTGAGACAAAGACCGCGTCAAAACCCTCTTTGAAAAGCTTGTCCAGGGATTTCTGCATGGAATTCAGCTTTATCTCCACACCAAGCTCTTGAACAGAGGCTATCTCTTTATCCAGGATCTCCTTTGGCAGCCTATATTGGGGGATACCCACGCGCATCATGCCCCCGGGCTGTGAAAGGGCCTCAAAAACAGTTACTTCGTGACCGCATACCTTCCTTAGATAATAGGCTGCTGTCAGGCCTGCCGGTCCGGAGCCGATTATGGCCACACGCTTCCCCGTGGCCTTGGCCGGAGTTTCTCTGGCATCCCTTTTCCCTGCATGATCCACTGCAAACCTCTTGAGGGCCTCTATGGCAATAGGCTTATCCCTCAAGGTGCCCCGACGGCACCGTGCTTCGCAGGGGGCATGACAGACATAGGCGCAGACTGAAGGAAAAGGCACCTTCTCCCGGACCACCTGAACCGCCTGGTCGTATTCACCGTCTCCGATCAGTCGGATATAGCGGGGTACGTCGATCCCCGCCGGGCAGGCCGCCTTACATGGGGCTTCAACGATCGGGGTCACATCGGCCCCGATCAGCAGGAGGACCGGTGGCTCGCCCATCTTGTATGCCGCGGCATATGTCTCACCCGAGAACCTGGCCCCCAGTTTGTTGCCCGCGGCCTGGACCTTGAAATAGTCCTCCAGTTCCTCGCCCTCGAGGATTTGCATCTTGATCTCTGTTTTACCAATCAGTTGCGGGGCATGCAGCGCGGCCTGGGCACAGTGCTGGGCCACCTGCAACAGACCCTCTTGAGCAAATTTCTTTCCGTCATATAATGGCATCTCGAATCCTCCTTATTTCTTCTTTCCCGGATCACCGGCCCTGTATTCCTTGCCTGTGGCCGGTCTCACGCCCAGTTGATTCACATTGCTGCGAATCGCGTCAATAGCCCTGTCCAGATTTACCAGGTGGTAATCTACTGCCGGATCCGACGGCTCGCACTTTGCCCTGGCGTTAATCGCAATGCCGATAACCAGGGCCGAATCCCTGCAATAGCCTAACTTCTGGGCCGCCAGTCCAATGCTCATGAAGGGACGCGCGTCAATGTACAGTTGCGTAGCCACCATCAGGGCGCTGCCCACGTTATACCCGAGCTGATGTGCATAGAGGGCGCACAGGGGGCCAGGGACAAGCGTGTCGAATCTCCTGTCTGTTACGTCAATGATTCCCGCTTTCTGATCCCTGTTCTCATAGACAAAGCTGCAGTCAGGCCTGCCGGCGCACAGGCCGCACTCTCCGTTCCATGGGCTGGAATAGGCCCTGGTATTTCCGATCAGAAGAATAGAATCGGCCTGCCGGGCCATCACGGCCTCATACAGGAAAGTATGCCGCCATGTCTCCCTTTCATGGGCCAGCTCCTCCATTTTCCTGGCTAAAAGCTCCTGCTCTTCCTCGCCGTAAAGGATCTCGCCCTCGGTCATGGGAAGTCCGCCTACATTGGGCGCCGTTAGTGCCGCGTTCATCATTAACTTTGCCGCCGCAACGGTGTTCTCCCTCCTGTTTTGATCCGTCGGCGAATATGGAGGCCAGTCCCTGATTGTTATTCTTGGCATAATTTTACCTCCTTGATATTGATTGTTGAAATGGGTGGATGGTATCAGGGAATTGCATATGGATGATCGACATGCGCATCCGGTTCAGATAATCTGATAAATGGAACTAATTTCCGGGTTAAGGACTTATTGAACGTCTCGGAATTTCTACAACCCATTGGAATCATATAGGCTCCAATGGCATCTTGCTAATGCCAGGAACATGGCCCGCCCTGGCGCGACTTCCTGGTAAATAGCAATTGGGTAGTAATTAATACGGACAAATATCCTTAATCGATCGCCCGTTCGTTTCGGTCCGGGCCAGGGAATGGTGGAATGGTGGAATAATGGAATGTTGATTTTTCTGGTCTTCCATCATTCCAATGTTCCAATCGGGGCGAAGCCCCTAATTTCCGATTTCAATCTGACGGGTTTATAAAAGAAAGTTTCCTGATTGTCAACTTTTTCAGGTCCCTCCCCTTCCTTCTTTGATCCCCGGCCGACAACGACGCGATGAATGTGATTTTTAACAACCTGCCCCCTTTTTGTCAAGGCTGAAAGTTATCTCATTTTCCCGGATCGAGACAACCGCTTTGATTATTATTAGT
>CAZGIZ010000241.1:2686-4859 GCA_964526655.1 uncultured Desulfobacteraceae bacterium | reverse complement strand
GCAGGCTCTCAAGCCCCTTAAGCCGGTATGACGGTAATCTCTCCCCTCCTGATTCCCTCGCTATAAGATGGAGTTCAACCTCGCCCGGGGAGATGCTTTCACCTATATCCGTGTCCAGGCGGGATATGATCTCGGATTTCAGGGTCTCCTTATCAACCAGTTCACCAGGCCCTGTCAGGTGAAGGGCGAGATTCCAGCCGGAGCCGATCCTGAAAAGGATGCCGAAGAGGGAATAATCAAGGGTGTCTTCAAGACCCGCGTCTATCATCCTCGTAAGGATTCCGTCCCAGGTCAGGTCATATGATATTTCACGGCTCACGAGGTTGATGAAACTCAATTCCTGGTTTCTCTTTCGAAGGGTCTCTTTCTCCTCCTCCAGCCTCTGATTTACCAGCTTCAACTCATCCATCATCCCGAGGATCTCGATAAAGGCCTTCCTGTTTTCCAGCCCGCCCACAACGGCTTCACGAAGGCGTTCGGCCAGGAAGGGGCGGGGGATGATGGTGTAGACGCCCTTCTGGAGGATCTGTGTGAAATCTTCCGCGCCTATGTCGTTCCCGTAGAATATGAGACAGGCCTTGGATTCCCCCTTCTGGATATCATAAAAAAGGGTCGCCTTCTCGCCCACGATGTCATAATCAGCGAGGATCACGGGAAAGCCGTTTTCGAGGATGGTCTCTTTAATAGTCGTGTCAAGTCCCCTTCTGGTGACGGTGAAGCCCTCCGGTCCCAGAACACGGTTAAAGAGTTCCATATCCTCATTTTTTTCGCTGATCAGTAAAATCTTCTCACGCATCTCAAAACCTTTTCTCAGGAGTCCTCTGCCTCACCGTCATCAGGGTAACGATTTCCTATGGATTTTAATATGTCATAACAGGCAAAAAAGGCATCCACGATCTCGGGATCAAAGTGATTCCCCGAGGAGATTCGTATCTCCTCCAGGGTCCTGTCTTCATCCCATGGCTCCTTGTAGGCCCTGCGGGAACAGAGGGCGTCATAGACGTCGGCCACGGCCACGATCCTCCCGAAGAGGGGGATCTGTTCCTCCCTCTTTGCCGTGGCTTGCCCGGCTTTATCTATAAAACCCTCAAGGGGCGTTTCTTTTATGGGATCGATATGCCCGGGGTAGCCGGTCCCATCCCATTTCTCGTGATGGTTGAGGGCCACCTCAAGGGCCATTTCGTCCAGGTCCGACTGCATATCGCTGAAGAGCCTTGCGCCTAAAAAAGTGTGGGTCTTCATGATCTCATACTCATCCACGGTCAGGCGCGCGGGCTTCTTGAGGATCAGGTCGCTGATAGCCACCTTGCCCACATCGTGGAGCATGGCGGCCATTCTCAACAGGTCCTTTTTTACCTCCACGTCCTTTATGGGGAGACCCCTGTTCCTCGCCCATTCTTCATAGATCTCCACTGAATAGGCCCCCACCCGGTTGACATGGGCCCCTGTCTCGCCTGGGTCCCGGAGTTCCGCCATGCTGATCATCCTCAGGATGATATTCCTGGTTGTCTGGGCGCGCTCCACGGCAAGGGCGGCGCTGGTCGCAAAGTGCTTGATAAGGGGCTCGTCCGACTGGGAGAAGGGGATGATCTTGCCTTCGTCATTCTGGGCGTTTATTATCTGCATCACGCCTAACACTTCTTCACGTTGATTCGTTATGGGGACGGTGAGCATGGAACGGGTCCTGTAATCGGCTATGTAATCAAAGGAGGAGTCAAAGGTGTATGGGACGGAATTGTTCAGGAGATAGACGTCGGGGATGATCACGGTCTCCCTGTTTTTCGCCACATAGCCCGCGATGGACATGTTATTGATGGGGATTGAAAAGGTATTGTAGATGAGCTTTTTAGCCCTGGGGGACCTCTCCCGGAGTGTGTCATTCTGGGAGTAACTGAATTTCAGGGTATCTCCCTTTTTGATATATATGGATCCGGCGTCCGCGTTGAAGAATTTCCTGACCTTGGTCAGTATCATTTCCAGGAGAAGGTCAAGGTCTTTCACCTCATTGATATCCAGGCTGATATGGGTAATAAGGTCTATCTTTTCGGTTTCGCTCATCATGAAAGGCCTGATCCTCCAGGGTGAAATTAGATGCAATATCGGTACCATATTATGCTGGTTTAGGCAATTGATAAAAAAGCTACCCAATTATTCTCAAAAGGAAAACCTGATT
>CAZGIZ010000241.1:0-2586 GCA_964526655.1 uncultured Desulfobacteraceae bacterium | reverse complement strand
CTTGACGAACTCTTGGCGGTTCTGATAATAGAACGTCATGAATCTGCTTGATTACATTATCATTATCCTCATGATCTATCTGATAGTAAGGGGACTCCTGAGGGGCTTTGTCAGGGAGATAGCCTCCCTCGCCGGGATCGTCCTTGGGATATGGATCGGCAATCTTTTTCAGCCCCAGATGACTGTGTTCCTGAGATCCTACCTCCCCTTTCCCCGGTATGTCCCCCTGATCAGTTTTGCGGTCATCTTTGCAGCCGTGCTTGTCGCATGCAATATCATCGGATGGTTTTTAAAGACCGTATTCAGGAAGATCTTTTTAGGGTGGGTTGACAGGGGTCTCGGCGCGGTCTTTGCCATACTGAAGGGGGTGGTCATAATATACCTTGTCATTGTCATGCTTACCTTTTTCATCCCCGCCAAGACACCCCTGATCTCCAGATCAATGCTGGCGCCCTGGATAATAAGGTCATACCAGTCAATGATCGGCCTTATTTCCCCGGATCAATACCGGGAATGGAAGAAGAGGATCCAGGGCGAAGGAAAGAAGCTGGGCGGGATAATCGCGGGAACGGGCGGGGAGACGGCCGGGGATGGAGACTAAGGACAGGCTAACAGAGGCCTTTTTATCTCTTTACGGGCTGGTCTCGAGACTCAGGGGACCGGGAGGCTGCCCCTGGGACGCGCAGCAGACAGACTCCACCGTAAAGATGTACCTCATTGAGGAGGCCTATGAGGTCCTCGATGCAATTGAAAATGGGCGGCCGGAGGATGTCCGGGAGGAGTTAGGCGATCTCCTTTTCCAGATTCTTTTCCTGACAAGCCTCGCCAGGGACAGGGGTGAGTTTGATCTAATTGACGTGATAGAAGGAATCAAGGCCAAAATGATAAAGCGGCACCCCCATGTCTTCGGCGGGACGAGCGTGAGCACTCCTTCGGAGGTCTCCGAAAACTGGGAAAAGATAAAGAAAGAGGAGAAAGGCCTTGCCGGATCCCCATCCTCGGCCCTCAGTGGCGTGCCCGCGGGCCTTCCTGCGTTGTTGAGGGCCCACAGATTGAGCGACAGGGTCTCAAAGGCGGGTTTTGACTGGGCGGGAAGGGAAGAGGTCTGGGCCAAGGTCAGGGAGGAATTCGAGGAGCTCTCAGAGGCACTGGCAAAGGGTGACATGGAGGCCGTAGGAGAAGAGACGGGTGACCTCCTTTTCAGCCTGGTAAACTTGGCGAGGCACTGGGGACTGAACGCGGAGCGGATCATGCGGGAGACAAACCACAAATTCATAAATAGATTCAAAGAGATGGAAGATGAATTAAGGTCAATGGGGATAGACCCGGACGGGGCCACTCTCGAAGAGATGGACCGGGCATGGGAAAAAGTCAAGACCAAGAGCGGGTGATGAGGGTTGACCGGAAAAGGAAAAAGGGGCCCCTGAAAAGGTCTCTGGGATGGTGTCTCGGGCTCCTTTTAAAGATCATTATCATCCTGATACTCCTGACAATGGCCCAGGTAGTCCTCTTGAAGTATATAGATCCCCCCTTTACGGCCATGATGGCCTGCAACTGGATAAGAAACAAGGTCTCGGACCGTCCCCACGTAAGGCCACGACATTACTGGCGGCCCCTGAAAGATATCTCTCCCCGGCTGATCAGGGCGGTATTGGCCGGAGAGGATCAGAGATTCATGTCCCACCGGGGTTTTGACTTTATTGAGATGAACAAGGCCTTCCGGGATATCCTTACGCGGGGGAAGGTCAGGGGGGCCAGCACCATCACCATGCAGGTCTCCAGGACGGTCTTTCTGTGGCCGGGTAGGAGCCTCGCGAGGAAGGGACTCGAGGCCTATTACACCGTCCTCTTAGAGCTTTTTCTAACAAAGACAAGGATCCTCGAGCTCTACCTCAACATGGTAGACTGGGGCCCAGGGGTAATGGGGGCCGAGGCCGCGGCGCGAAGATACTTCAACAGGAGCGCGGCCGATCTCACGGCCCATCAGGCGGCCGGGTTGGCTGCGATTCTACCATCCCCCCACGAGTGGTCTCCCGTTGAACCCAATAACAGTGTGACAGAACGGCGGAAAAGGATCATGAGGGATATGAGGAAGATGCATCTTTGAGGTTTGACAATTGATAGATCGGCTATGACTTGGAAAGCTATAAAGGCGCAAGGCACAGGGCTCAAGGTGAAATCTGAAACCCCACTTTTTTCCCTCCTTGCGCCCTGCGCCCTAAGCCATGTGCCCGTGAATATTAATAGCGATATCCAATAGAATGCTGTTAGGCCAAAGTCGAAAGCCAACTATTATTAAGAAGACGTATCCATTGTCAATCCCATGGCTATGGGTTGAGGGCTCTGGGCCAATGGGATATCCTGCTCCTTTGTTAACTCCCTGTGAAAGGCTATAAATTCTTCACAATCATCTTTTAGTTCGCATTTTTTTTGACAGATTCGTATGTCCATGCGAGGATTATTTCTCTTTTTCTGACAGACAATATAGAATGACATTAATAACTCCGGACTTTTAATATAGTTTAATTATATTTAATTTATATTTTATTATAGTATAAATATATTAACATGTCAACAATTATTATT
>CAZGIZ010000240.1:813-4977 GCA_964526655.1 uncultured Desulfobacteraceae bacterium | reverse complement strand
AAAGATCATTTTTGCGTGTAGATTTCCCTTGATCCTGACGATAGGGATGTGGGATCTGAGATGTGGGATGTGAGTCAGGCGAGGCCATGATCTTTTTCGAAAGGGGATATCTATAAGTTGGGCTAATGGCTTAAGGCATAAGGCGCAAGGCATACTCTAAGTTCGGGAAAAGAGTTTTCGGATTTATCCCCTTGCGCCATGCGCCCTACGCCATTAGCCTCTGATTCATATCCCCTTGAGAAAAGGGTGATGGCCGAATGCCTGACTTTAAAGATTAAAATGGTCTGCTTTTATAGGTCTAAGGCTCAAGGTTTTTCCCCTTACGCCTTACACCATGCTCCATGCGCCTTGCGCTATGCGTAATTTCAACAGGCACAATTCAAAAAGAAAGGAACCCAGATGACACAGGAAAGACCCCCCTTCAGAAGGAGACACTATTTTATCAAAAAGGGTTTTCAGTTCAGGTTCATCCTCAAATTCTGTCTTCTCACCCTGCTCGGGGTGGCGATATCCACTGGCCTGCTTTTTCTATTTTCCCAGGATACCTTGACCTCATCTTTTGATCAATCGAGACTGGTAATAAAAAAGACCGCCTTCGCGATCCTTCCTGCAGCCGTCTATGTCAATCTGATCACCCTTGGTTTGATCACCCTGGCAACCATCGGGGTGACCCTTTTTGTCTCCCACAAGCTGGCCGGGCCCATGTATCGCTTTGAGGCGGACCTGAAGGTCATAGGGGACGGGGACCTGACCAAGACAATCAGGGTCCGTAAAAAGGATCAGTTCATGTCTGTTACTGACAGCCTGAACCGCACGACCGAGAGCCTGCGGGAAAAGGTCCTTTTCATCCGGACCGCTCTTGAGCAGTTGAAAGAGAAGGCTCACGGGCTGGAAGCCCCCCGGGAGCTGATTGACGGGTTGAACGAACTCGATGAGAAGATCAAAGCCGATTTCAAGATCTGAGACTGGTAAACTGCCTCCATGCAGAAGAGAATTCCTCCAAACAAAAAATTACTCCTCGCGACTGCTGCATTTCTTTTTTTTCATTTAAGCGCGGCAGGTCTGATATGGGCGGCGGATGATATCGCCTGGCAGCAGATGGAGACAAAGCATGCGATAATCCGCTATCAGTCACTCGATGACCTGAAGATCTTTGACAAAAAGGTGAATTATTCCCCTGGTGCGTCCGAGTCCGGTCTTAATTGGCTCTTTTCACGGCCGGAAGGAAAGGATTTTGAAGAGAAGCTGAAGAACAAGGTCGACGCCCTGTACGAGAGGGCCCAGGAGATACTGGACATGCGCAAGAAGATGTTAAAGGTCAAGGTCAATATCTATAAAGACAAGGAGCAATTGAAAGACGCATTCTTTAAAATCTATAAAAAGGAAGGCCGGTACAGGGCATGGTATATATTTGAGTTCAACACCATATATATAACCATAGCCGACCTCCATGAGGGTATGCTGGCCCATGAGATGGCACATTCCATTATCGACCACTATCTGATGATCCGTCCGCCTCCCGCGTCCGCCGAGATCCTGGCCCGCTATGTGGACAGCCATCTCCATGATTGATATCCATTCCCACATACTACCCGGCATTGATGACGGCCCGGCCGGCATGGAAGAGTCCCTGAAAATGGCCAGGATCGCGGTGGAAGACGGGATACACACGATTGTCGCCACACCCCATTGCCTCAACGGCATATACTCCAACCGGCGATCGGACATCCTGTCCGCCTGCGCCGGCCTGAACCGGGTCCTGAAGGAGCACCGGATGCCCCTTGAGATATTACCTGGATCGGAGGCTCGCCTGTGCCTCGAGATATTGGATGAGCTGGAAAAGGGTAGGTTAATGACAATAAATGACGCGGGACGGTACATCTCCGTGGAGCTTCCCGATCAGTTTATCCCGGATACGGTCATCGCATTTATCAACCGTCTCAGGGGCATGAATATAACTCCAATTGTATCCCATCCCGAAAGAAACCCGGTAATTCAGAATAATATTGAGGTGTTAAGCCATATCATATCCGCCGGGGCCCTCTCGCAGGTCACGGCCCAGAGCCTGACCGGGCGCTTCGGCCGCAGGGCCCTGAGGTGTTGCACGGAGATAATAGAAAGAGATATGATCCATTTTATGGCCTCTGATGCCCACTCGACCCAAGAGAGACCTCCCGGGCTCTCCGCCGCCCATCGGAAGCTCTCTTCCCTTGCCGGTGAAGAAACGGTCGAACGGGTATTCTTCACCATGCCCCGGATGATTCTTGATAAAAAAAATCATTGAAATTTCTTATTTTTCTGTTGACATATCTGTCGAATTAATTTAATCTTCCGCTTGTTACAGATAAGTAGGCAAAATCCAGTCCCTTTTTCCACGCGAAATCTCTCTTCCGATCCGATGAGCTGATGCGGTCAAAGTCTGGTTCCGTGAAAATTATGAATGCCTATGAATAACAAATTTCCTTTTAAATCCGATATTATTTATGATATTGTGTTCTTTAACAGGCATTTATAATATCAATCTTTCATTCCTTAATTACCGATTTTCTTTGAATTTTTTTGATTGACTTTAAACTTCAGATGGGCGAAAATTCCCGTCCTTAATCCTTAAACAGGAGGGTAAAATGGAGCCAACGAGAAGAGATAAACGTTTTCTGCTAATTGTCTTTATAGCAGTATCATTATTAATATTATCCTTCCCGGCCTTCTCCGCTGAAAAGCCTGTCGGAAAGCTGAGCGGCTTTTCAGGCAAGGTCCTGATCAAGACCCAGGGTGAGTGGGGAACCGAGCCCGCGATCGGGCTGCCCCTCTATTCCGATGACAAGGTCGTTACAAGGGTGGGCACGGCCACAGTCACCTTCAATGACGGCGCCGTCCTGGAATTGAAGAATAATTCCAACCTCTTGATCAGAGAGGAGGAGGAAACGGAGGGGGCCTTAAACAAGACCAAGACAATACAGAGGAAACTACGCCTCCTTCTTGGGAAAATGTTGTTCGATTCCGGGGAATCCAAGGCCAAGACCTCTCTTGAGACCGCCACCATGGTCTGCGGGTTGAGGGGGACCGCGGGAACCCTGAGCATCGGCGCGGACGGGCAGCCATATATTCAATTTACCTCAGGAGGCCCGGCCTACACCGTAGGCGACTTCATTTCAGGCGTTGCCGCAGAAGTCCCGCAGGAGCTGGCGGATCTCAATCCGGCCCAGAGGGCCGCCTTTGTGGCGGCCGCGGCAGCCGACCAGGCAAAGAACGCCTCTGCCCTGGCCCAGCAGGCGGCCGGCACTCCGGCGGCCAAAAAGGCCCAGGCCCAGGCCGCCCTTGCTTCTGCTAAGGCCGCACAGCTTGCAGCCCAGGAAGTCAAGATCCAGGCAGGCATAATCGCGGCAAACAATCCTGATACGACACTGGTTACAGAGGCGAACGCTGCAATCACTGCGGCAGACAGTGCCATTAGCGATGCCCAGGCTGCAGAGCAGGATGCCATTGATGCTGGCGCCGAGCCCACGGCAGAGCCGGAGCCCTACCAGGAACCCGGTGCGCCGGAGCCGACGGCCGCGCCGGCTCCCCCGGGGTTTGATGTCCCTGTGACTCCGGAACCGGATGTTACGGACACGGAGGCTGCCAGTCCAACTTAAAAGTTATTAAAGTCATTATATTGAGTTTTAACGGGAAGAAAGGGGGCTTGTATGAAAAACAAGAGAGGATTCCTGTTATTTACGATTTTCTTAATAATTTTATCCATCCCTGCGGAAGGGCTTTCCCAGGGAAAGGTCAAGATAAATCCGCTGGTCTCCGCGTCCTGGAGAACGGATGACAATTTTTACAGGGCCGAAACAAACGAAAAGGAGGTCTACACATATCTCCTTTCGCCCGGAATAGAGCTGGGTTATGAGACCCCGAAGAGTCTTGTACTCCTCCAATACAAGCTGAACGCCTATTACTATGACGATCAGGATACCCTGCCTGCGGGCTGGCCCCTCGCGGACAATCAGGACTACGTGGGGCACGCGGGGAATTTTATCGTCAAGACCAGGCCCACGGACCGCGTCCTCCTGGGCCTTGAGGAGTCCTATTACAAGACCCGTGATCCGGCCTATTCCGACATCTTTAGCGATCCTACGGCCAGGGATAAATATTATATCAACCGGCTCACGCCATCGATCT
>CAZGIZ010000240.1:0-803 GCA_964526655.1 uncultured Desulfobacteraceae bacterium | reverse complement strand
GACACCCGGACGGAGTACTATGTGGCCACAAGGGAGGACTCCACGGAAAAGAGGCCCATGTTCGACCTTATGTACAATTTCAACGATAAGACATCCCTTGACCTTGAATATCAGCACTGGACAAGGGACTATAACCTGGGCACATCCGATTACACCTCAAACCAGGGCAAGCTTATCTTGAGGAAGCAGTACCATTATTTTAGCCTTGAGGCCGGCGGCGGATATCATAAAAGGGATTTTGATGATCCCGCCCTGAAAGATATCAATATTGTCACTTACCGGGTGGGCCTGATGGGCCAGAATCCCCCCCTTGAGCCGGGCACTGTGCCCGGTTTTGCAGGGCCCATGCCCAGGAGCTATGTCTCGTTGGTCGCGGAAAGGAACTTTAACGACCAGGGGCCGGGAGATGCCTATTTCAAGGGCAACGGTTTCACACTCAAGGCCGGCTATGTCTACATGGAAAAGGTTCCCTTTGATATAACGGCGAACTATCAAACAAGGGGTTATGAAATGACCTATGGTCTTACCCCGGCGGGAGCCACTGTACTGCGCGATGAGGACATCTATAAACTGGAAGGCAGCGTCGGTTACCTCTTTAAGGAGTGGCTTGTCTTTAAAATAGCGGCCGGCCGTGAGAAGCGTGATTCAAACATTGCGGGCTTTGATTATACAGACACCTATTACATTGCCAAGCTGGATTTCAGTTACAGCCTGGGAAAAAGATAGACCGAGAAAATTTTCTAATAACTCATAAAGGGCAGGCGGCATGTCGATGAGGAAGTGCAGCCTGCCTTTTTCAATTA
>CAZGIZ010000239.1:0-4985 GCA_964526655.1 uncultured Desulfobacteraceae bacterium | reverse complement strand
TGTTTTGAGGTATATTGACAAATTAGTTAATTTGTGCTCATCCATAAACTGACGTTTTTGGATTTCCATCCTCCATAGCAGGCTGCTGCGGAGGACGGGCGCGTTATCAGCAATCAGCATTCAGCTTTTATCCGCCTTCATTGTGGCGGAATCGGTAAATGACATTGAGAATAAAGGTTTGGCTGACCGCTGATCGCTAAATGCCGATAGCTCCATCCAGAAATAGAATGTTTCTGGATGGACAATTAGAGGACCTTGAAAATGCCGGAAAAGATGGAGATACACACATATCCCGATTCAATCCTGAGGACCAAGGCGGAACAGGTTGAAAATATCAACGAGGACACGCAAAAATTAATCGAAAACATGGCAGAGACCATGTACTCGGCGCCGGGCATCGGCCTTGCCGCCGTCCAGGTGGGTGAGCCTCAAAGGCTTTTTGTCTATGATCTCACTCCCAGGGAGGAGGGAAGAAATCTGTCTGTGCTGATAAATCCGGAGATTATCCTGTCGGAGGGCAATATTGTCTATGAAGAGGCGTGCCTCAGCGTCGTTGATTTTTCCGCGGAGGTGACAAGGAGCGCGCAGGTAAAGGTCAGGGGGGTGGACAGGCACGGTGATCCCGTGGATATTGAAGCGGAAGGTCTTTTTGCCATATGCCTCCAGCACGAGATCGACCACCTGAACGGCGTCCTCTTCATAGATCATATCAGCAGCCTGAAGAGATCCCTTTATAAAAAGAGATTAAAAAAGGGATTGAAAAAGTAAAGCCCCCTCCTGCCGGGGACGGGTCGCCTTAAAAAAATCAATATGGCATCAATTCCAATAGACCCTTTTCCAAAAGATCCAAAAATTCTCTTTATGGGCACCCCGGAGTTTGCGACCCCATCACTCAGGGAGCTTATTCGCGGGGGATATAATCTATTGGGGGTGGTCACGCAGCCTGATAGACCCAAGGGCAGGGGAAGGAAGACGGCCCCTTCGCCTGTAAAGCAGGTGGCCCTTGAAAACAATTTGGAGATCCTGCAACCGGAAAAGGCGTCGGACAGGGACTTCTGCGAGGTCGTTAAAAAAAAGGCCCCTGATGTCATTATCGTCATAGCCTTCGGTCAGATCCTCAAAAAAGAGCTCCTGAGCATTCCCGGATGGGGTGTTATAAACATACATGCCTCACTCCTGCCCAGATATCGAGGGGCCGCTCCCATACAGAGGGCCATAATGAACGACGAATCCCTGACGGGCCTGACCGTCATGCTCATGGATGAGGGGCTGGATACGGGCCCGATCCTTTACCAGGAGGAGGTCCCCATCATGCGGGATGAAACGGCCGGGGAGCTGCACGACCGTCTGGCACTCAAGTCCGGCGAAATGATCGTAAAGAGTCTGAGGCTCCTCGTGGATAATAAACTGGAGGCAACGGCCCAGGACGATTCCAGGGCCACCTACGCCCACAAGATTGAGAAAGATATGACCCTGATTGATTGGGGGCTTGACGCAAAGACCATATCCGCTTTTATTCGCGCCCTTGATCCAAGCCCTGGCGCCTTTACCACATTAGGGGAAAAGAGGATCAAACT
Organism: uncultured Desulfobacteraceae bacterium; assembly: GCA_964526655.1. Classification (GTDB taxonomy): domain Bacteria; phylum Desulfobacterota; class DSM-4660; order Desulfatiglandales; family HGW-15; genus CAZGIZ01. The sequence goes on along the minus strand of CAZGIZ010000239.1, from coordinate 3,408 downwards.
CTTCGCCTCAAGACTCCTTGGTGAGTCCCAGAGGGAGGGTGTCCCAGGAAGGGCCGTCATTGGAGCGGATGGAGGCCTCTCTGTTGAAACGGGCAGGGGATTGATAGAAATAGGTGAGATACAGTATCCGGGCAGGAAGAGGCTGGCTTCAAGGGATTTTCTCCTGGGCTTTTCATTGCCTGAAGGGACGATCCTGGGAAAGGGAAGCGATAAGGGTTAAGGGATAAGGATTAGGGTATAAGGGGTAAGGTGTAGGATATACTGTAAGACCAGAGACACTCATTGGGCAGGCCAACCCTAACCCCTAATCCGTAATCCCTAAACCGTGAACCATGAACCTTAAACCTTGAACCGCATACAGACACATGATCACAAACATAAACCCCAAGACAATAATACAAAAGGCCCTTGAAAACCTCAGGGAACCGGAGAAGAGGAACTTTATTATCCTCCTGGTCCTCACCTGCGGGGTCCTGGTAGTGCTGGCAATACTGCTTTACCTGATACCCTATATCGGTTTCAGCAATATCCACCCCATGCTGCCCCTTATCATGGCCATCGCCATGGCCTTAGCGGTTATGTTCATGATCGGCGGGGCCATGACCCTCGTTTTTACAATCCTGAGGGGAAAAAATCTTTTTTTCAACCGCTGGATTCGCGGTGTGGTGATCAGACTCCTCTTTCCCCTCCTCGTCCTGATAGGCAAATTCATCGGAATGGGAAAGGATATGGTGAGGAGGTCTTTTGTGGCCATAAACAACCAGCTTGTCCTGGCCGAGGCCGGACGAGCAAAGCCCGAAAAGCTTCTCATCCTGCTGCCCCACTGTCTCCAGAATCATGAGTGCACCGTAAGGATAACCGGGAGCGTCGAGAACTGTAAGGCCTGCGGCAGGTGCAAGATAAAGGGCCTGGTGGAATTGTCGCAAAAATACGGTGTGCCCATCTCAGTGGCCACGGGCGGGACACTTGCCAGGAGGATCGTGGTTGAGAAGAGGCCCAATATCATTATAGCGGTGGCCTGCGAACGTGACCTGACAAGCGGCATCCAGGACAGCTTCCCAATACCCGTATTCGGCATATTGAATAAAAGGCCCTTCGGCCCCTGTTTTGACACGGATGTTGACCTTGAACTGGTCGAGAAGGGGATACTTACTTTTTTAAGACATGAAAGCAGAGAGACCAAGAGATCTCGCCCTAAAGACCTTAAACAGGCTTGATGCACAACCCCGCTATCCGGGCAACTATCTGGACGAGATCTTCCAGAGTCACCCCTACCTGGATGAGAGGGACCGGGCCTTTATCAGTCAGCTTGTCCAGGGCGTATTAAGATGGCGGCTGAGGCTTGACTGGGTCCTGGGACAATTCTCCGACCTACCCCTTAAAAAGATAGACGCGGAAATACTGAATATCCTTCGGCTTGCCCTCTATCAGGTCTATTTTTTAGACAGGGTCCCTGAATCCGCGGCCGTCAATGAGGCGGTCAACCAGGCCAAGGCCAAAAAGGGTACCAGGCGGGCAGCCTCCTTTGTAAACGGGATGCTTAGAAACATCTGCAGGCGGAAACAGGAGATCACTTTCCCGGATCGGGAAAGAGACATTGCGGGCTATTTCTCTTCATACTATTCCTATCCCCTCTGGCTGGTCAACAAGTGGCTGAGGGAGCTGGGCAGGGAGTTCACGGAGGAACTCCTTTCGGCCCAGAATCGTTTTCCGGACCTGAACATCAGGGCAAACATCCTGAAGATCAGCCGGGATGGGCTCCTGAAGAGGCTCTCGGACCAGGGGATAGGAGGGAGGGCCGCTTCCTACGCGCCCCAGGGAATCGTCCTTGAGGGGTTCAGGGGCAGGGTGGATGAACTGCCCCAATTCAGGGAAGGGCTCTTTCAGGTCCAGGACCAGGCTGCCCAGATCATCTCTCATCTCCTGGGGCCCCGGCCCGGCGACATGGTCCTGGACCTCTGCGCGGGTCTCGGCGGCAAATCTACCCACATTATGGAGCTCATGGGGGGAAGGGGAAAGGTCCTCGGTCTTGACATAAGCCACAGAAGACTGATAAGTCTTGGGCAGAACACACGCAGGCTCGGCATCACCGGTATCGAACCCGTAAGGGCGGACGCCTCATCCCTTTCATCCCTTTTTCGATGCAAGTTTGACAGGGTCCTCTTGGACGCGCCCTGTTCCGGGCTGGGCGTGATATCCAGGCACCCTGACGGCAAATGGAACAGGGATGAAGAGGACATCAGGAATCTTTCCTTCCTGCAGAAAAGGCTTATAGAAGAGACCTCTTTTGTCATGAAGGGGGGAGGGAGGATGCTCTATGCGACATGCACCATCTCGAGGGAAGAAAACGAGGATGTTGTGAGTTCCTTCCTGGAGCACAACAGGGACATGTCACTTGAAGACCTTAGAGGGTGCGTGCCCCAATGGGGCCTTGACCTGATTGACGAGAAGGGTTTTTTAAAGACCTATCCCAACGTCCATCACATGGACGGGTTCTTTGCCGCCCTTTTCAGAAAGAATCGGTAGAACAGACAGGATATTTTCGTCATGCATATAAGGAGGGAATATGGGAAAGATAGCGCCATCAATTCTGTCCGCGGATTTTACGCGGCTTGGCGATGAAGTCAGGGCCGTTGAGGAGGCCGGGGCCGATTACATCCACGTGGATGTCATGGACGGCCATTTCGTCCCCAACATAACCATCGGTCCGATGATCGTGGAGGCCGTCAGGAGGGTCACGGCCCTGCCCCTTGATGTCCACCTCATGATATCAAACCCTGATCAGTTCGTGGCTGATTTTCAAAAGGCCGGCGCCGACATTATAACGGTCCACACGGAGGCCGTGAATCACATCCACAGGTCCGTCCAGATCATAAAGGACACGGGCGCAAAGGCTGCAGTGTCCCTTAATCCCGCCACGCCCCTCGATATAGTAGAATATATACTCAATGACCTGGACATGGTCCTGATCATGACAGTGAACCCGGGATTCGGCGGGCAGAAGTTTATCTACGAAGTGGTGCCCAAGATAGAGCGGCTGCGGCAGATGATAGACAAGCGGGGGTTGGACACGGAGATAGAGGTAGATGGGGGGGTCGGTCCCGACACCGTTGGACTCGTCTCAGGGGCGGGCGGCGATATATTCGTGGCCGGGTCCGCCATATTTCACAGCAAGGACTATGCAGAGACGATCCGTATCATGAAAGAGAGGATGGTTGACAAAAAATCTTAGGGTATTGTTTTCCTTGTCTTATGCCCTATGCCCTGCGCCTTGAGCCTTGCGCCATTTCTAATCGTCCCTAACTTTTAAAAAACCGCTGTGCAACATATATCCTGTGAATATTATGGGTAGTAAAATGCTTTGACTGATATTTACTGCCGTGCTATATTTTGGACCCAATTTTGCAT
>CAZGIZ010000238.1:2279-5017 GCA_964526655.1 uncultured Desulfobacteraceae bacterium | reverse complement strand
ATTTTTTTAACCGACACCCTATCCCTTTCCGAAAAATTTGCCTTTCTTTTTTGACTTTTTTGACCTTTCAATCTGAGCGAATTCCTCCAGGAGTTCCCTTTGCCTCTGATTTACCTTTTCAGGTATCTTCACAACCCACTTTATTATCAGGTCGCCCCTGCTGCTTCTTCCAAGGATCGGCATGCCCTGTCCGGGAATGGAACTGACGTCGCCCGGCTGCGTCCCGTGGGGAATTTTGACATCACAGGATCCCTCCTGCCCCAATACCGGGACCGCGATCTTGTCTCCCAGGGAGGCCTGGACAAAGGAGATGGGCACGTCGCAAAAAAGGTGATCACCTTGCCTGGAAAAAAGTGGGTGCTCTTTTACGTGAATAACTATAAATAGATCGCCCTGGGGCCCGCCGTGTTCCCCTGCCTCTCCCTCGCCCCGCAATCGCAGTTGTGAACCCGTGTCCACGCCTGGGGGTATCTTTATGTTAATTTTTTTCTGCCTTTTGATTTTCCCCCCGCCCCGGCATTCCCTGCACGGATCGGTTATGATCCGACCCTGCCCATTACAGGCCGGACAGGTTGTCTTGATCTGAAAAAAACCCTGGGACCTGACAATGTTTCCGCTGCCCTGACAGGTGCGGCATATCTCCGGCTCGCTCCCTGGCGTTATACCCGAGCCGCCGCAGGAATCGCATGATTCCCATTTCTGAAAGCTTATCTCCTCCTCTTTCCCTGAAAATGCCTCTTCGAGGGTCAGCTCCATATCGTAACGGAGATCGGAGCCTTTCCTCGGTCTTTGCCTTCCTGTTCTCCTGGTCCCAAAGCCGAAAAAATCTTCAAAGATATCGCCGAAGCTGGAAAATATGTCATTAAACCCGCTGAACCCGCTGAATCCGGTCCCCTGGAGGCCTTCGTGACCGAAACGATCGTATATCTGCCTCTTCTCCCTGTCTCTCAGCACCTCATAGGCCTCTGCGGCCTCCTTGAAGTTTTCTTCGGCATCCTTATCGCCGGGATTCCTGTCCGGGTGATATTTCATTGCCAATTTTCTATAAGCCCTTTTTATCTCCTCATCCCCGGCATCCCTGGGGACATCAAGGGTCTCATAGTAATCTCTCTTCTCCATGGCCAACTACCCTGCTGATCCTACTGCTCCTTTTCCTCTTCAATTTCGCCCTCATCCGGGCCCTCCACTTCAGGAAGGGCCTCTAATTTTTCAGGCTCCTGGGCAGGACCCGATCCCTCGACCTTGATAATATTGCCGGCCGCGATCTCCCTCAGGGATATGACGATATCCCTGTTTTTGGAAGTAATGAAGGGTTCGGCTCCCTTTCTGAGCTGCCTCACACGCTTGGATGCCATATGAATCAAGGCAAAACGATTGTTTACTTTTTGAAGGCAATCCTCTACTGTAATCCTGGCCATGCTCTTCTCCTTATTGTATATAAGACTTAATAAATGCTCTAACTATAAATAAACTTTACTTTCTAACATTGATGATATTAAATGTAAAGATTATTTAAATATTTTATTATTTAAATCCTAACCGAGAGATAACTCTATGCTGGCCAAGGTATTGAGCAGCGCGGTTATCGGGATAGACGCCTACGTTGTCGAAGTCGAGGTGGATATTTCCCAGGGACTCCCGTCCTTCTCCACGGTCGGGCTCCCTGAGGGGGCAGTCCGCGAAAGCAAAGAGAGGGTGAAGGCGTCAATAAAAAATTCCGGGTATCAGTTTCCCGCCGATAGGATCACGGTCAATCTGGCACCCGCGGATATTAAAAAAGAGGGTTCCGCCTTCGATCTCCCCATGGCGGTTGGCATCCTTGCCGCCACCGGGCTGATTCCGGGCGAGTCCTGTCATGACTACCTCATATTAGGGGAGCTCTCCCTTGACGGCCTTATCAGGCCAGTTAAGGGCGCCCTGCCCGTCGCCGTAATGGCAAAGGAGAGGGCTCTTAGGGGTATCTTCCTTCCCAAGGAAAACGCGACGGAGGCCGCTGTTGTCGAAGGGGTCAGCGTCTATCCGGTCGAAACCCTCTCAAGTCTCGTTCAAATGCTGTCCGGCCTGTCAAAGATAAGTCCTTTCCAGGTGGATTTCAACCAACTCTTTGATACTCCCGATCATCAGATGGATTTCAGCGATGTACGTGGACAGGAGAACGTGAAGAGGGCCATGGAGATAGCGGCCGCGGGCGGGCACAACATGATCATGGTAGGTCCTCCTGGCGCTGGAAAGACCATGCTCGCGAGGAGACTCTACACGATTCTGCCGGAACCAGGATTCCAGGAGGCCCTGGAGACCTCCAAGGTCTACAGCGTCATGGGCCTCATGCCCGAGGGGTGCGGCCTCATACGATCCCGCCCCTTCAGGTCCCCCCACCATACTATTTCGGATGCCGGCCTGATAGGGGGCGGCCAGATTCCGAAACCCGGCGAAGTGAGCCTTGCGCACAACGGGGTTCTCTTTCTTGATGAGTTGCCGGAGTTTCGAAAGAACGTCCTGGAGGTATTGAGACAGCCCATTGAAGATGGGTTTGTCACAATAACCAGGGCAAACTCCACAGTTACCTACCCGGCGAATTTTATGCTCGTGGCCGCCATGAACCCCTGCCCATGTGGTTTCTTCGGAGATCCAAAGAGGGAGTGCAACTGCTCCTATTTACATATACAGCGCTACAGGTCAAAGATCTCGGGACCCCTGATGGACCGGATAGACATCCACATGGAGGTCCCTGCCGTGGA
>CAZGIZ010000238.1:0-2179 GCA_964526655.1 uncultured Desulfobacteraceae bacterium | reverse complement strand
TCTCGGGACCCCTGATGGACCGGATAGACATCCACATGGAGGTCCCTGCCGTGGAGTATAAGGACCTCTCTGCAAAGGAGGCGGGGAGGTCATCTGCCGAGATCCTTGAAAGGGTCAAGGGGGCGAGGGAGGTCCAGGCGGAAAGGTTTCAGAGGATGAAGATCCATACCAACGCGGACATGGGTAGCCGCCAGATCAGAAAGTTCTGTGAGATTGACCAGGAGTCCGACAGCCTCCTTGAAAGGGCCATGGACAGGCTGGGCCTCAGCGCCAGGGCCCACTCCAGGATACTGAAGATAGCAAGGACCATCGCGGATCTTGAAGGGGAGGCGAATATTAAGGCGGACCACGTGGCCGAGGCCATCCAGTACAGGAGCCTGGATCGGAGGATACTCGTATGAGGATAGGTAATCCTTATGCTCTATGAAAGAATATTCAGGGAGTTGGCACAAAGAAAGATAAGATATATGGTCATAGGCGGAATCGCGGTGAATATTCATGGATATTCCCGCGCAACTGGGGACCTGGATATTATAATTTCTTTGAAGAGTGACAATATAAAAAAGTTTATTGAACTTGTTAAGAATCTTGGATTTGTTCCAAGGATACCTGTCAAAATCGAGGAATTAAATGATCGGGCCAAGTTAGAGATGTGGAAGAAAGAAAAGCATCTCAAGGTCTTCTCTGTCTACAATCCTAAAAATGAAATTGAGCACATAGATATTATGATTGAAAATTATATTGATTTTGAAAGTGCCTATAATAGACGGGAAGTAGTTTCCGCAAGGGGCATAGAAATATCTGTGATTTCAATTGACGACCTGATCGAGTTAAAAAGAATAGCAGGCAGAAAAAGAGATGAAATGGATATTAAAGCCATGCAAAAGATAAAGGAAATAAAAAATGGATAGTGATGAAGAAAATGTTGATGAATACTTTGATGTTGAGGATCTGAAAAGATATATGTCCCTGTCTGTTGAAGAGAAGCTTGTCTATCTTGAGGAGATTAACAGCCTCCTGATGGAAGCCATGCCCACTGAGAGTAAGAAGGCCTGGGAGGAGTTGAAGAAAATGGGGTGGTGATAAAAAGGTAAACTATTACAGATAATCAGATATCCAATGTAAGGAGGTCATAGTCCATGCTTCCTAAAACAGGTAAGATTCAAACTGCTATACGGATCGTGGAAAGGCTTCTTCAGGAGCTGTACGTTGCCTTGTGCCCAACTTTGGTGGATATCAACCCCTCTGGGTATCCATAATAACTTAAAAGGATATGAATCCTGTGGGATAATAAGGATTCAATGTATGGGGGTGCTACCTTCGCGTCATATACCATTGACAGGGTAATTTAATATGTATAACATACCCATCTAAATAATATGGCTCAAGGAGATGGCTATGCGAAAAACCACCGTCATGATCGATGAGCATCTTTTGGAGGAAGCGGTCCGGGCGACAGGGGCACGAACCAAAAAAGAGGCCATCGAAGCAGGCCTGCGATCCCTTATCCAACAACACAACAGGGATGCCTTGCGGAAAGAGCTGGGGACCTTTGAAATGGACCTCACGCTCGAAGAATTGGAGCGCTTGAGAAATGCCGGATGAACCTGTTTTGGTTGATACATCGGCATGGCTGTTTGCCTTGCGAAAGGATTTCCTCCCTCAGATAAAAGAACGTGTTGACCTGTTGCTGAAAGAGAATCTGGTCCTCACCTCCGGCATTATTAAACTGGAACTCCTGGCCGGCACGAGAAGTGAGGCGGAATATGATCGGCTGAAGGCACGTCTGTCCGCTCTGGAAAGCATCGAAACGGATGATTCGCTCTGGGAGAAGGCGTGTGAGATGGGCTTCAAATTAAGAAGAAACGGGGTCACTGTCCCTTATACGGATATCCTGATATCCACATGCGCCTTTGCTCGAGGGTGCATGGTTTTACATGCCGACAGTCATTTTGACCTTATATCCAAACACCTTGATCTGGGGTGTGAAAGTTATGTGGAGATTGTGAGACAACATAAAAAATAGGCTGGCTCGATACGGCAAGACGTAGCCAGGATAGGGGATCTGATGTTTCGGTTGACTCAAAAAAGCTGTCCCATAAATTTATGGGACAGGTCGAAAAAATCTTTCAAAATCGTAACTTCTCAATAAGTTCGGGCACGTTAAAATTAGGTAACA
>CAZGIZ010000237.1:0-5248 GCA_964526655.1 uncultured Desulfobacteraceae bacterium | reverse complement strand
ATAAGAATTCGTTTTTTCTTAGGTACAGCATATTGAAATGGGACTTATTGGTCAAGCATAAGCTGATTCCAAAATCCACCATCAACTCACAATTTCGATTACTCCTTATTCCTTAAATAATGCCCCTGCGAGTGACATTGGTATATTTTTTGCTTCTTTTTGCAGTAAGGTGACCCCGGTAAATAATTGACTTAAAATACCAAGGGATATCAATAAGATGAGATCGACCGACGAATAAAAACCGCGATTAGCATGCCTCTGGAATCCGGGTGCATCGAAGAGAAAAGAGCAAAAAGACTATATGGATAGATCAGTGGAATCCCCTACGAGAAATGAGATCTCAATGTTCAATGAACTCAGTCAAGAGCAATTGAGCTTCCTCTACAGACTTGCACCAATCAAGAAACTTGAAAAGGACCAGATCCTGATAAAAGAAGGGGATAAAGGTCAAGTCTTCTATCTGGTCCTGGACGGAGAAATCAGAATCGTCAAAGATTTTCAGGGAATAGACACAGTGCTCGGCACCGTTGGGAGGGGTAATCTGTTGGGGGAAATTTCCTTTACAAGGAAGATACCAAGGACCGCTTCCGCTGTGGCCACTAAACCATCCACTGTCATGGCTATTGAAGAAGCAACCTTCAACGCCCTTGATAAGAATCTGCAGTTCATTTTCCTTAGACAGATGAATGAGCTATCTTATAAAAGGATCCAGGAGCTTGAAGACAGAGAGACCCAGCTTTCATCGCAAAACGACCAACTCATGGCGCACATTCTCAATGCGCGCGCCCAGGGTCAGATTAATTACGACAACTCCAAAACCATACATGCCATAATCAATAAGATACCCCGATTGCCTTCCTTTGCCGTTACCCTGCCCATGCGGCTCTTTGAAGAGCGCACTACAGTTAGGGAAATTGCCGAGATCATTAAACAGGACCCCTCCCTTTTGGCTCTGGTAATGAAGCGGATAAACTCCCCCTATTACAGTTTCAGAAATAAGATCTCGGACATTGACCGGGCCATAGTGCTGATAGGGTTCAATGGCCTGTATCAGCTCGTGGTATCGGAAGGCGCGCGCAAGACCATGCCTGACCGGCAATATTTTAGAGATCTCCATACCCATATGGTGGCCATATCCAATATCTCTTACTTCCTATCACTTGGCACACAGAAGGGGACACCAGTGGAGATAGCAACCATAGGGTTGCTGCATGACCTGGGTAACATCATCGTTGAATTGTTAAAAGATCAGAACCCCAATCTTTGTTTCTTGCTCGATTCCCTGGATCCAGATCAGATGGGCTCTGTTTTATTAAAGAAATGGGGTCTTCCTGAAGCAGTCTGGAAAAGCATAGGGTCTCAGAGCTATCCGGAGTTTTGCCCTTCATCAAAGATTCCTGAGGAAATCCTTGTCAATGTGACGCTGCTTTTCATGGCCCATCTCTGTTACAGGATATTTCAAACCCATTCGGACCAAGACCTGCCCCTCACCTTCATCGATGATTACAAAAAGATCCTGAACCTGAAAAGATTTTCTTTGACTGAGACCGTTGAAAATGTCCTCCTGCCTGCATTGAGGAAGAGGCTCAAGACTTTCCCCTCGCCATTTAGAAATCTCATTGTGAACTACATAGAAGCCTGTGAGTGAGACCTCGAAATGGTCCGCCATTTCCCTGGCGCTGACCACGTCCCTGTTCATGAGATACACCAGATAGGAAAAGAGTCTGTTAATTTTCATCTGCCTTCACCATTTATATAGTTCGAGATTTGGGGATATGATCATCGAACAACCGTTATGGAGATGATCCTCTTCAATAATAACCTGTTAATTTATCAAATTCTACATTATAATTAGAAACAATCGGGAATTTTATTGACTTTTTTGCTACACTGTTATCGATTAATCTGCCATTAAAAATATGGATTTCCTGCGGATTACCCCGCAAATCCCATGACGCAGACCTGCGGATGCCAGGGAAGGTGCGCCATTGCGGCCACGAATCATCCATAATACTGACAAAAGAGGAGGACAGACATGAGTGGAAAGCCCGAGAATTGGAATGAACTGACCCCTGAAGAGAAGCGGACACTACGACTTGATGCCTGGGTTCAAGGAGACGGCATCCAGTTTGACAACCCCGAGGCAGGGGAAAAATACAGGGAGCTGGCGACCCTGTTCCGGGATGCCGTGGAATTGAAAAAGATGCCGTCCAGGGTGCCCGTATCCGGATTGGGTGGGGCCTTTGCCCTTAGACGGGTCGGCATAGATCAGAAGGCCACCATGTATGACCGGTGGGAAGAGGCCGCTGAGGCAATGATCAAATTCCAGACGGACTTTAAGCCGGACAGCGCCTCCTTCCTGTTTTTGATGTCAGGGCCGTCCATGGAGCTCCTTTGCCAGACAAACATGAAGTGGGCGGGATTTAATCTCCCGGACGATGTCCAGTATCAGTTCGTGGAACAGGAGTACATGAAGGCCGATGAGTATCCTCTTTTCCTCGACGATCCCTCTGATTTTGTCCTCAGGCGCTATATGCCCCGGTTGCTCTCATCCCTCAAAGGCCTTGAGAAGCTGCCCCATTTCGCCGTTGACGGCGTCGGTTATGGGGGGGCCTACATGCCTTTCATGGACCCTGACGTGATCGAATCCCTGGACATTTTAAGGAGGGCCGCGGAGATGTCGATCAAACCCTTTCAGGTCACCATGAACACCATAAGGCGCATACATGCCATGGGCTATCCAAGCCTCGCAAGGGGATTCGGCGCGGCGCCCTTTGACGTCCTGGGTGACTCCCTGAGGGGCACACACGGCGTCATGACGGACCTGTACCGGCATCCCGACAGGGTCACCGAGGCCTGTGAAAAGATATTGAGGCTCATGCCCGTGCCGGAAGTCCCCCTGGGCGAGACCCCCCTTATCATGATGCCCCTCCACAAGGGTTCGGACGGCTTCATGTCCAAGGAACAGTATAAAAGGTTCTACTGGCCGACCTTCAAACAGATTATGCTAAACATGATTGATGAGGGGCTTATACCAACGCCCTTTGCGGAGGGGGTTTTCGATACGCGCCTCGAATTCATTACCGAGCTGCCCAGGGCCTCCACAGTCTGGTTTTTCGACCGCACGGACATGCACAGGGCAAAGGACATCCTTGGCGATACCTGCTGCCTCATGGGCAATGTCCCGATCACCATGATCGCGACGGGCACCGCCGATCAGGTAAAGGCCTACTGCAAGGACCTGATCGACTACTGTGGAAAGGGCGGGGGCCTCATTGTCAGCCCCGGGACCCAGATCGATGACGGCAAAGAAGAGACCGTTCGGGCAATGGTTGATTTCACAAAGGAGTACGGGGTCTACACTTAAGTCGCGCCTCTCAGAAATTTGCCATTACAGGCTGGAAGGGAGGCACGCCGAAACGGCGGTAATAGGGCTCGCATTTTGATAACAGGAGAAAGGTTATGCGGCCTTTCATATCTTCTTTCTCCTCGTCAAGGCTGTCGAAATTGCCGCCGCCCTTGGAGATGATCGCATCGGCCCCCCTTGCCAGCTCCCTTACCTCCTGGCTGCACCGGCCCAACCTGGTTCCCGGGAAAGGGCCCTGGATCCCGTTTTCAACCAATCTTACTATCCTGTCCATCCCTGTAAATCGGGCCTCCTCCATTGTGGAATCGTTCATGACTGGCATACTTCTCACCACATAAATGATTTCCGGATCATGTGTCTTCCTTATTGTCTCGATAAGGAGCCTGTCCAGGACGATCTCTCCGGAATTGTCTCCGAATATAAGGAACTTTTTGCTGGTCTTGAGGCGATTCCGGAACTCCTCATATTCCTTTTCAGGAATAGGGGATTCGAGGTTTTCCTTTATGGCACGCTCCATCTGCTCCGTGCTGCGGGGCACCATAAAATCCATGGCGTTTCCGAAGATAGCCAGCTTCACCGCCGCGAGCAGGGGATCGGCAGACTCCTCTACAAGTAACCTGAGGGAGGGATAGAGGCCCAAGGCCATTTCGTTCTGCTTCCTTTTGGCCATGGAGAAGGGATCCGGTACCCCTGAAGCCTTGATAATCTTTGTCATAACCGATTCGATGATGTCCGGGCTTGTCCTGTTATAGGAGTCCCCACTGAGGCCTGGAATCCGCAATATTTCTGCAAAGAGTTTCCTTGCCCTGGATTCATCGAGATCAATCAGCCTTATCATTGAGGCGGACATTTTCAATATGCACGGTATGCACTCGAGCTGTGGGAGCATTGTTTTTTCCTTTCTTCCGGGGCCTGCAGACGTGAAACTTGACACAAGCCCGATTTCCCTATACATCTTCTTTCAAAAAAAGCATAGGCATTATCATTTTGGCGTTGCTGTTTGCATCAGGCCAATCATCATTCCTGCGAAAGCGGGAATCCAGAAAAATAAATAACTTATGGATTCATGCCGAAGTCTGTCCCGCATTCAATAGGAGGCAGGAATAACAGAATTTTGGCCTTTGCAGTAACCAAATTTACCGTTTATATACCTTCACCGCGAAAGTGTCAAAAACACAATGGATTCATGATGGAATAGTTATTTAAAGCGGCGAAGCCGCGTCGTATAAAATCGCAAGGCAATTTTATAAGGAGGTTGAAACTGATGACCGATCTATTAAAAAATAAGGTAGCCGTTGTCACGGGTTCAGGACAGGGAATAGGCCGGGGAATCGCCATTGGCCTGGCAAAAGAGGGCGCAAAGGTGGTAACGAATAACCGAACCCAGGGTTCCACCGGATTCGCCATTCTTAAAGATGAGCAGTTAAACGCCCTCACGGAGGAAGAGAGAGAGTGGTTAAAGAGGCTGCTTAAAGAGTATTCAGGGGATGCCGAGTCCACTGCGCAAACCATCAGGGAGCTTGGCGGAGAGGCCGTGTCTTTTTTCGGGGATCTTGTAAAATTTGACGTCGCCGCAAAGCTGATAGAAAAGACCATAGGCACCTTCGGAAGGATTGATATCCTGATAAACGTGTTAGGTACTTTCCAGTTCTGTCCCATTGAAGAGATGTCGGAAGAGAAATGGGACTATGTCTTCAATGTCAAACCAAAGGCCTACTTTAACTGCATCCGGCACGCCGTTCCACATATGCTGAAGCAGAAAAAGGGAAGGATCCTTAACTGTACATCCAGGGCCTGGGCCGGAGACCCCATAAAGCATTCTCATTATGCCGCGGCAAATGCCGCGGTGGTGGGACTGACGAGGGGAGTGGCCAATGAGCT
>CAZGIZ010000236.1:0-5268 GCA_964526655.1 uncultured Desulfobacteraceae bacterium | reverse complement strand
CCTTCGGCATCTCCGACATGACCGTCCGGAAATACTGCGATATTCTGGAAGGCACTTTCATGGTCCGTATCCTGCAGCCCTGGTTTGTCAACATCGGCAAGCGTCTGGTGAAACGGCCCAAATTGTACCTGCGCGACTCCGGGCTGTTCCATACCTTGCAGTCCATTGAAACCACGGAGCAACTGCATGCTTCGCCCCGGCTCGGCGCCTCATGGGAAGGCTTTGCCCTGGAATGCGTCTGCCGAGCCTTGGGAAAGGAAGATGGGGATCTCTATTTCTGGAACACCCACGCCGGCGCGGAACTTGATCTCTTCTGGCAGGCGCGTGGACAAAACTGGGGGGTGGAATTCAAGTATGAAGACGCCCCACGATTGACCCGGTCCATGAAGACGGCAGTTGAAGACTTAAAATTGGAGCGGCTGTGGGTCGTCTATCCCGGGAAAGCGGCCTATCGTCTCACTGAAAAGATCCAGGTGATCCCCCTTGCAGACGTCCGCGATGCCTGGAACTACGGATAACTGAGAACATGGAGGCGCCATCGATCCATGAACGCCGGCCTCATTCAATCAAGTTAATGACAGGGCATGCAATATGAGTGCTGAACGAATCAAGAACTGGCCAACAAAGGAGCGCCCGCGCGAACGACTTCTTGCCGAAGGCCCTGAAAGGCTGACCGATGCCGAACGCCGAGCCTCACAGGCCGCGAGGATGCGAGTAGTCCTTGTGTAAGCGCTTGTTGTGTGCCGGGCACGGCACGTATTCTTAAGGGTGAGTTAAGCATAGCAATTTATATTAAGCTTAACAAGTATCAAATTCAGCCTGTCGAGGGACCCGCTTTCATATTTTCACATTTCACATGAATTTTCTGGACTTCATTTTATTTATAAAAGCAGAAGAAAATATCCGGTCATTCTGGAAAAATGGCATGACCGCCTTTTTCCCCGAGCAGCGTTCCGGGACCGGGGTAAGCCGGGCATCTGCATTGCCATTGGGCTATGATTGAATTGAGGATATATTTATCCCCTGCCCCTGTCAGTTATGCGGTTCAGAAAGAAGACAAAATTTCAGATGAGAGTGACGATCAACTGGAAAATGGAGTTGTTGAAATATTGACGGTCATCATCAATCTCACCAATTTCACTTCTTTCCTGAATGGATTTGTTGTTCCCTGTCAACTTGCTTTATTGCCTGCGGCCTACCCCCTTATTACGATACTATTCTCATATTAAAGGATCGGGCAGTCTGTGATCTATAATAGTGATATCAGATTTTGGTCGGGTTTGATCACCTTGGCTACAAGCTGAATAGCAGTAGTGATGATATCCAGCATATTAGTCGTCTCTCCCAACTGCTTTTTATCCAGAAAATGATCCAGCCATTCCTTTGTTTGAAAGACCGGTCCTGGGCAGGCTAGGCCGCGACAATCCAATTCTCGGATACTGTGGTGCTCCTTTCCGATTTCTCTGCCAAAATTTAATATTTCACGGTTTATCATAAGATTTTCCATGTACAGGGCATTCGCACAGACCCTGGAAAACCTTCCTCAGGAGCCTGTCATCCGTTTTTCCCATCAGAAGGTCGTCGTAGTCAGGTTCTGGTTCATGTTCCTGACCCTCATTTCCGCTGGCTTCCTCCTTTTCCTCCTCGATATCGACCTGACTGGAACTGACATCAACTTCCGGTTGAAGACCACGGTTGTTTTTGATCCAGAGATCACAGTCATCATGGGTTCCAATATATAAGAAGAAGATATGCCCTTCATTTTTGAGATACACGAGTCTGTAACCCCCACCCAGGTCGAACTTGCTGCATCCCTCTATTCTCGCCTCTCCATACTTGGTGAGTTTGTGGACTCGTGAAGGAAGAAGTCTATTCCTGGCAGCGAGTCTTTCCATAATCTCCTCGGCCTGTACGGCAGCCAGGGCAGCTTTACCGCCACCCTTACGAAGGTTGCTCAACAGTTTCTTAAACTGCGTTTCTCGATGAACAAATACAGCCATTTTGGGTAACTTCCTTTTTTCAATCAGCAAGACCTTTATGAACCTCTATTGATAAAGTCGATACCACAAGAAAAAAAGGGGCAAGATTAGGCCCCTTCTCCTTAAATTTGAACTTAATATTCATATAATGTCTTTCGCCAACAGTGCCGCACCAAGGGCTCCGATCATTTGCGGATCGTCCGGGCTCATAATGCGACGACCTAATCTTTCTTCAAGCATGGCTCGCATGCACGGATTTTTGGCCACACCTCCGGTGAAGACAATTTCTCCCTCTGATGAGACACGATTGATCATGCCGGCGGCGCGGCGAACGACGCTTGCGTGTAGACCCCGGGCGATTTCCTGACGGCTTTGTCCTTTGGCGATCAGGGACGTGACCTCGGATTCTGCAAATACCGTACACATGCTCGAAATACTGAGGTCTTTTTCCGCCATAAGCGCTTCCCGACCGAAATCTTCGATTTCAAAACCCAATGTTTTGGCCATAATCTCCAGGAATTTGCCGGTGCCTGCCGCGCACCGGTCGTTCATTTCAAACTTTTTCACCTTGCCGTTTTCGAACAGCGCAATGGCCTTGCTGTCCTGACCGCCGATATCCAGGATTGTCCCGGCGCCGGAGAAAAAGTATTGCGCGCCCCTGGCATGAGCCTTGATCTCGGTAACAGTCGGCGCATCGAACGAGATCTCGAACAGGTTTCGGCCGTAGCCGGTGGCCATGATGCGATCATAGCTCACACTATCAATCAACTTTTTGGCCTTCATCATGGGGTCGAAGCCGGTCTCCGCCTGACTGCTTGTAACGATTTCATCCCCTTCATTCACTACCACCAGCTCGATGGTGCGCGACCCAATATCTATCCCGGCGAATCTCATGCCTTTTGTTCCTTGTGCTCTGCTATTTAATCTGTTCTATAAAGGCCTCTATCCTCGTCTTGAGCTGCCCTATATCCTCCATACTGTAATCTGTTTCGATACGCAGGGTCGGGATGTTCTCGTCTTCCAAGGCCTTTTCCACAGGCATGGATTCGGTGATATAGGGCTGGCAGAACTGTAGGCTGTAATGGATCACGCCGTCTGCCTTGTATTCCTTGAACATTTCTTTTACATGGTTGAGCCTGTCGGGGTTTGGTGTAAATATGGCACAGTCCACCTGGAAATACCGATCCACAATGGCCTCCATGAGTTCTTCCACTGTGTTGCCGGTGTCACCGGTCAGGTTGCGGGTGCCCCGTTCCCCGACACAGGATTCCTCCCCTGCAATCACGGCGCCGGATGTCTCAATGATCCAGGGGACCTTCCAGTTGGGCACCGCCATGGGGCAGCCTGAAAGAAGAACTCTCGGCCTACCCTTGGGAAATACGCCCTCCGATTTTTCTATTCTCTCTTCAAGCTCTTCACAGATCTTGTTCACGGAATCGGTGAAACGGACCGGATCATCATAGAAAAAGACCTGGTTAGTAAGGAGTGCATCCAGGCCCGATATGGGCGCAGGATCAGCCTTTCGCAGACCGGATAGCCGGCGTATAGCCTTTCGCTTGTTGTTGACGATCATGATCCCTTTCTTGAGTCTTGCCGCATCTATGGTCACCCCGGTGAGTTTTTCGACCGCTTTCTTGAATCGCAGATATTCGGCCTTCAGCAGCGCCCTTCCCTCATCCGACTTCATCTGGGGCAAGTCCATGACATAGAGATTCGGGACAAGATCATTAAGGACCTCATAGGATTTCTTCTTGCCATCACAGGTATTCTCCCCCACAATCATATCTGCCGATTCAATATAGGGACACACCTTGCCCAGCTTGAAGCCAAAGGCCGACTTGATCAAAGAACAGGTATTGCGGGGCAGGAGCTTTTCCACCTCTTCGGTAGCAAAATCTGCGCCCGTACAGAGACCCACGAGGGTCGCGTCAGCGGCCCTCACGATTTCTTCCGGCACAAACACACAGAATGAACCTATGACCTTTCGGCCGGCTGCTTTTTCATCTAATAGTTCCTTGATACGAAGGCCGTGCACCTCGCTCATGACGAAATCGAAATAGCCCATGCCTTTGGGCCGGTCCTTCTGAGCAAGGTAAATATCCTGGTAACCCTTGCCCAGTACCTCCAGCAGCGCATCATGGGCCGCCAGGTCCAGCCCCAATGTTTCCCACATACTTCTGTAGTCTTCACTCATCATTATCCTCCTTCGTAATTTGTTTGATCGAATAGCCTGATTGTTCCTTCCAATACCCTTTCGGCAATGGTCCTGGCCTGATCAATAATCTCAAAACAGAGTGCCCTTTTCCCGCGCGGATCAATGTCGCCGATCTTCACCCCTCCTTTCCGATCGCGGCGGGAGTAAATCCGCCATTACTATCTTCCTGAATAGTGCTGTATTCTGTTGATCATTTTGAAATTTTATATGGAGGGGGCAATGGGAGTAGAACCTCCTCCGGATTTTACATACCGGGACGACGGATTTGAATTCCATGTGGCGTCCAGCGCCATTGGCCCCAAAAAAACCTTTGATCTGTGATAACCAGGGAAAAGGAGAATGGATGTCTTGATTTTCTAAGAAGGGAAGTCGATTCTTCAGCCTTGCCCTGGTCTACCAAACCCGGGTAGATTTCTTTTTTTGCACTCAGGTAAAGCCGAAAAATCTTTGCATAAATACTCCGATGGCAATATAGATATAATCCAGAATATAAAGGATTTTCCTATTTGTCAATATGGAAATTACGATATATGCGCTAAAACTGATTGGTAATTCCGATGTATTAGGATTATTTTAATGACTTGATAAAAGCGGGGACCATAATCACAATGAATAACCAATTAGCGATATCGCTGTCTTGACTTACAGATCCACAATTGCTGATCACTTGCCAACGATCTCAGCTTGATGTGAAGTTGTGATATATTGAGATGAGTTCAGGGAAATGGAGCTTGTTAAAACCTGGGATCATTTGCCATTATCTAAAATTTATACCTTGTTATGATATATTGAAAATATCTCAGAAGTTTTTGCATTGTCAAAACATGTGATGGATTTTTTTCGAATGGGCCCTATCCTGTTATGATTGGCGTTACAATACTTAAAAACATCCTTAGTTACGACTACCTAAATAACACTTCTCTTTGCCTGGCTCCAAAAATAAAGCACTATCTGACTAAAATTAGCCTTTGAAGTTCATTTGATTTGTCAATAACTATAAAATTAAAGCAAATCTCTAAACTTTCCCGTTCATTTTGGATCTGAGGGACGAAGAGCATCGGAACGTGACAATTC
>CAZGIZ010000235.1:103-5335 GCA_964526655.1 uncultured Desulfobacteraceae bacterium | reverse complement strand
CCCTCAAACTCCCCCTGACCCTTGCCATAATTGACGGGCTCCTCGTGGATATAGGAAGGGACTACTATGTCATGCCCCTTTCAATCGTAGAGGAGTGTGTAGAGATGACACGCAAGGAGGCGGACAGGGCTGGTGAGAGGCACATGATGAATTTCAGGGGAAGTGTCGTGCCTTACCTGAGCCTGAGGGATATGTTCGATGTCAAAGAAGATCCGCCCCCCATCGAACAGGTCGTTATCGTCGAAGCGAACGGGGACATGGTCGGCTTTGGGGTTGACCGTCTTGTAGGGCAGAATCAGACCGTGATCAAGACCCTGAGCAAGGTCTATAAGGATGTGGAGGGCCTTTCAGGGGCCACCATTTTAGGGGACGGGACCGTGGCGCTGATCCTTGATGTGACACAGCTCGTACACTCGGCCGGAAATATTTGAGATGAATGAGAACAGAGGTGACAGCCATGAAATGGAAACATTGGAAAGAAAGTAAAAAGCCGGGCACAGGCTTTATCTGCATTCTTCTGGAAGTGGCGTTTCTGCTGGGTTTGGCATTGCCCGTTCACGCGAACAAGGGTGTCTATGACTGGGCCTTTGTCAAGCTCGATTATGCGCGACAGGAGAAAGTCCATCAGTTGAAGAGCTTCTGTGACCGCATACATGACCTGGCCCTTCAGGCTTCAAGAGACCAATTCGTAGTTGCCTCTTTTGATATCAATCTCCAGTTCTCCGAAGCGGAAGCTAAAGGCCCTGTTCCGGAAGCCCTTGAGACAAAGGTCTCTGAGTTAAGAGAGAGTTTTAACAAATACTACATCGAGAAATATTTCGCCTTCTACGATATCCTGTTCGTCAACACGAAGGGCATAGTGTTCTACAGCATAAGGAAGGAGTCTGATCTGCATTCCAATCTCTTAGAGGGTGATCTGGCAGGCAGCGGCCTTTCCGTGTGTCTGGGCAAAAATCCTCAGGAGGAGGCATTTGTGGATTTCCAGGATTGGGAGCCATCTTCCGAACCCGCGGCCTTTTTTGTCGAGCCGGTGTACAAGGAAGGTGTTCATACCGGCTGGATCATTCTCCAGTGCGCGATAAACAAGTTCAATACCCTTCTTGCCTGGACAGAAGACCTTGGTCAGACGGGCGAGACCTTTCTTGTGAACCAGGAAGGCTATATGTTAACAGAGTCAAATTTTGAAGGCGCCTCAACGATTCTGAAGAAAAAGCTCGATGACCGCAATATCCAGGCCAAATTCGCGGAGAGGCAGGGTCATCGTACTGTCACTGATTACCGGGGATTCACCGCTCTTACCTCCTTTGAAGTGTTTCATTTTTTAGGGACCAGGTGGCTGGTCGTGGCCAAAGTCGACAGGGATGAAATAATTACACAACATTACGACCAGTATCGCCGGTATTATGCCGATAAGCTTATCGAGTATTTAAGGGAAACCAAGCCGCCGCCGTTGCGGATTTCATCAGCACCCGTAGCAGGCCCGGCCCTGAGAATAGATATGGATGAATTTCTCAAGGCCAACAGGGGCGAGCGTATTCACACATTCGGCATATCTACCTGCACCGGAATATTAGCCGCCTATCCGGGCAAATTCGCCTACATGGCCCACATCAGCCCCAAGGACAGGATCTACGGGGCCGACGATACAAATCTGCTGGGCCAGATAATCAAGAAAATCAAGAGCTTTGACATCTACCGCTGTGAACGGCGTCACGTTGTTTTTGTCATAGTGGCGACACATCTTGATAGCCTGCTTGCCGCAGTTGACAAGCTTGTGGAAGAGGGTTTCATGCTTTCCCAGGTCAGGGTGATGTACAATCCTGACGCTAAAACCGCTGCCATGAGCTACGACTATGAGAATAATGACCTTAGTGTCATGTGGCGTTTGAAAGGAAATTCGACAGAGAAAAACAATCATCTTTTGGAGGACGCAAGGAATGTGGGAGAGATCATCAGAGTGGTCATGCATTCGGACGAAAAATCGGACATAACAGAATCAGGATCAGATGTGGCGCTCATGGAGCCAAAATAAAGAACTCTTGTCCCAAAAACTGCTTATTACGAGTTTATTATATAAGGGAAATTGATTTTAAAGGCTAAGGTAGGATTTCAATTTAAACAACAATAAAATTATATGTGGAGGATGGCAAAATGGCTAACATTAAAGATTTGAAGCTTGCGACAAAGATAGGGGGTGGATTTGGAATATTGATTGTCATTTCCATTATACTTGGAGGCATTGCGGTTTTTTCCATGCTGAATGTTAATGAACAATCCACCCAGTTGGCAAAGGAGTATGTCCCGGAGGTAAAGGTGGCAACTGATCTGCGGGGCGCTGTAAACCGCCTGATGTACCAGATGAGGGGATATGGGCTATCCGAGAATCATGAATATTATGAGGCGGCACAACAGGAGCTGGCCGCTGTAAACAAACATCTGGGAGAGGCCTCCGATCTGGCGTCCAGGGCCATGAATCTCAAGGCCCTTAAGGGACAGGTTGATGAGGCCAAGACAGCCGTGGACGAATACTCAGCACTTATAAAACAAACCGAAGAGACTATAGCAGCTATGGCTGTTCAACGTAAAAAGCTCGACGAGAACGCCGCTACTTACATGAAGAATTGCGCGGAATTTCTGGAAGGACAAAATGCGGCATTCAACAGGGATCTGGATGAGAGGCAAAAGAAGGTTAACATAGTCACTGATATTGTGGACAGGGGCACGCGTGTGCGGGTCCAGAATTTCAAGGCCCAGAAGGCCAATGATATGAAGCTCATGCAGGAGGCTGTGACCTTGATACAAGGGCTGGATGAGGAGATGAATCAACTTCGCCCCATAACCCGGCAACAAACAAATATTGATCAGATGAATACTATCGATGCCGCGGCCAAGAAATATGCCGACGCCATGGAGTCCTATATCAAGACCAACAAGGAGTTGGAGGCCGCTGGTAAAAAAATGGACGTCAATGCAGCCGCTTTCATGGAGAATTGCGAGGCATTTCTGGCGTCACAAAATGAGAAGATGAATAGGGAGTTCAGAGAAACAGGCGTCAATCTCAAGGAGCGCCTGCAAAAGATTACCATGGTTAACAACATCATAGATGCAGGCAACGCGGTTCGGGTCATGAACTTCAAGGCGCAGGCCAACCAGGATTCAAAGCTCATGCAGGAGGCCATGGGGAAGCTCGGGGAGGTCAAGACGATCACCGTAGAGTTGCGAAAGATTACGCGTCAGGCCGATAACATCAAGCAGATCGATACTATAGAGGCGGCGGCCGGGAAATACGGCGAGGCCATGGATAGCTATATGAAGAACTATCTCCAACTCGATACCTATCGCACAGATATGGATTCAGCCGCAGGGGCCTATGTGGCGAATTGCGAGGCCTTTTTGGAAAGCCAGCAGCAGTCCCTGAACAAAGAGATGCACGAGCGGCATGAAAAGATCACTTTGGTTAATGATATCATTAGCCTGGGAAATGATTCAAGGGTAAAGGCTTTCAAGGCCCAGGCCACAAATTCCATGGAACTCATAGACGTGGCATTGAAAAATTTCCCGAAGCTCGATGAAAAGTATGATGCCCTGCGCAAAATAACTCGTCTTGATGCGGATTTGAAGCGAATCGATAATACCAATGCTTCTGGTGACAATTATGCCGCCGCATTGACTGCATTCAATGACCACTGGAAAAAATTAATGGATCTGAGCAAGCGCAGGGAAGCAGCGGCTCAGAAGGCAATTGAAGCCTGTAAAATCACGGCCGACGCCGGGATGACCAACACAGATAAGATCGCTAATGAAGCCGCCTCGAATCTTTCGAGCGCGTCAACTATCACGATCGTTGGGCTTATTGTAGCCGTTATATTAGGAATCTGCGTCGCGTGGCTTATAACGGGTTCAATCACCCGGCCGATAATTACGGGTGTAAATGTTGCCAATAAATTGGCCGATGGCGATCTGACAGTGGACATTGAAGTACAGGGAAAGGATGAAACCGGCCAGCTCATGAACGCCATGAAAGAAATGATAAATTCACTCAGAAACGTTGTGGCTGATGTAAAGAAGGCATCAGATAATGTTGCCTCCGGAAGCCAAGAGTTAAGTTCAACATCAGAGGAGATGTCCCAGGGCGCTTCTGAACAAGCTGCTGCAGCGGAGGAGGCTTCTTCATCCATGGAACAGATGGCATCCAATATCAAACAGAACGCGGATAATGCCATGCAGACAGAAAAGATCGCCCAGAAATCCGCTGAGGACGCTCAAGAAGGCGGGGAGGCGGTTGAAAAGACTGTAACGGCAATGAAGGATATTGCTGAAAAGATTTCCATCATAGAGGAAATCGCGAGGCAGACAGACCTGCTGGCCTTGAACGCGGCAATTGAGGCGGCCCGGGCCGGAGAGCACGGTAAGGGTTTTGCAGTCGTGGCCTCTGAAGTTCGTAAATTAGCTGAAAGAAGCCAGACCGCTGCGGGCGAGATTAGCACCCTGTCCGGTACAAGCGTGGATGTCGCGGAGAAGGCAGGGGAGATGCTGAAAAAACTTGTGCCGGATATACAAAAGACGGCAGAGCTTGTTCAGGAGATAAACGCGGCAAGTAACGAGCAGAATTCCGGCGCCGAGCAGATCAACAAGGCCATTCAGCAACTGGACCAGGTTATCCAGCAAAACGCCTCCGCGTCAGAGGAGATGGCTTCGACTTCAGAGGAACTGGCTTCCCAGGCCGAGCAACTCCAGAGCTCCATATCATTTTTTAAAATTGATGATCTGTCATCAAGCAAAAGAGGCGGTTCATTTAAATCAGAGGCATTTGCCGGAAAAACCGCCGCTTCCAGGAATGGAAAGCGGGCAGGCGCGAAAAAGCAGGATAAAAGCAAATATAATATAGGCCATATAGGCCATTTACATTCAAAAGATGAACAGGGCGATACCAAGGGCGTTGCCCTGGACATGAATGATACAGGACATAATGATGATTTTGAAGGTGACCCAACTTTTGAAAAGTACTAATCATGCATAACGCAAAGGGCAAGGGGCATGGCGGAAGGCTATTCGCCTGGAATCTTGCCATGCCCTTACACCAATAAATGTAAGAAAGGAGAATTTATTATGAGCATTGAAAGCATAACAGAGACAAGCCAGTTTCTGACCTTTAAGCTTGGCGATGAGATGTTCGCCATTAATGTATCACAGGTAAGGGAAGTGCTTGACATAAGCAGCATAACAAGGGTG
>CAZGIZ010000235.1:0-93 GCA_964526655.1 uncultured Desulfobacteraceae bacterium | reverse complement strand
CATGAGAGGCGTCATAAATGTCCGGGGGAGCGTGGTCCCCGTGGTGGACCTCAGGCTGAAGTTCGGGATGACGAAGACCGAGAGCACCGTGGA
>CAZGIZ010000234.1:0-5357 GCA_964526655.1 uncultured Desulfobacteraceae bacterium | reverse complement strand
ACCATCAGAGGAAAGGACCCTGTAAACCTCTCTGAGTGCCTGTTGGGGATTGGGGAGATACTCCATGACCTCGGTCATTACAACCGTGTCTATGGAATTGTCTGCAATTGGAATCGCTTCTGCTGAACAGCAGTAATCAGGATCGGTGCAAGGATCGGGATTGAGATAAGACCAGCTTTCAACCCTGTCAACAGGAGGGCGGAATAGGCCCCTTTTGTTTTTCTTCTTCCCGCCGATATCCAGAACTTTGCCCCGCATTAATGGAAGGGACCGGGTAAGCGCATGATCCAAAAGGTTTCGCCGAAAGGTAATCATAAATCTTTTATGAATGTATATTCGGTCCCCTTTGGCATTTTATTGAGCTTCATCTCAAGCCATTCCACCCCTTTCAGGACAAGTTCCCTATCGTGAAAATCCACAACCTGCTCATTACCGATGATCTTCAAATCTTTTATATCTTTGGTCCCGGTGTTACAGTTGATTATTCTGATGCCATTTTTAACGCAGGCCCTTAAGGTGGCGTCTGAATACACATTACCCGGAGGAACAAAGGTAATGACCTTGGTTTCAAAATAATCCTGAAGCAGTTCCTGTGAATATTGAATATGCCTAAAATGTTCCCTTTCCGGTATCCATTCCCAGAACTCCCTGTGATATCTCCTGTTTGAAGTGAATAATCTCGGTCTGAAGTGCAATCCATCGATCACGCAGTGTGTCAGCCCATGATTAGCTATCTCTATCAGGCCGGATAAAAGACCTTCTTTTAACTTCTTTGCCTGATCCGGGTATTTTAAAGTAAAGGGTATCAGTTTTCCATTAAAGTCAACCCAGCATGCGGTAATGGCTACGGTCAATCTTGCATTGTATCTCTCTAATATTTCAAAAACAGACTCCCACTCCAATGATGTCATCTCTCGATAGGGGCCCCAGGCCCTGAATGATGAGAGATATTTAAAGAATAGTATATTGCCTAATCCGTGTCCCCTGTTTGAATAGACCTCATACCTTTTACTGCTCGCCCCAATATCATCAATTCGTAATGCAAGGCGCATAATATAACCCGGAGGGAAGAGACCCTCGGCTCAGGCGTTCTCCACAAATCCCCTGAAAAATTTTATCCATAGAGGCAACTGAGATTCATAGGTATTATCCCGGACCGTATTGAAACCTTTTGCGATTACATCCTGGAGTTCGGAAGAATTACAGAGCGCCCTCTCCGCCCAGTATGCCAGCCCTTCAGCGTCTTCCACATCAACCATCCATCCATTTTCCCCGTGCCTGACCAGGTCAATTGCCTGCCCGACCCTCGTAGTAACCAGGGGGATACCGCAGGCCATTGATTCCAGGACCGCTTTGGGGCCACCTTCCTCCCTGGAAGCGATTATGTAGAGATCCAGACAGTGGTATAGCTCGTTTATCCGTGTATAATCTTCAATATATATATGCCTGTAAGGTATTTTTAGGGTCGCGAGGCCCTTTTTCACATACCCCCTGGCCGGCCCCGAAATAAGGATAAAGAGGTCTGGATCCGAATTTTTTAATATCTTTACCGCATCCAGGAAGAGATCAGGCCCCTTTTCCAGTTTGGGCGCTGAACCCTCTCCCCATCCATGGCCGTCTTTTTGAAAAGACCCGATAACTGTTGCTGATTGAGGAATGTTATACTTTGTTCTTAGTTTTTTCTTTGATTCCGGCGTCTGCCTGGGAAAGAATCGCTTGTTAATGCCTATCGGTATCAACAGGACCTTTGATGGATCTATTCCTGTGGATAAGGCAAGATTGTACATCCTGGAATTGGTCACCTGTATCTTGCAGATCTTGTCATGGAAACGTTTCAGGTTTTCATAGCATTCAATAAAGCGACTTTCCCCTGAGTCGGGATGACCGTGATAATAGGGAAAGGCTATTCGATTTCCTCCCAGAAAATACCTCCGAGGGTGTAACATCACATTATATCTGTTTGCGAAAAAGATAGACTGGCGGGGTAGGCCAAAGGGAATTGATCCGGAACACCGTGAAGAAATACCCAGTTTTTCCAGCAATTCCGATATTTCCCTGATCTCCCAGGAGGTTACCCAGTTTGCGCCTTCTGAAATGAAGAGGACATCGGAGAAGGGCCTGTAGGAAAAGCTATGTGGCAGGTTTCTTGTAAAAGATTTAGCGCCCTCAATATATCGATGATACATCTTTAATTTCTGGAAAGGGTTTTAAGAATTTTAGAGCCCAAAGCGATTATCTTGTCAAAAAAGTAGGCGGGACTAAGCAGAAGGTATATGAATGCGACGGATAACATCCCGTATTCCCTGTATTTCGGCTGAATGACATTTCCGGCAGGGTCTTTAACTGCGACATATTTTCCCTTTAGGTGAGGATTCCTGGTAATCCATTCATAATCGGGGTGCATTTGAAGGAATCGATTACACTCTTCGGTCCCGGGGTAGATATCTACTCCATATCCAAGGTAGTATTCATTTCTTTTAAGCCCTAATTTCTTTATTAATTTGACAGTTTCTAACGTATCACGCAATCCTTCGCCTGGAGTGGCGGACATGAAGGATAAGCGGAACGCTGTTCCATATTTTCTTAGCAGGCGAATGATTGATGGGAGTCTCGATATATCGATCCCTTTTTGCAATCTTTGTAATACTTTTTTGCTGCCGGATTCCACACCTATAAATAGTGTCTCAAACCCCGCTTTCGATAGGGCCTGAATAACTTCTTCATCGAGTCCGTCGAGCCGGGAATGGGCCTGGAATCTGAGTTTGATATTGTTTGACACGATCTCATTACAGATCTCGATACAGTGTTTTTTATTCAGCGTTATGGATTCATCCCGGAATCTCACGCTCATTAATGGGTGTTTTTGGGTCAGTATCTTCAGCTCTTCCATAACCGACGAGACGCTCCTTGTCCGGTGTCTCTTGCTCCAGTAATGGTTACAATTACAGAAGGTGCAATTAAAAGGACATCCCCTGGCGCTTATCATATCAGCATGAGATATCTTCCCTGGAGATTGATCTTCTGCAAAATAGGTCCTGTTAAGTATTGGCAAAGAATTGAGATCTTTAATAAGCTCCGCCTGAGGATTTTCAATTATTTTATCTCCCTCACGGTATGTAAGGCTTGGCACATCCGAAAGATCGAAATCACGGTTACGCAGCTTGTCACAGAGCATCTTAAAGGGGATTTCTCCCTCAAATCTAACTATTGCATCGATTCCCCGGCATTTTTTCAGGCACTCTTCAGAAATATAAGATGCATGATTCCCTCCAGCAACGATGAAAACATCAGTCAGATTTTTCTTGATGACATCCGCCCAGAACATGACGTTGTACATATTAGTGGCATAAGTACTCATTGCAATAATGTCAGGATTGTAGTCCAGGACCTGATCAAGGATTTCTTTGTCGGCCTTAAGATATCGGTCCATGATCTTTTGGGGCGGAGAATTCATTTCAATCCCTTTGATTCTATAATCCGGACCGTCCACGTAAGAACCGATACTAACAAGACCGAAGGGAATGACAAGTTGCTCATAAAAAAAAGAAGTGGAGCTTACACTGAGGAGTAGAATTTTAAATTCACCCGTTTTCATAACTGCCTTTTTCTATTTTATGGATCATTAGACTAATCTTCATTCATTTTTAAGGAGGAAAGCTCCAGATCATTTCTGACCATTTCTTCAATAAGACCTTCAAATCCAACAGTATGCTCCCAGCCCAGCTTCCTGCGTGCCTTTGAAGAGTCCCCGATGAGGAGATCTACCTCTGCCGGCCGATAAAATCGCGGATCTGACTTCACATAATCCTGATAATCCAGGTCTACAAGGGCGAAGGCCTTTTCACAAAAGTCCCTTACCGAATGGGCCTCACCCGTACATATAACATAATCCTCGGGCTCATCCTGTTGCAGCATTAGCCACATGGCCCTGACATAATCCCTGGAGTGCCCCCAGTCCCTTTTGGAATCAAGATTCCCCAGTTCCAGCTTGTCTGTAAGTCCGAGTTTGATCCTCGCCACATGAGAAGAAATCTTCCGTGTGACAAACTCAAAGCCCCGCCTCGGCGATTCATGATTGTATAGAATCCCATTACAGGTAAATATCTTATAGGCCTCCCTGTAATTCTGTGTAAGATGGAAACCGGCTACCTTGGATATCCCGTATGCCGACCGCGGATGAAAAGGGGTCTCTTCATTCTGGGGGACCTGGCTCACCTTTCCGAACATTTCACTTGATGCCGCGAAATAGAAACGGGCATTTGGCACCAGATCCTTTACCGCTGAAAGTATAAAATGGGTTCCGCTGATATTTGACTGGAGTGTGGAAAATTCATCTTCAAAGCTGTAGGATACAAAACTCTGGGCAGCCAGGTGATAAACCTCATCGGGCCTTACGGTGGATATTGCCTTATATATGGAAGGATAACTCTCGAGTGAACCTGGAATAACTTCTATCTGATCCATGATTTGTAGTATCCGACCCAGGCGATGTTGCGGGTCCTCTAAGGCTACTCGTCTCACAAAACCGTATACTTTATAACCCTTTTCAAGCAGAAGTTCCGCCAGATAAGACCCATCCTGACCGGTAATCCCTGTAATGAATGCCTTTTTCACAGAATTCCTCCCATACTTATTAATCTGACAATATTGTTTAGAAATGGATAAAATTTAATATTTTCTGACAATAACAGTTCCGAAATCGATTTCCAGATCAATAGCTCCGGAAATCACCTGAAAATTTTCCTTTATAAATTGCAGTGTTTCATCTCTCTGAGTCACTCCAGCTGCCGTGTCCAATCCCGTACCATCACTCTTAAAGTAATCAAAAATAAGGATACCACCTTGCTGCAATTTGCTATGTAGATAGGTCGCGGTCTCAAGAGGGTTTTGTAAATGCTCGAATACCTGACATATGAAAATAACATCATAAATATCATGCATCGGGAGAGGCATTTTATTTGATGGATCAATCGTTACAGCCTTTACTCTCTTATTACCAATAAATCGCCATTTGGCATAATGGAAGGTGAATTGCGGGATATCAGCTATTGTGAATGTCAATTTTTTTTCAGGGTAATATTTTAAAAAGCTATGGGTGATTGGGGCGATACCGCAACCGAACTCACAGACCAGTGAATTTCGTTTGATATATTTGGCGTACCTATAGATGATTAGATCCGTAAACATGGCATTCCATACCGAACCGAAAATGGAATAGATATTCCTATAGTCTTGCCATGATTTTAAATGATCTTCATCAGAATCACCCGTAAGTGCGACATCCTGAAATCTTTTTCTATACTCGTTTCTCAGGTAATGAAAATCCTGGACCGAAATCGGCCTGTTTCCCAGAAAAT
>CAZGIZ010000233.1:0-5473 GCA_964526655.1 uncultured Desulfobacteraceae bacterium | reverse complement strand
GGTCTGGTGGAACTCTTTTTGAGATAGGGCTTGAAAAAAGAACCCGACCTCCGCTTTGGCTCCAAAGCCTGGTCCTATGGGCCAGGATCTTTACTGGTATAAAATCACAGAAGGAGATCTTTTATGAATCTGAGGATTTCAGGGAGAGCTATGCCCGCCTTTTCCTTAATGAAGTAATCCGCGTTTCTGAAGGCCTTTTCGATGTTTATTTCAATGATAACCGCGTTGTTTTCCTTTGCCAGAAAGGGCAGTGATGCCGCGGGCATGGTTACGGAGGATGTGCCTACAAGGAGCATTGTCTTGCAGGAAGAGGATTCCTCCTGGGCCCTGGATAACGCCTCAAAGGGTAATTGCTCTCCATATAGAACGGTATCAGGTTTCAGGACGCCTCCGCAGGAGCAGTATGGGGGAGTCCCTTCGGGGATGTCTGGAGCGATATATTCCCTTTTGCATTTAAGACAGTAGGTCTCCCTCAGGGACCCGTGGATCTCTATCACGTTTTTGTTTCCGGCCTTTTTGTGCAACCCGTCGATGTTCTGGGTGATTACGCTCCTTACGAGCCCCATTTTTTCAAGGTCCGCAAGGGCCTGGTGGGCCCTGTTCGGGTGGTAATCGTCGTAGTGCCTTATGAAATCACCGCGCAGTGTCCAGTACTTTGAAGGATCTTTTCGAAATACCTCAATTGACGCGTAAACGGCCGGGTCATATTTCTCCCAGAGCCCTCCCCGGGATCGAAAGGTGGGTATCCCGCTCTCAGCGGAGATACCGGCCCCCGTAAGGGCGACACACCCTTTTTTACCGGATATTAGCCTGGCCGCCTCTTCATACAGGGATTCCATCAGGCGTTAACCCCCCATGTCATCGGTGTCTCACTTTCCATAATGCTCCTTTATCCAGGACAGGTATTCGCCGCTTTTTACCCTCTTCACCCACTCAGAGTTGTCCATGTACCATTGAACGGTCTTTCGGAGTCCTGAGTCAAGGGATTCCTCGGGGGACCAACCCAGATCCCCCTTAAGTTTCGTGAAATCGATCGCATATCTCCGGTCATGACCAGGCCGATCCTTGACAAAGGTCATCAGCTCTCTTCTTGATTTATCGCCATGACTCCCGAGGGACTCGTCGAGGATATCGCAAATCAGTTTAACTATCTTCAGGTTCTCCACCTCGCTGTCGCCCCCGATGTTGTATGTCTCTCCCCTTTTTGCCTGTTTCATTATCAGCCAGACGGCGACGCAGTGGTCTCTCACATATAACCAGTCCCTCACGTTACGGCCGTCGCCGTAGACGGGCAAGGATTCGCCTCCCATGGCGTTCAGTATCATGAGGGGGATAAGTTTTTCAGGAAACTGATAAGGGCCGTAATTATTGGAGCAGTTTGAAATGGTCACTGGCAGGCCGTAGGTCCTATGATAGGCCCTCACCATATGGTCGGACGCGGCCTTTGATGCTGAGTAGGGGCTGTTGGGCCTGTAGGGCGTCTCCTCCGTGAAAGAACCCTCTTTCCCAAGGCTCCCGAAGACCTCATCCGTGCTGATATGGTGGAAGAGATCCAGTTGATCCCTGAATCTCCTTGAGCACTCCAGCAGGGTAAAGGTCCCAATGATGTTGGTCCGGATAAAGGCGTCGGGTCTCACGATGGACCTGTCCACGTGGGATTCAGCGGCAAAATGGCAGACCGTGTCTATGGAATAATCCCTGAACAGGGAATCCATCTTTTCCTGGTCGCAGATGTCGGCCTTGATAAAGGTGTATCGATCGGGCATGTCCTTCTCAATGTCGGACAGGTTAAGGGGATTGCCTGCGTAAGTGAGCTTGTCCACGTTGACCACGCGTCCCTTAAAATCCGATTCCCTGAGGACATACCTGATAAAATTGGTTCCGATAAAGCCGCAACCGCCAGTGATTAGCATGTTTTCCATGAATTACTCTTTCTTGCCGTATTTATTAATCCTATTATATTTGCCCAGCTCAAAAGGAATTTATCCGGCCATGTCCGTCTCTTCAAGGCGATATCTACCTGCTCGGAAGCCAATAACCAAATATTAAAGGTTTGCCGGGCCGGAAGCAGGTTCCCTAAAATTCACAGGCATAAACCCTTAATATTTGGATATCGCAAGAGCCGGTGGAATTCTAAAAAGATATCGCCTTGAAGAGACGGACAGGGCCTCCTTTTGTTTTCAACCTGTACAATTTGGCCGGCATCTCCTGATCATGATACCTATTCCTTGAAGATAGCCCCAGTGTTAGCTGAGGTCACCTGCTTTGCGTATCGATAGAGATAGCCAGTCTTGACCTTATAATCGGGCCTTACCCATTTTTTCAGGCGGCTGTCCATCTCCTTCTTACTCAATTTCACATTAAGGGACCTTCCCGGTATATCGATTTCGATGATATCGCCTTCCCGTATTATGCCGATGGGGCCCCCTTCCTGGGCCTCTGGAGACACGTGCCCTATGGCTGCCCCGCGTGTCCCGCCGGAGAACCTGCCGTCCGTGATCAAGGCTACTTCCTTGTCAAGGCCGGCCCCGGCGAGGGCGGAAGTGGGAGAAAGCA
This sequence comes from uncultured Desulfobacteraceae bacterium, assembly GCA_964526655.1. Classification (GTDB taxonomy): domain Bacteria; phylum Desulfobacterota; class DSM-4660; order Desulfatiglandales; family HGW-15; genus CAZGIZ01. The sequence continues at coordinate 2,917 of CAZGIZ010000233.1, read as the reverse complement.
TCTCTCTCATGCCAGGCCCCCCCTTAGGACCCTCATAACGGATGACCACGACATCCCCTTTCCTGATCTTTCCGGAGATGATGGACTCCATGGCGCTCTCTTCGCTGTCGAATATGCGCGCGGGCCCGGAATGGGTCAGCATGGAAGGATCGACAGCGGATTTCTTGACGACCGCCCCGTCAGGCGCCAGGTTGCCGGATAGGATGGCCAGGCCGCCGTCCTGAGAATAGGGGGAGTCGATCGGTCTTATGACCTCTTTGTCAAGGGACCGTGCTGAACCGATAATCCCCTTTAAGGTCTTTCCCGTGACAGTGGTCTGGCTGAGATCGAGGAGACCCTTTTTGTTTAATTCACCCATCACAGCGGTGATGCCGCCTGCCCGGTCAAGGTCCTCCATGTGGTGGGGACCGGCCGGCGATATCCTGCAAAGGTTCGGGGTCTTGGCGCTGATGGCATTAAACCGCTCCAGGTCGAGGCGGATTCCCGCCTCGTGCGCTATTGCCGGGAGGTGCAGGACCGTGTTGGTAGAACTTCCGAGGGCCATTTCCACGTGGATGGCGTTTTCAAAGGCCTTCTCCGTAGCGATGTCCCTCGGCCGGATGTCCTTTTTAACCAGACCCATGATCCTTTTCCCTGCCTCCTTGGCCAGCCTCACCCGGGCGGAAAAAACAGCCGGAATTGTACCGTTTCCGGGGAGGGCCAGGCCCAGGGCCTCGCTCAGGCAATTCATGGAGTTGGCCGTATACATCCCGGAGCATGAGCCCACCCCGGGGCAGGCCCTGTCCTCCAGCTCGGCAAGCTCTTTTTCGGTAATCTTGCCCGAGGCCTCGGCGCCGACTCCTTCAAAGACACTTATGAGGTCTATGGGCCTGTCTCCCAGGCTTCCGGCCATCATGGGCCCGCCGCTTATTATCAAAGCGGGGACATTGAGGCGCAGCATGGCCATCAGCATTCCAGGCACGATCTTATCGCAATTGCAGACCAGGACCAGCCCGTCAAAGGGAAAGGCGGTCGCCATGATTTCAATAGAGTCTGCAATAAGTTCCCTGGAGATCAGAGAGTATTTCATACCGCTGTGACCCATGGCTATGCCGTCGCACACCCCTATTGTGGAGAACTCCATGGGCGTTCCCCCCGCCATCGCAATTCCCATTTTTACGGCCGAGGCGATCTCGTCCAGGTGCTTATGGCCAGGGATTACCTCGTTCGCGGAGTTGGCCACGCCTATTATGGGTCTTTTAAGCTCTTCATCCGTGTAGCCCATGGCCTTGCACAGGGACCTGTGGGGGGCCCTCTCCGCTCCCTTTTTCATCAGATCTGAACGCATGTACCATATCCTCCTTTTAGGAAGGCTGATTCAAACAGCCTGAAATTAATGATTCCGGATTGAAAATTATATGTGTTTTCGCCATCATATGAAAATTCTCCAGTATTTGCCAAGGAATATTTTAATAACGTTCAAAAGTCCATGCATGGGAAAATTCAATTATTAAAGTCAGGCATTCGGCCATCACCCTTTTCTCAAGGGGATATGAATCAGAGGCTAATGGCGTAGGGCGCATGGCGCAAGGGGATAAACCCGAAATTTTTTCTCATGAACTTGGGTGCCCTACGCCTTATGCCCTGGGCCTTGCGCCTAACTTATAAATATCCCCTTGAGAAAAGGGTGATGGCCTCGCCCGACCTTGAGATCTGATTCAGGAAAAATGAAGCCCTGCATACACTTTTAAACGGTACTAAAATTTTAATAGGAAAAACAGATTTATTCAATCAAGGGCGATATTTGTGAGCAGTATGGACCGATTATTGCATCCAGACATTTAATACAGTTTTTGAGCCCTTTTGTTCTCCTACGTTAAACAGGAGCAAGGTCGGATATGAAAATTTTAGTAGCCGAAGATGACCCGGTCTCCAACCGCCTGATACAGAAAATACTGACCAGATTGAGACACGAGGTATTGCCGGCAGAAAACGGCCTGCAGGCATGGGAAATTTATCAGGAAAATGAGATCCGGATGGTGGTGACCGACTGGATAATGCCGGAAATGGACGGGTTGACCCTGTGTAAAAAGATCCGGTCATCCGACAAGGAGGAATATTCTTACATTATTGTACTCACGGCAAAGGATCAGCAACGGGACCTCATTGAGGTGTTTGATGTGGGAGCCGACGATTACATCATAAAACCCTTTGATCCTGAAGAACTCAGGGCTCGAGTAAATAACGGTGAGAGGATCATAAAATTAGAAAACGGGTACAAAGATCTCCAGGGCATCCTTATTGAGAGCAGGAACAAGCTCAGGATAGTTTTTGATTCACTCAAGGAGGAGATATTCGCTGTAGACAATGGTTTTCGAATCGTCTCCGCCAATAAGACCCTTTTGAATAATCTGGGAATCTCCTTTTCGGAGCTTATCGACAAACCCTGCTTCCAGGATAATAAGGCGCTGCACTTTCCATACGAGATAAAGGAAGTGAAATCCGCAGCCACAAAGGTCTTTGAGACAGGGGCATCCCAATTTCTCTCCCGTACCTTTTCCGACAGGCAAGGCGATCAGAGGCACAGAGAAATAGATCTGCTCCCGGTGAAGAGTGAAACGGGCAAGGTCCTTCAGGTGGTAATAGTCGCAAGGGATATAACTCGGGAGAGAGAAAAGTCTGAAGAAATCAGGCGTCTCAATGAAAGGCTTCAAGAGGCTTTAAATCAGGTTGAAGCAAAGAATGAGAAACTTGAAGAAATACTCAAGGGGCTAAGTGATACACAGGTGCAGGTCTTACAATCCGAAAAGATGCCATGATCCCTTTGCATCTTCGTAGCCTTTTACCGAAAAAGCCACAACCAGACTATCGATAAAACAGATTGGAGAGACAATGGAGACGAACGCGATCATAAAGCGACTTGATCGTCTTGATGATT
>CAZGIZ010000232.1:0-5486 GCA_964526655.1 uncultured Desulfobacteraceae bacterium | reverse complement strand
CCCAGGTGGTGGGTGACGATTTTCATGGTGGGAAACCGGTCTATGACTCCACCGAAGATGAGGCGCCACAGGGCCTGGGTGCTGTCGTAATCCCATCCGAACACATGCAGGAATCGCCAGGAATGTTCCATGTCCATCAGGGGGGAGCATTCCCAGTGGGTCCCGTGTATAAGAATCGGGAGGTCCAGTTCCACCACCTTCTCATAAAAGGGAAAGAACTCCGGCGAATCCAGACCCCTGCCCGCCTGGTTCGAGGAGATGGTAACACCCCGGCAATCCAGCTCGTTGACAGCCCTTTTAAGCTCCTCCATGGTCCCCTTCATGTCGGGCAGGTGAAAGATACAGACATTTACGAACTTATCCGGATAGGCCCTGCAGAGGTCAAAGTTATCCTGGTTGGAGAGGCGGCAGACCTCCATGGCTTCATCATCACTGAGGCCCAAAAGGACCGGAGTGGTCTGGCATATGGCCTGCACGTCAACTCCATACTTTTCCATGATGGAGAGCCGAACCTCCGGGTCCGCGTTCTGAACAGGATAGGGGAACTCCTTGCCCTCCCCGTAATATTTGGCCTTTTCCATGATCTTGCCCACGGACGGGGATATGTGGTGATTAAAGATATCGATGATCATTTCAGATTACCTCCATTGGATATTTGCCAAATATTCAGAGCCCCTCCTCCGGGCCGGGTCCGCCCGGAGGCTCAAGGCCCAAGGCCCAGGGCACAAGGAAAGATTTTATTGACTGATTTGCTTTCTCCCCTGCGCCTTGCGCCCTACGCCCTTCTTCTTACCTATCGCCTCCTGGGAGAGAGGATCTCGAAGCCGAGCCTCTCCTGCAGCGTGCCCATGATCCCTTTGGGAGCGAGGAGTATGACGGCAATGGCTATGGCCCCCAATATAAGCATGCTGACGGAGACGTATTCGGACAGCCACTGGGAGAGCAGCACGTAAATAAAGGCACCGACAATGGGACCTTCTATGGTCCCGATCCCGCCAATGACAACTATAAAAACCAGAATCACCGTCCAGTCGATGGCAAAGGCCTTGTAGGGCTGAATAAATACCTGGAAGACATATAGGACCCCTGCCGAAACTCCCGTTACAAAGGCCGCGATTAAAAAGCAATAGAGTTTGGACCTAAAGACCTTTACCCCCATAGTCTCTGATACCTCCTCATCATCACGCATGGCCATCAGTCCAAGCCCAAGCTTCGACCGAAGGAGCCCGTAGACCAGCAGCACGGATCCCACTCCTATGATCAGGGAGGCATAAAAGAGATCATTCATTGTCACGGGGGTTGTCGGTTTGATGAAAAACCCGACCCCGTACTTGACATATTTCCAATTGCTGAACCAGAGCAGCATGGACTCCGCAAAAATCCAAGTCCCGATGCCGAAATAGACCCACTTCATCCTGAAGATAAAAAGGGACATGAAGAGGGCCAGCAAAACAGAGAGAACTCCCCCGAAAAATACACTCAGCCAGATATAGACACCATAGTAATTGCACATAACGGCTACGGTGTACCCGGCCAGGCCGATAAAGGCCTGCTGGCCAAGAGACAGGAGCCCGGAATAGCCGATGAGCAGGTTCCACATTTGCGAGAGCGCCAGGTAGAGGCAAAAAAGGAGGCAAAAGAGGACAATGTACTCGGTACCCCAGAGAGGAACGGTCGCCAATGCCAGCACCAGCAGCCCCAGGACATAGTATCTTGATTTATAAATGAATTCTCCCATAAACTACACCGTTCCGAATAGACCCTGGGGTCTCACGGCCAGGACGATTAGTAACACTACATAACCGCAAAGCAGCTGATACCCGGGACCGAAAAACTGGGCGCCAAGTGTTTGTGCAAGGGCCAGGATAAGCCCGCCGACGAATGCCCCCCTCATACTGCCGAAGCCGGCAATAACGATAACCCCGAAGGCCGTAATCAGGTACTGGGGACCCGTGTGCGGGTAAAAGGTAAATGTGGTGCCTACCAGCACACCCGCCACCCCCGCGGTCATCATTGCTATGCCCATGGCCTTTGCATAGATATTCTTTGTATTGACCCCCATTATCTGGGCTGCCACCTCATCATCGGAGGCAGCCCGGATAGCTCGGCCCATATAGGTCTTTTGAAAAAAGTAGTACAGACAGAAGATGACCACGCTCCCCGCCAGGAAATCCACCAGATAGATAGCCGGTATGTTGAGAGACTTCCCCACGGGGATCGTTTTTATAGCCAGGGATGTCATCAGGCTCCGGGCGTCCGGGGTAAAAATCAGAAGCAGGAGATTTTGGATGATGATCGAAAGGCCGAAGGCAACAATAAGAGGGGGCTCCAGCTCCTTGCCCAGGACGCGGTTCAGAAGGAAGCCCTGAATGAAATAACCTATGAAGTACATTGCCGGGACCACAATCAAAAGGGTCCAGAAGGGGCTGATTCCCAGCCAGGAGACCAGGACCAGGCTCAGAAAGCTGCTCAGGATCATCAGGTCCCCGTGGGCAAGGTTCACCAGTTTGACGATCCCGAACATGGTTGAGAGGCCGATGGCAATGACGGCGTAAAGGCCCCCTAATAGGATACCGTTCAAGATGGGCTGCGCTAAATCTTCCATGGAAGCTCCTTGAAAATGCGATCCCCTAAACGGCCAAATCGTAACGATTCAGCCCCTTCCATACGCCCGAATGCTCCGTTCTTATTCGGGATGAAAGCATGATAAAAAGGCTTAAGGCATAGGGCGTAAGGCTCAAGGCAAATCTAAAAAGATTGAATGGTTTAGTCTTTTCCTTGCGCCATGTGCCTTACGCCATGAGCCCGCTATTATTATTCCTGAACCCCCAGGAACAGAAATATCTTTTCATGGGACTAAGATGTCACAATCAATTAAATCCCGAAATAGGCCTTCTTGACCTGTTCCTCGGTAAGGAAAGAGGGCGACCCTTTCAGAATGACCTTGCCTTCCAGCATTATGTAGGTGTAACCGGCCGCCTTTAAGCTTCTCTTTATATCCTGCTCCACCAGGATAATAGTAATGCCTTCCCCGTTGATGATTTTCAGCCGTTTATAGATATCCTTGATTATCACCGGTGCCAGGCCCAGGGAAATCTCGTCGCAGAGGATGAGTTTCGGCTCTGACATCAGGGCTCGACCAATGGCCAGCATCTGCTGTTCACCACCGCTCAGGGAATTGGCCATCTGGTTTCGCCGTGACTTGAGTATGGGAAAGAGTTCATAGATTTTACCCAGGCCCTTGTCTCTCCCCTTCCTGGTTCTTTGCATGTAGGAGCCCATAACGAGGTTTTCATAGACAGTGAGACGTGGAAATACTCGTCTTCCCTCCGGGACCAGGGATATGCCCCTCTCTACGGTCTCGTAGGGCGGCTGTCCGTCGATTCTGTCCCCAAGAAATTCTATTTCACCGCGCGCCGGCGTCAGCAGCCCTGAAATGGTATTGAGAAGGGTGGACTTGCCTGAGCCGTTGGCCCCGATAACCGAAACAATCTCCCCTTCCCCCACCTCAAGGGATACATTCCAGAGGGCCTGGAAATCCTTGTAAAGGACGTCTATTCCCGTGACCTTGAGCGCGACCCTATCCGGCACTATTCATCCTCCGCCCCTAAATAACACTCGAGCACCTCTTCCGAATTCATGACCTCAGCAGGTTTCCCGCAGTTGAGCCAGCGTCCCTCGGATATGACCAGAAGCCGGTCCACACCCTCGGACATCATCATAAGGATATGCTCGATCCAGACGATCGTGATACCCTTTTTCCAGATCTTTTTCACGGTCTGAAGGACCTGCTCCGATTCCTTTTCCGTCAGGCCCCCGGCAATCTCATCAAGCAGGATCAGCTCCGGCTGTGTTGCCATGGCCCTCCCCAGTTCCAGCCTTTTTCGATCCAGCAGTGGCAATCCGCCGGCCATGTGATCCTTCACGGGGTATAACCCGATCAAATCCAGGACATCATAGACCTTCTCCCTCCCCCGCCTCTCGTTCAATCCCCCTCCATGCACGGCTCCTACAAGCAGGTTCTCGTAAACGGTCATCTTGTCAAAGGGCCTGGGAATCTGATAGGTGCGCCCTATGCCCTGATGACATCTCTTCGCGGGAGACTCCCGGGTAATGTCCCTGGTCTTAAACAGGATACTCCCTTCATCGGGTCTGAAAACCCCCGTAAGGAGGTTGAACACCGTTGTCTTGCCGGCGCCGTTGGGTCCCATCATCCCAAGGATCTCTCCCTCCCTGACTTCAAAGGAGAGATTGTCAACGGCCCGCAATTGTCCGAATTTTTTTGTAATGTGATTGACCTTCAGGATGTCCGGCATATGTGCATACTCCCTGCTCGTAAGGACCTGATCTAAAAAATAGAGGCCGGTAGAGAAACATTAATAGTGTTCTTGCCACCGGCCCCTCTGAGACCTCTCCTATGAAGGTATTGGGAATTGCATTTCTCCGGTCGTCGGGATCTTCGGGTATCTCTTGTCGCTTATGATTTGCAGCTTCCATGGATACTCCGTCCCTTTGACCCATTGTCCGCCCACTAACGGGGTCTCTGAAAAGTGCTGCTCGTTATACTTTACGGGGCCCACAATTGTATTCATATTGGTTGCCCCAATGGCATCTCTCAGTTTTTCCTTGTCGAGGGTCTGGGCCCGCTTGAGTGCGTCTGCCGCAATCTCAAATCCCGCATACTTGAAACCTATGGGTTGGGTCCATTCTTTATTGGTCTCTTTGGTCCAGGCATCGCATAAATCCTTGGCACTCTCTCCGGTCAGGGAAGACTTGAAGGGGTGATAGGGGGTCCACCAGACCTCTGTGGTGATTCCATTGGGGAGATTGCCGCCTAAGGCGTTAACATCAGCGGGAAATAGGCATGCCTTGGCAATGGTGGCTATTTTGGGGATAAAGCCCTGTTGATGAAATTGTTTCCAGGCAGTTCCCCAGTCAGGCGCGATAGGACACCCGGTCACTATTTCGACCTTTTCCTTTTTGAAGAGATTGACAAAACTGGTAAAATCTTTGTTAAAGAAGGGGAATCTTCCCGGATCAATCACCTTATATCCCCTATCCGGCAGGATCTTTTTGAAGAATTTTTCAAATGTGGTGCCGTCCGGGTCATTGGGCCACAGGGCTCCCACGATGTGATTCGTCTTATCGCTTGCTATATCCCAGATATCTACAAAAAGATTGGTTAGTGAATCCACCGTCCAGAAGGCGTGATAGGACCACTTATAGGGGCCCCCCGTAAGCCATGCATCCACGGGGGCGTCCAGGGAGATACAGGGCATGCTGTATCTCTCGCACATCGCGTCTACGGGATTGACCGTATCGGGCGTGTGCATCGTAACCATAAGGTCAACCTTGTCCTTTACAATCAGCTTTGCCGTGAGTTCCGCCGCCTTTGTCGGGTTGCTCTCCGTATCCACGAGCTTCAGCTTTACGGGGACCTTTTTACCGTATTCCTTGATAAATATTCCCCCCTGCTTGTTGATCGC
>CAZGIZ010000231.1:0-5628 GCA_964526655.1 uncultured Desulfobacteraceae bacterium | reverse complement strand
CCTGTTCGAGACTACACGGCATTTGCCGATCTATCGATCAAGATGGCTCTGGCGGGCGCTCCGTCAATACCGACAATCTTCAATGGCAAACAGATCATCTCATAGATACCCGGCCGAATCCCTCGTAGATCAAGACCCTCGACAACGACAACCCCGGCAGACAGCAGTTCGCGATGGGTGGGCGCCCCGTTCTCGAAAGGCGCCACTGACAGGTAGTCTATCCCTACGAGACGAAAACCACGTGAAACAAGCCATTTCGCGCCGTCCTCGGGAATGGCCACATATTCACTATGGAACGTCGAGGACCCCTTCTCCCAGAGTCGGGAATTACGAGTATGAAACAGGATCCGATCAAATCCATGCGGGATCAATAAAGACTCTAAGGCAGAAACCGTGAGTGATGTAACATCCAGTGCCTCGACAACCAAAGTCTGACCCACCAGAATATCGAGATCAATAGTGTCAACCCCATTGCCATTCAGAATAAAGTGCGCGGGTGCATCTACGTGAGTTCCGGTGTGCGCGCCGAAATTCAGCAGGCTTATCGTGGCAATGTCACCTTTTGCAATATGAGAGGATTGACTGATGTTTACCGGCGGATCCCCCGGCCAGACCGCGAGTGAATCTGAGATAGGCAGCGAGATATCATAGATTATTTGATTTTTCATATATATGCTCCTGGTAATGCGTTACTCCACTGCAAGGCAACAGTGAGAGTGAGAGGGGACATCGGTCCCAGAACGACTTGTAAAATTCTAATAAATAATGTCCAAGGCAAAGTTCGTGAAGAACATGCTTCAAAAATCCAATAATGAAATTTACCAAATCCTGAACTTATGAAAGAATAATGTTACAGTTTATATCAATATCGATTTTTTTGCCATACTCAAATAAACTTGATTCGGATGAGCAGGAACAGAATTTCAGCGTTCGGTCTTATGAAAAATATCATGGAGATGTGAGAAACAGGAAAAGTGAGTTTAGATTTGCTGAATATGGCATAAAACCCTTAAAACGGCAATGAGATTTCGAGATACTAAGAAACGGGAGGTTCTTTTTCGAGATTCCTGGAGATTGGGGCCATGGTTTAGATCGCTAATCGGCACCACGAGTAGAATTGGTGGCATGGGGAATTCCCCTAAAAGGGGCATAATAGACCTTTATTGTTTTTAGACAGGATTTGCAGAATTTAATGGATCTTATTCTATTCTCCCTTCCCGGATGGAAGGGAGAAAGGCAAAATAATCATGTTTATCCTGTTCATCCTGTCTATTGATACTCTTTAAGAATTTCGCCAGAAGCAGTATAACCTTTTCATTCCTCACCATGAGAGCTGGCGGACAAGGATTTATTTCAACGCTGGTTATTGCCTAACAGTGCATTAGGAGATACCCCGCTGGTCTGCGTCCAGGCAGTTCATTTGCTATTTGGCGGATTCGGCGATACCGCCGTTTCTTAAATAATTGAGCGTTCTTTGCTGACAATAAATGTCAACTTATTGTCAACCTGCAGAAAAGCTAATTGTCAACCACATGTCTTATCATCGGCTCAAGGGCCGGGCTGACATTTTCCGTTTTTATTATGATATCGGGATGTTCTTTTTTAAAGACACGAAAAACTTCATCAGCAAAACCCTGACCTATGGTCTTTACTCCATTGAAATCAAGTATGATCTCCGCGAATTTGTCCAGCCCATGGACCAGCCTCCTTGCCTCTGATCTTGATATATACTGTCGTTGAAAGAGCCTTACCTGCACTCGTGTCCGATCAAAACGGTAGTCAAACTCCTCAGAGGCATAATCCTGGAATACCTTTTCCAGCTTTCGTTTCGAACGTTTGCTGATGGTGAAAAAGACATCAGTACCCTTTAAAAATCTCTTTTCTTCTATAAAGACATCCTCATTTAAGTTATCGAAGAGAAGATCAGTTTTATGGGAATGCAATGAAAGTCTGTCCGCCGCCTTGGATGTGAAAAAAATACCCTCACCCGAATGTCTCTCGGCCATGGTTGTTGTTTTACCTTTAATGAGTTCTCCTACAGCGGCGTTTTCATCCGCCAGATTAAATTTGTTGAAAATCGAATAAAAGACGCCTACCCCGAAATCTCTGATATTAAAGTAAAAATCGTATGAGTCAAAACCGGCCTTCACGGAACAGTTTGCCGATGAAGAATGGTCTATCGCGTTATTCAATATCTCGGTGAAAGAGTATCTGACGATATCCAAAACAAGGTGATTAAGCTCCTTTTCCAGATTGAGGAAAAGCTTTATTTCTTTAAATACCGAATCTTCCTCCAGATTGTTCAGATTGTATGTTTTTTCAAATTTTCCCCTGGATCTTTCCGTGTCACCCCTTTCCCTTAACCTGTATGAAGCGCCCCTGGTGGAGCCCAGTTTCTCAACCTCCCCTGATCGTATTAATTCCTTGAGGTGTTTATTAACGGCCTGCCTTGAAACACCCAAATATGCGGATAGTTCCCTTCCTGATACGATCTTATGTCTTGATAAATATTCCAATATGTTATCTCGTGAAGACATGTCTATATGAAACATTATTGTCAACCAATTGTCAACTTTTTTATTATTATATTGTCAACCAATCCAGAGGTAAAAAAAAGATAAAAAAGAGGAGATCCGGACGTGAGAGGGGACGCTGGCTCTTAAGCAAGTTGTTTCTTGGACTGTATAGTTTAAATCGTTATTTGGCCGATTTGGCAGTACGCCATTTTGGCTGAATGATTGAGGGATCATGATTCCAATATTCCCAATCGTTGAAGCAGGTCCTTGGGCTGGGTGGGAAAGCGGGTTTCTATTGGTTCCCTGAAATCGGTATGGGGAAGGATGTGGAATTTTTCATCCAGGGTCTCAGGATCAGGAAGTGGAAGATGGCTTTGTTATTGACGGCAAAATCTGATAAAGTAGTCCGGAAAAATCGTTCAGATTATTAAATCAGGTTCCAGGATCATTTATATAACCCATTTCACCGTGTTTTGGAACCAGCGTTCCCTTTCGCGGATTGTATCTGAAGTTTCTTTTTTCTTTATATTCTTACAGGAGGTTGACATGGAACTGGAAGGTAAGATCGCCCTGGTGACAGGCGCTGGAGGGGGCGGCCCCGGGGCCCAGGGAAGGGCCATCGCCCTGGCACTGGGTGCAGAGGGCGCGGACGTGGCAGTTAACGACATCCATCTCGAGCTGGCCGAGGATACGGCATCGGAGATTCGAGCTTCCGGGCGCAGGTCCCTGGCCATCCAGGCCGATGTGAGTGTTCCGGAAGAGGTCGATCAAATGGTTGAGAAGGTCATCCGGGAGTGGGGTGGAATTGATATCCTGGTCAATAACGCGGGATTCGGCTATCCGATCCTGGTTGAGGATATGACCGTCGAAGAATGGCGCCGCACCCTGGCCGTTAATCTGGACGGGACCTTCTACTGTTCAAAGGCGGTCATCGGGACGATGAAAAGCCGCGGAGGAGGCAGGATCATCAATATGGCCTCCCCTGCGGGAAAATCCATGACCATCAACGGGTGTGCGGGTTACACCGCTTCAAAGGCCGGGGTCATGGGGTTTACGCGCCATCTTGCCTTTGAGCTCGGTCCCTATCACATTACCGTCAATTCCATCTGCCCGGGTATGATCATTGGAGAGAGGGGGGATCACGTGCATCCACCCGAACAGATACAAAAGATGAAGGAAAATTCCCTTTCCCATGATCTTATCGGGCCCCAGGACACGGCCAATGCCGTGCTTTTTTTGGTATCCAAAAAGGCCTGGATGATTACGGGCACCAACCTGGATGCCTATGGTATCGTCCCGGGAGGCATGGATTACTGGGAGGCCTTTGTTAAGAGGAGAAAAGACTGGCTCAAGAACAGGTCGGCGGGATAGTCGAATGACCCGTCGGGTATCCATAAGACTTTTGTATTTTAATTTGAATCGCACTCATTAACGGGAGGAACCAGTTTCTATTCTCCCATAATCTGCATAACAACACGCCGCTTTCTCGGCCTGTTATCAAAATCCAGCAGCACTATCTGCTGCCAGGTACCAAGGATAAGCCTGCCGCCTATCAAAGGGATATTTAATGACGGCCCCAACAGGGCCGCCCGAACATGGGAATACCCGTTTCCATCACCCCATCTCTCGTTGTGCTCGTAATACAGATCCCTTGGCGCTAATCGATCAATTGCCTTTTTCAGATCATTAACCACTCCGCTTTCATATTCGATGGTGGTCAGGGCTGCGGTGGAGCCGGGAACAAAGAGCAAAACAGCGCCATTAGAGATTTCTGACTCTTTCACATGTCCTGACACCATGGGAGTGAGATCCAGTATATCAGTCCCGGCTGTTGTGGATAACAGTATTTCGTATGATTTTACAGTCATGAATTCCTTCATTATCGTACATGATATAAATGTTCGAATTAGGGTCCATTTAAAAGAAATGCCTATCACAGGGCGCTTTACCAATCAAGTAAAATGCCTGCACTATAATTCCTCTTGATTCCGGCCTCAAATATATTTACTCTCTGCTATCATCTATTATCAACCAGACTGTCACGACTCATCTGAAAGGAGAAGAAATGGACGATATACTGGATACAGCCCCGCTCACAGTGGACAGGACCGGGCTTAAAAGGGATGCACTAAAGGGAGAGGTAGCCGTAGTAACGGGAGGCGCCAGCAATATCGGGCTGGGAATCGCCAGGAGCCTTGCCTGGCTCGGGGCCAGGGTGGTGATAGCGGACATCAATCCCGAGACCGGGTACGCGACCGAAAAACTTATCGACAAGGAGAATGGGCCCGGGACGGCCCTCTTTGTTGTTACGGACGTCTCCGATGAGATCAGCATGAAGATCATGGCGGAAAAGGCCTTCCGTAAATTCGGCAAGGTGGATATCCTCGTCAATAACGCCATGGATATGACATTAGAGGCCCCCGTATTAAGGTCCACGGTCCAGCAGATGGACAGGCAGTACCAGGTATCCACCCGCGGCGCGCTGATCGGAATCAAGCTCTTCGTTCCCGGAATGCAGAGGAGGCGTCACGGGGTGGTCACCTATCTGTCCACGGCCTTTCGTTATCCCATAGGCCCCAGCAATTACTGCGCCGTGAAAGCGGCCACCACCTCCTTAATGATGTCCCTGGCCAACGAACTCGGACCAGTAGAGAAATCAGGGGTCGCGGTCTTCACCTTTTTGCCGACCGGGGTCGGAAGACGTAAACCCGTGCTTCCGCCCGGTGAAAAGGCCTTTGACATGGTTTTTGTAATGCCCGGCTACGAGGGTCTCATCCCTCCAGAGGATTGCGGCGCGGCCCTGGCCTACTCCATAACCCGCGCAGCGGAGATTCACGGTTCAGGGATAATGATCCAGCAGGCCTTCAGGCAGATGAACTGGCATTTCCCAAAACCGGAGACAGTTCCCACCAGCGATTATGAGCGGATTAATGAGCGTGTCCTTTCCCTGATGTTCGCCTATATGGGACCTGGATTTCCCGACCCGGTCGTGCCTTTGAATTCGGTCAATTTATCCGATTTTCCTGAAGAATGAAGATCCTGGCCCACAGGACCAGACTTTGAATCAGCGCCCCATAGGGGCGCCTGTGTCGAAAGCAGCCCTGAGCCACAG
>CAZGIZ010000230.1:0-5649 GCA_964526655.1 uncultured Desulfobacteraceae bacterium | reverse complement strand
AAGCCGTTTTGAAACCCAAGGACATTGGCGCGGTCCAGAATCGTCTCGGCGGCCGAGACCATCCCCCTCATTTGGGTACTCAGGAAAAGGCCCTGGACCTTTATGTGGCCCTCTCTGAGGCCTATTTCGGCCCATTGGCGGAGGCTCTCCGGGCTGTTGCCCACCAGCGACCCCAGATGGACCGCATGAACGCGTACGGAGTTGGTGACGAATGTGTTCAGGAGGGCTATGCCGAAGGACCCCCCGACGCGCTGGGCAACATTCAGAAAGCTGGACGCCGTAGCCACCTGCTCCTGGGGCACGGAATTTATGGCCGCGGTCATCAAGGGTGCCATCATGAGGGCCAGTCCGATACCTCGGATCAATTGAGGTCCGATGATCATAAGTGCGCCGGAGCGGGGATCAAGGTCGCCATAGAGGAGCAGAGAGATTCCCGTCAGCATGGACCCGCCCAGCACAAGCCACCGTATGCTGTAGCGGTCCGCCATTTGACCCGATAGGGGCATCATGATGCCGACTATCACGGCTCCGGGCATCATCCAGAGGCCGGTCTGGATGGTTGTGTATCCCACCAGATTCTCCAGAAAAAGCGGGACTAAGAAAATGCCGCCGAACATCCCCACGGCGCGGAAGATGGCCAGTACCATGCTTAGGGTGAAATTGCGGTAGATAAAAAGTTTCAGGTCCAGCAGGGGATGCGTTATTACGGTCTCCACGGTGAGAAACATGACCAGCCCCGTAACCGTGAATGCGAGGCATGTGATGATATATTCCGAGGTCCATCCCTTTTCCTGCCCCTTGGAGAGGGCCAGGAGTCCGGCTATCAGGGTCATGGACAGAAAGATAAAGCCCCACAAGTCGAAGGGCACCTTCCTCTTCAACCTTTTTGAGTCGCTCTCCATGATGGTGAGGCCTATCAGCAATGCGAGCAGGCCGAAGGGGAGGTTGACCGAAAAAATCGAGCGCCAGCTGAAGGCGTCGGTGAGGTAGCCGCCCAGGGTCGGGCCTATTGCAGGGCCTATCATTATCCCCGTCCCCCAGACACCCAGGGCCTTGCCTCGTTCCTCGGGCTCGAATAGTTCGGCGATGATGGCCATTCCCACGGGCTGGATGGCCCCTCCTCCGACGGCCTGGATGATCCTGGCCACGATCAGGCTGTCATAGGACCAGGCCATGGCGCATGCCGCAGAGCCGGCCGTGAAGAGAGTCAGGGAACTGAGATAAAGGGTCTTGTGACCCAGGCGGCCCACCAGCCAGCCCACCAGGGGCATGGACACGGCCGTAGCCAGCATAAACCCCGTGGTAACCCATTCAATCTGATTCCGGTTGACCCCGAAGGCGCTCATCATGTGTGGCAGGGCCACATTTACGATGCTGGTATCCAGGATGGCCATGAAGGTGCCTATCATGATAATGGACAGGACGGACCAGCGGTAGGCTGGTGATCGGGGATTGTTATTCATTGCCCCCATGGCGATTCCCGGTGATATGAATAGAGATCTCCACGGAGAGACCAGGCCCAAGGTTGAGATCCGGCGGGCACTTCACGGCGATCCTGATGGGTACACGCTGGGCCACCTTTATGTACGAGCCGCTGACGCCTTCGGCCGGAATGAGGCTGAATTCGCTGTTTGTGGCCGGCAGGATCTTTACCACCTCTCCCTTGAGGTTCAGGTCGGGGTAGGCATCGACGGAGATGTCTACGGCATCGCCCACGGCGATCTTGCCCAGGTCCTTTTCATCTATATTGGCGGCAACATGGAGGGTGGCGGGGTTAAAGAGGGTCATGACCGGCGTTCCAGCCTGTACCACGGCCCCGGGATCTTGCCACTTGCGGGCGATGACCCCGTCAAAGGGGGCGCGGATCTCCGTAAAATCGAGGTTGACCTTTGCCTGCTGGAGCGCGGCCTGAGCCCCCGCTAAACGGGCTTTCTTGGTCTCAACGTTCGCCCTGGCCACATCGAGATCCTCCTGACGGGATCCCTGCTTCAGGATCTGGACCTGATTGATGGCCTCTTCGTGACCCTTCAGGGCCTCCTCATAAACGGTTCTTGCCTTGTCCAGTTCCGAAGCGGATACCACCTTTCCGCTGTGGAGTTTTTCGATGCGGCCCCAGTCTTCCCGGGCGAGTTTCAGTGACATCGCTGCCTTTTGCTCGGCGGCCTCGGCTATGCGGATTTCCTCGGGCCGCGGGCCCCGGAGCGCCTTGGAATATTCGGCTTCGGCCATGAGCAGGTCCGCACTGGCGGATTTTTCATCCGCCTCCGCCCTGGCGAGGGCCGCTGTAAGTGCCTTCCTGTCCAGGGAAAACAGGATTTCCCCGGTCCGGACCGTGGCGCCCTCCTCCCCATGAACCATGGTCAGCCTTCCGCTGATCTGGGAAGCTATGTCCACAAGGTCCCCGTCGAGACGGGCGTCATTGGATGTGACGACCCCGCGGGCGAAATAGAACCAATAGCCGCCGGCGGCCACGGCCAGAACCAGGAGGAGGCCGATCCCCATTGCCATCCTCCTCATTATGCGACGCGGCTGTTTTACTTCATCTGTCAACTTCTATTGCCCCCATTCATCAAATAAAAAGCCGACCCCGGCGGGGCCGGTTATAAACGCACCCTTGAAAGGTGTTCATATCTGAAGCAGGTATGATGTTCCTTTTCAAAGAGATATCTTTTTGAAATTCCACTGTATATTGCCATGACCAAATATTTGGGGTTTATGCCTCCAACCCCTTTAAATGCCAATGTAATGCCTGCAAACCCCGAATATTTGGTCATTTGCTTCCAAGCAAGTAGATATCTCTTTGAAAAGTAATATCATACCGGATGTCCATTACTCCCGAGGCTCGGGATCTTCGACCATCCCAAGGACTTAGTTTAACACATTTAATCACCTGTATGCCATAGGGCAGTCATAGTAAAAATAGCTTCGAGCCATGGCGCAGGCGGGGTCATTTTTTTCAGCCCTATCTTAAAAAAATTCCACAGGACTTTGCCGTTCCCGTAGATGGGAGGGGTCACACCCCAGGGCGCCGAAAAGGAAAATATCCAGGAGCACCTCCAGTCGCTTGACGGAATCATCAGCCCCGGACAGGTACCGGGTCCTGGTGCGTAGCATGCCCAGGAGAAAATCGGCCAGTACCATCGCCGGCACGTCATGCCTGATCTTGTTTTCCCCTGCACCCCGGTCCAGGATCCTGGCCAGGGCCTTCACCAGCTTTTCGCGGCGGGACATCCAGAGGTCCCACAATGAACCCTGGCTCCAGATGACCCTGCCTTCCTCCATCTGCATCATGCGGAACATCTGCCTGCGACGATAAAAAAATTGCGTGATCTCCTCGCAGGCCGTCAGCAATTGCCCGGCAAAGTCACTCTGGCGGGAGACATTCTTTTCAATCACATCGCACAGATCATCGAAGCCTGAAGTTGCGGTCTGAAAAAAGAGATCGTCCTTGCTGGAAAAGAAACGGTATATGGTCCCCTTGCCCACCTTTGCCGCCTGGGCGATTTCGTCCAGGGTAATCTCATGGAAACGCCGGTTTCTGAAAAGTGTCTCCGCCGCTTCCATTATCTCCTGCCGCTTGTCCTGCCCTGCCATGGCTTTCCTTTCTTCAGAACTGACTGGTCAGTACTATATACATCCAAACCTCGGGTGTCAATCCCTCACACACGAGGCAGCCCCACTTCCATCCTGTAAAGATCCTGGCCCATAGGACACTAGGCTTTGGAGCCACAGCGGAGGTCGGAGAATTGACTCCTATGGCATAGCCTCTGCTTCTTAGTCCTGCATAGCGGGGGTTTCTTACTATGAAATGAGACGCACCCTTTTCCTGGAAGACGATTTCCTGCAATGGTTTGCTGTTGACACAGAGTCTCGACCCTGCCTATATTTGTCCCCAAAAAATCTTGAGTTAAGCCCCATGTCAAATGAAACCTCATTCCTCAAAGTCACGGTTGACAAAGGCCACATCATAACGATCGGTGAAAGGCTCTATGAGCAGAGCATTGAACTGCTCAGAGAACTTGTCAACAACGCGTATGACGCGGACGCGACCAGGGTCGATGTAACCGTATCGGAAAAAGAGATAACGGTTGCAGACAACGGGCAGGGCATGGACCTGGAGGGCCTCAAGCAGTATTTCAGCGTGGGGTCCGATGAAAAGCTCCTCAACCCCCTTTCTCCTCGTTTCGGTCGAAACCGGATTGGCCAGTTCGGTATCGGTAAATTTGCAAGCCTTGCAGCCGCCTCCCGGTTCGAGGTCACCACTCAAAAGGGCGATTTCGCTGCCCGTGTCGTCTTCGACAAGGCGCGATGGATGGGGGAAGGTGACTCCTGGGAGATACCTTTGACACGCCTTCCAAAGGATCCGGGGAGAGGCGACTACACGCTGGTTCGACTTGTGGACCTGAAAAGGTCATTCAGGCCGGAAGATGTGGTGCAGCGTATTGCCGAAGGCGTGCCCATCCGCGCGGAAAATTTCTCTGTATTTGTAAACGGTTACAGGGTGACGCCCCGGAGGTGGACCGGCAACCGGATTCCAGTTATGACCGGTACGCGATATGGTGTCATACACGGGGAAATAGTCATCCTCCCAGCCTATCGGGCGTCCAAGGACGATATGGGGATCGAGATCAAGGTCAAAGGGGTCACGGTCCGAAGGGATCTCTTTGAAATGGCTTCATGGGGAAAGGCGGCCACGCGCATCAGGGGCGAGATCAATGCGGATTTTCTCCCCCTGACGAGTGACCGGTCAGGGTTTATTGAAGACTCTCCTGAATACAGGGCATTTCAAAAGGAAATGGGGAAAAAGACGGCTGAGGTGAAGAAGGCCTATGACCAGTTGGCCTCGGTTGGTGAAAATCAGAGGGTAGGTCGTGCGCTCAAAGAGGCCTTGCAGCGCGTGCATCAGGCCCTCACATTAAACCCTGAATTTTCTCCCTTCGGAGTACTCCCAATAGCCGAGAAAGACGCCAAAGGCATCGGCGAGGCAGGGGTCGCGACTCCTGAGAAAGATGTGCCGGATGAAAAGGAAATCGAGGAGATAGGAGAGACAGAAGAGTCAGGGTTATTGTCTCCGGAAGGGTCTGAACCCGTGGCGGAGCCGGGAGATGAAAGGCCTAAAAGGGAGAAAAAACCCTCATTGAAGATCGCCACCCCCAATGCGGTGGTCAAAAGGCTCAAATTCGGCGAGGCTGGTGTGACCTGCTGTCTGGATCACCTGGGGGAAGACGGGCCTGAATGCATGACTGAAGGGACTATTATCTACATCAATCGCGACCATCCCCTCTATAAACGGGAATCCAAAAAACGTGAGGCCCACATACTGAACATTGCGCGGCTCATCACCCAGGAGATCTCACTCATGAAAGACATTGGGAATCCCCGTGAAGCCTATAACCGCCAATCGAGACTTCTTCGCGATGCCTTCCGGGACATGGATCAGAAGCCTGTCAAATAAAAAGTAATCGGAAGTTCCGCGCCATTAAAATACTTTTCCCAGAGCTTCATAAACCTCCCTTTTAATTCCAAATCCATTGTCTACCTTCCTTCCGCATCCTCGGTCGCGCGAATCCCGGACCCGCAGTGAACACCTATTGTGCTCAAAATATACTGCGTCTTTAAGATAAAACAAACATATTTTTTAATAGTTGT